>JAFAID010000635.1 GCA_019236925.1 Mycobacterium sp. | reverse complement strand
GGCGCCAGGTCGAACACTTTCACTGGCCAGTCCTCGCGTAACCAATTCCCGGGCCGACCGGTTACCACCAGCAGCAGCCGGCCCGGATTCGCGGCCAGCAGCGCACTCAGTACCTCGATCGTGGACGGGTCGAACCAGTGCACGTCGTCGGCCACGACCAGCGCAGCGCCCTCACACAGGCACGCCAACAGATACTCGTGCACCGCGGTGGCGATCAGCTCCTGCAGCCTGCGGCCCTCGGCGGGCACCGGCTCGTAGCCGTGCTCGGGTGCGATGCCCAGCACCGGCGCCAACAATGGCAGCGTGCTTACGGGGTCCAGCCTGCGGCCGCGGATCTTGTTGTCCAACAGGCGTAATCGCTCCGCCGCATCGGTCGGCCGCTCGATGCCGCAGTCGCGTTCGATCAGCATGCGCACCGGGTATAGACCGACATCGGTGTGAAACGGCGAGCCCGTCAACTCCAGCGCCACACCGCCCGAGCGCTCAACCATGTCCATGGCCGTGGCCGCTAGCCGGCTCTTGCCGATCCCTGGGTCCCCGCAAAACACCACCCCTGGCGTCGTCAACGTGCCGGCCTCGGCACGCGCCCAACTGTTCTCCAGCCGCGCCAACTCCCGGTCACGGCCGATCAACGGGCCCCGGCCCACGCGGGCGGGCTCGACCTGCTCACCCACTACGCGGTGGTGGGCGATGAGCCCCTCTAGACCCTTGACTGCCGCAGGCGCACAGGCCTGCAGCTCAAACGCGTTGCGCACCAACGGCTCCACGGCCTCTGAGATCGCAACGGCCCCTGGCTGGGCCAGACCCGACACCCGCGCGGCCAGATTGGCAGCAAGCCCGTAGACGTCATCTTGGGCCGTGTCCAGATACACCAGCCCGCGGTGCACGCCCACCCGCACCGCAATCTCGATGCCGAAGCGGCGGTTCGTCTGCTCGCTCAGCCGGGCCACCTCCCGGGTGATCTCCAGTCCGGCCTGCACCGCGCGGCGCACATCATTGTCGTGGGCGATCGGGTGACCGAATACCGCCAACAACCCGTCGCCTTTGGTGGAGCCGATGTGTCCCTCGTAGCGGTCCACGATCTCCAGTACCAGCTCGCGGTAGCGGCCCACCAGCAGCCGATAGGTTTCGGGTTCCACCCGGGTGGACAACGCCGTCGAATCCACCAAGTCGGCGAACATGATCGTCAACCGGCGGATCTCGCCGTCCTCAGTTGGCGCGGCCGCCAGCAGGTCCTCGGCGTCGGCGTTGTCGCGGTCAACGGCCAGCACCTGCCCCGCCAGTGCGGTCGCGGCCATCCGGTCACCACGGTTAATCGCCGCCACCGCCCGATCCAGCAGATCATCAATCGACGCCCTACCCTGAGGGCCGACGTCGCCGTTTCCCGTGTAGCGGACCCGAGCATCGCTCACTTCAATATCGTGTCATCCCACGCCTCAGCGGATGCGAAAACACCCAGGAGGCCACCCTAGGAGCGGCTGTGTCTGACGGCGCGGAGTTGGCCGAGGGCTTCGGCGAGTTGTCGACGCAATGCGTCGTTTTCGTCGCAGAGCCTGCGGTTGCGCTGGTGTGCGGCCTCGAGCCGTTTGAGTAGCGAGGTGTCCGAGCTGCGTTGCCGCGACGGGATTGGTGTGGCTGGTGCCCTGCGCCCGGTGCCACGGAGGCGTTCGATCTCGGCGCGGATGTCGGGTTGGGCGTAGAGCCAGGACCGCGACACCCCGGCCGTTTGGGCGACGGTTTCGAATGTAATGACGGCACCGGCGTTGTCGAGGATCCGCAACGCCTGGATCGCTTTGGCGCGAGTGAGTTCACGCCGTTGCTGTGCGGCGGTGATGATGTGTCGGCTGTTGTCAGCACGCATCGGCGGATTCCCTTGCGTCGGGATCGCTTTCCAGTGCCGGGATGATGTTGTCGAGGTTGGCGAGGACCTGCTGGTTCATCTCGACCAGGCGGTGCTGGCCGCGCGCTTCGGCGGCGGAGATGATCTGCACGACCTGCTGGCGGTGCTCACGGTGGTTGGGCAGAAATTCGGCCGTCGTGACGAACATCGGACATGTCAGACAAGCGTTGGCATGCGGACAGGTCTTCTGGACCGGTAGCCCACAGTAACCGTTGGGCAGTGCCTGGGTGACGCGGCCGAGCCGCTGCTTGGCCCAATTCGCTTCTGCCAGTGGCCCGTTCGGATCGATCGTCACGGTCTCGCCGTTGGTGTTGACCTTGCGGGCATTTTCCCAATGCCGGCGCACCGTGGTGTCGTGCAGGCGGGCATAGTGGGCCGTCATCTCCCCAGACGAATGGTCGAGCAGCACCCGCACGACTTCCTGCGGCACATCCCGGTTAATCAGCCGGGTGGCGAAGGTATGACGCCATTGATGGGGTGTGAGATGCACCGCTCGGCCGTGTTCGTCGCGGATCTCGCAGCGTGCGAGCCAGTCCCGCAGCTGGCTGCGGTAGGAGTGTGTGGTCAGCGGTTTGCACCCGTCCGGGTTCATCCTTGAGGCCGGGAACAGCCACTGGCTGCCGTCGGGCCAGCGCCGCAGAATCCGTTGCCGCTGAGCGACAATGGCCTGTTCAATTTCCTCGTCGATCGGGACGAGGGCTTCGCGGTTCATCTTGCGGTTGGTGTAGTGCAGGTAGGCGGCGCCGTCGCTGTCGCGGACGATGCAGTCGAATCCGATCCGGCAGGCGTCACCGATGCGCAGCCCGCAGCACATCAGGACAACGGTGAGCAGGCGGCTTTCCGGCAGGTTCCAACGATCGAGGTTGGCCGGCTGTTCGACCTGGGCCATGATGTGCTCTGCCAGCCCGCGCGGTAGGCGCTTGTCGGGTTTGGGGTAGTCGTCGGGATAGAACGCCGCGTTCGTCGGCAGGGCCGGGTCCCAGTCGTGCCGGCGGATCGCGTCCAGAAACGCGCTGAGCGAGCCGATGTCGCGGCTGCGGGAATGCAGCGAGCGCGAATCGGTGGTCAGGTGGGCAAGATAGCGCTCCAGGACTGGTCGGGTGATACCGGCTAGGCTGCTCACCTGGACCGTCGAGGCGCTGAGAAACCGGGCCAGCCGGGTGATCGCCTGCACGTCGATGTAGGTCTGGTTATGACTGCGGCCGATGCTCAACCGCCAGCGGGCGAACCGTTTCGCCAGCTGGCGCAGCCAGGGTTGCGGGATGCCGTCGAACCGCAACCGCCGGTTGCCCTCGACGCCTACCCGGCGCAATTCCCAGACATCTCTTGGGAATTCGGCCTCCCAGGCGGTCCCAAGACACAGATCTTGCAGGCAACGGTGGGCGTAGCGCAGAAACGCCAGCTGTCCGTTCTTGCCGTGCTTGGCGGCGTGACGAGCGTCGAAGAATTCCGTCCACCGCTCGATCGGCCAGTCCAGCAGGGACATCGCATCGCTGGCGGCCACCAACGCAATGACGGGCCGTGCGACGGCGGACGTGGTCTTGGTCTGCCGCTCGTCGTGTCGGCACTGTAGGGCATACTGCATTTCCAGCTTGAGCTGGCGACGGTCACCGAACGCCCGGAAATCGAAGCGGTCATCACCGTAGGACTCGCACAAAACGATGAAATCATCGAGGGCGGGCCGTCCGGCGGCCTCCCATCGCGACCGGTGGTTGATACAGGACTGGGAACTGCCTTGGGTCCACAGCGTGCAATACGACAATGCGCAGACTGGGTGATCAGGGTTGTGCTCCGCGGCGACGGTCGCCAGCCATGCGTGACGGTCTGGTTGACCGGAACGCTCCCAAATCCCTTGATGGCGAACGCATAAACCCCGACGCGCGCCGCCGTATCGGCATCCTGGGACAGTGCAGATCGTTAGTTCCTTGCGTCCAAGCCCGACCGGTGAGGCTGTCGCGGCGAACGCGTCGATGTCCGGGCGGCCCTGGTCCTTCCAGGAGTAGTAGTGGCCCTTGCACAACCCGCGGGTGCGGGGCTGGCGCACGCAACCCGCCACTCGGCATCCGGATGTGTCGAAAACCAGCACGCCGCGCTCGGGAACCACAATGCTCGCGCGGAACTCCGGGCGCACCACCGCCATCAGCTTGCCCAGCAACCCGGGCGCCGCAACCGGACGCTCGGTAAGGTCGGCCGCGGTCACCACCGCACCTCCTGCCCGGTCAGGATGCCGGCCTGCTCCAGAGCCCGGCGGGCGTCCTCCACGGACAGGTGACCGTAGATGTCCATGGTGGTCGCGATCGAGGAATGCCCCAACAGCGTGCTGACCATCTCGATCGGTGTGTTGTTGCGCAACAACCTCGTGGCGTAGGTGTGGCAGCACCAGTGCGGATCGAAGTCGAAACCCACCGTTTTGCGCAGCCGTAGCACCAGGTCATAAACGGCGGCATAGGTCCACGGATGCCCGAACGCGCCGGCCCACAGGTTAACGAAGATGTAATCCGAGTCGAGGTCGCTGTACTCACCGTGCATATAGTCGGCATAAAGCCGGATCAGCTCCGCACTGACCGGAACCGTGCGCGGTCGCGCCGACTTGGCGCGGGCACCGTTGTCGTTGACCCGCTGCGTCACGGTCAGCTCCCGCTCGGATACCGCCAGATCCTCATGGCGCACGCCGAGTGCTTCACCGATCCGAATCCCGCTGTCCCACAGAAGGGCCCACAGAAACCGATCCCGCAGCCGGGTGCAGGCATCCAGAATCGCCTGCATCTGCGCGGCAGTGATTAGGGTCGGTTGCTTTCGCACCGCAGTCAGCTTCAGCGCCCGCCGCCGCTCCGGCCCACCGCCACTGAGGTGATAAAGAAAGGGCTTCCACCCCGACCGACGCCGCCGCGCTGGCTGCAATTCGGTGACCAGCTCGCCCAGATCAACACCGTGGCGGCCATGGAAGCTGTACAGACCACTGATCGCCGACAATTTCCGATTCACCGTGTCGGCCGAGCAGTGATGGTCTGCCGACGGCAACATCGCGACCCCGCCAGCCCGCCCGCCCGGCGGCAGGCGCAACCACGCCACGAACTCGCCGAGATCCTCCAGCCGCACCTCACGCCACTCCAAGCCGCGGACATCCAGAAAGACGAACCAGTCCTTCAGATCGTGGGCATACGCCTTGATCGTGTTCGGCGACCGCTCAATATCGGTCAAGTACGCCAAGTAGCGCTCGATCGGCTCCACCGGCCCGCCGTCGCCGAGGACGGTCCAGGAGTCAAGCGACGAGCCAGGCGTCAGCACCCGCTGCACAAGCATCGAACCTCCGAGATGTCTGCGTGATGGACGCCAGTAGATAACCACCTCCACCACGCAGATCCCGGCTGCCCGTTCTCGCGTGTTGCACGTCGTGGACACCATTACGGAGGCTCGAGAGAACGTCTGTGCACGCCATGCACGCCCGCAAGTCGGCCACCTATTGCCCACGACCTCGGAAATGCGTTACCGCTACTTACTGGGGGGTCAAGTGCGCCGACCGTTAACACGACAGCCGTCGAATGATCCATTTCCAGGCCTCCCGGTCTGTCCTCAAGCTGCAGTGCGCGGACGACATTTCTGACGGCAACGCTGACGACAGCCGGGCATCCCCACACCTCCGGCTACATCACGCAAGGACTTCCATCATGCCTGGTCATGCCGTCCGCCCGTGCCTACGGATACCAGGTTCATTTTCATCCGCTCCGCATCCGCCACGCCGTTCATATTGCGTGCTCTCAACCCTCACGATGGGTCCAGTTCGTCCAGCTTGACCAGCACAAACGTCTTGCCTCTGACTTCGCTTCAGCTTCACACGCGGAAGGTCGCTGGTTCGATCCCAGCCGGGACCACCAGCATTGGCGCAGATTAAAATCCGCGCTTGGCGAGTCGTCGAGCCCGTGCCAACTGCCCTTAGCAAATCGAGGCGGCGCGATGAACGTTAGTCCTGTCGTGTCGGCCGTTGTGGTGGTCTAGCTTTGAGCGCCTTCCAGCTTGGTTAGCTCCCAGTCGAACCATGCGGTCGCATAGCGGATCTGGTTTGTGACGTGGTCGGTAGCTTCCGCCTTGAGACCCAGCCGGTCGATGATCTGCTCGGCGAGATGACGAGGATAATCGGACAACCGTTGCGCTCCACAACTACAGGTAACCTGCGCATCGTCACCGTGACCGCTTGCGTGATGCTGGTCGATTATCTGGCGGATGCGTTCGGTGAGTGTGTGGCGGATACGCTCAGCGGGATCGGGCATGCCGCTTCTCTCCTGAATAGCTTCCATACGGCTTGCCTCATCGTCGCTCCCTCACGCGGGTCGGCGTAGGGTCCAAAGTCATCCAATGGGCGGTCACCCGGGCTCCTCGGTTAGCGTTGCGGCCGACCGCAAAACACCGGAAGGGCGCGGTATCGGATGCTGTAGCTTGCATGCTGGTGCTGTCCATCGACCTCGCCGTCGAATGCAACGGCGGTTGGCCGTCGACGCAGCTGAAGCTGGACTCCGGTACATGCTCCTCGTGATACAGCCGGCTGCGTACCAGCCGTCCGGCCAGCAGCGCCGTCATGACGCGGATCTTGCTGAACGAACGTCCGGTCTCCAAAATTCGTACATCGATCAACCCGTCATCGACCCGATTGCGTTGCGCTGGTGCGAATCCGGACGGCTGGTAGGTGGAGTTGCCCAAGAAGAACAGCGATGTCTGCATGGGCTTGTCGTAGTAGCGGATGCGCACAGGCTCCTCATGGCGCAAGGTAACCAGCATTGCATGGGCCACTCCATTGCTTGACCGCGCGATGCCGGCGCTCAGCCGTGTCGCCGACAACGGCAAGCTGTGGTTTGCGATCGCGGCCTGCGTGAGTTCGCGATCGCCTCGAACACCTCAGCGTCGAGGGCACCGAGGCCCTCGGTGATCTGCCGCAACCCCGGCGATGTCCGCGACACCAACGAGTCAACCTATACCTTGACGACACCAGGGCGAGCCGAATACGCGTCGGCGAGCGCAAATATTCAAGGCGACGAAAACGCCACGCCAATTCCTATGGCCAGCAACGCAGCTGGAGAGCCCAGGTGTCAACACCCAACCACGAGTTGTTCTATCGGCATCTTTGGCCGGGTCGATGCCGGTTAGTTCGTAGCGGCCGTCTTTATCCCCTCCACCGGCTGACCGCCCGAAACCTGATGACCCGCCGACCAGGATGGGAACGCGCCTACGGCATTTCCGGCCACCGCCCAGTTCATCTGAGGCTGGGCCGCACGGCTACCTATGTAGTCCTTCCATAAAGTCCTTCACCTCGGCACGCGAGATGTGGGTCTGCGGGCTTTCCCAGGTTGCCACTGCCCAGATCGCGAAGACGTCCAGTGCTATCACCACAATCGCCCAGACCGGGTATCGCGGCAGCCACAGGAACATGCTCACTATCGATAGCGAGGCGATGATGATCGCAGATACCCGTGCCCACGTCCTACTCCAGAAAAGCCCTAGCGCCGCGACCGCGATCAGGACACCCAGGATGATGTGGATCCACCCCCAGGCGGTGGCGTTGAATCCGAAAACATAATCAGGTAGGGGCACAATCAATTGGTCATCTGAAAGCACGGAAATACCCTGGAAAACCGTCAGTACCCCGGCGACCCACAACACGGTAGCGGCAGCAAAGTTTCCGATGCCTGCCACCTTCTGCGATTTCGAATAGTCGTCCTCGATCGAATCCTGAGCCATCAGCGCCTCCTGAAACCTATGCGACGCTGTGACTGCGCCGGGATTGACTGCTTTCCATTCCGCCACCGGTGCCAAGCCGCGTTCTCGGTCAGTTTGTTGCTGATCACAGCCGCGGCATAGGTCACTAAGTCATCCCAATCATCGCCATACGACTCCGATACAAAAGCATCGAAAACTACCTCGAGGAAGCTGGCGTTCGCGCGTCGGTCGCTTGACATCGAACAGAATAAGACAATGAATGCCACTGATCACCCCGACAGTGCCAGAGCCATCGTGGCGGCATTGGCAGCCAACGTAGGCATCGCCGCCGCGAAGTTCGCTGGTTTCCTGATCACAGGCAGCACAGCCATGATGGCCGAGTCGGTTCACTCGGTAGCTGACATCGCCAACCAAGGCTTGCTTCTGCTCGGGCAGAATTTCGCCCGAAAACGAGCGGATACTCTGCATTCCTTCGGCTACGGCCGCAGCCGGTACTTCTGGTCGTTCGTCGTGGCCTTGATGATCTTCATGCTAGGCGCGGTGTTCGCGCTGTACGAGGGCGGCTACAAGGTGGCTCACCCCGAGCCGCTCACGTCTCCGGTTGTGGCGCTCGCGATTCTGATCGTGGCGGCAGGCTTGGAGTCCTACAGCTTCTACACGGCTCGCACAGAATCGCGTTCGCTGAAGGGCAGCAAGTCTTGGTGGCGGTTCATCCGCGATTCACGTAACCCCGAGCTACCGGTGGTGCTGTTGGAAGACACCGCCGACTTGATCGGGTTGGCGCTGGCGATAGCGGGTGTAGGTTTGACGGTCCTTACCGGCTCGTCGGTCTGGGACGGCGTCGCAACGCTGGCCATCGGCGTGCTGCTCGGCGCAGTCGCAGTGTTCCTCATGGTGGAGATGCACAGCCTCTTGATCGGTGAGAGCGCCACCGCGTCGGAGACCGAGGACATCCGGGAAGCGTTGGAGTCCACTGAGTATGTCGATCGCTTGATCCACCTCCGCACGCAGTACCTAGGCCCGGACGAATTGCTGGTTGCGGCAAAGGTTTCGGTGGCGCCGGGAGTCGACCTGGCGACCGTCGCCTCCGCTATCGACGCTGCCGAGGTCAAGATACGGACTGCCGTTCCGGCGGCTCGAATCATCTACATTGAGCCCGACATAGACCGGGCCTGACACCGAACCGCCGTTTGACTACGCCACCCCGCCAGCTCGGGTCAAACCATTTGCCGGCGGGAACCTCGCCGCGCTCGGCCGCTCCGAAGAACTGATCCATGCACTCAAACCAGTTTGAGATAAGAACTGATCGGTCTCTCTTCTCTGGAACCAAGAGTTCTCGCTCAGTAGCTGACATGCGTTGGGTGAACGAGGTGGATGTCCTCGTCTGGGTATGCCCGACGAAAATTTCATCGGTTTCCAGACACTCGAACTTTTTTCAAACAGGGCAGGTTCAGCAAAGTGAATCGGTAGACTGACCCCCCGTGCCGTCGGCTGCGGGTGAACAGAGGCCGGACGGAGAGGCTGACGAGATGGGTGACGACACGGCCTACTACCGGCCGGACGCGCGGGGACTCAATCCCGGAGACGCGACTACGCGTACCTTAAACCCGCTCGATGGCAAGGAGTACACGTACGCGACGACTCGGCTTGACTTAGCGCGCGCGATCGCCGCAAGGCGTGCCGATTTCTCCGCTTACCGTGTCGAGCTCTACGAGCCCATTGAAGCAGCCCCCGAAGCTGCCGAAGTCGACCTTGGTGAAGGGTTCGTCAGGTCTCCGTGGGGCGTGGTCGTGGATGTCGTGGATGACGCAGAAACATAACGACTCGAACCCGGCGGCATGACTCCATAAATCCAACTCAAGAAGTCGTTGAATGCCACGAGTAAAGCGACGATCAGGAAGGTGACCCATGAAGGCCCTACGATTGACCGATTGGAAGACCGATCCGGAGCTCGTGGAGGTGCCGAAGCCGACACCGGGTCCGGCCGAGGTCGTCGTCAAGATCGGAGGCGCGGGGGCATGCCACTCGGACCTCCACCTGATGCACGACTTCGAGCCGGGCATGATGCCGTGGAAGATGCCGTTCACGCTGGGGCACGAGAACGCCGGGTGGGTCGACTCAGTCGGCGCCGGCGTCACCAGCGTGTCGGAGGGCGACGCCGTCGCTGTCTACGGCGCGTGGGGATGCGGCAAATGTGGCCGATGCGAGCAGGGCTTTGAGGACTATTGCGAGAATCAGGCTGAGGCACCGGTGGTGAATGGGGGAGGGGGGCTTGGCCTTGACGGCGGCATGGCTGAGTACCTGCTGGTGCCCGCGGAGCGGCTGCTGGTACCGCTGCCCGACGGCCTTGAGCCGGCAACGGCGGCACCGCTCACCGACGCAGGCCTCACGCCGTACCACGCGATCCGCCGGTCATGGCAGAAGATGACGCCGACGTCGACCGCGGTGGTGGTCGGTGTGGGTGGGCTCGGGCATGTAGCCGTCCAGCTCATTAAGGCGACAACTGCGGCCGAGGTGATCGCCGTCGACAATCGGCAGGAGGCACTGGATCTGGCAACGAAGATGGGCGCCGACCATGTCGTCAGATCGGACGACCTCGCCGCCCGTGCCATCAAGGACCTCACCGACGGCCACGGAGCGGATGTGCTCTTGGACTTCGTCGGAGCCACGACAACGATGGAACTTGCCCGGACAGCCGCCCGGACGCTCGGCGAAGCAACGATCGTCGGCATTGCCGGGGGAACCGTGCCACTGTCGTTCTTTTCCCAGCCCTACGAGGTCAGTATCCAGACGACCTACTGGGGATCCCGTTTCGAGCTGGCCGAGGTCATAAGCTTGGCGGCCCGCGGATTGGTGCACACCGAGACGACCACCTACTCGCTCGAGGACGCACCGCAGGCCTACCGCGACCTCCGCGATGGGAAAGTGTACGGCCGCGCCGTCGTGGTGCCCTGACCACACGCGAGGTGCCCCGGCTACCCACTCGCCGGAACCGATGCCTTCCGGTTACCGGCGACTAGCGAGGTGACTTTCTACCCTTCTGCGGGGCTGCGTCCGACGGCAAGGATTGGATACGACACATCGTCGACGACGCCGCGGCGTGACTGATTTGAGTGCGTCGTGGCGCTGGCAACCGAAGGCGGTAGATGATGGCAACAGCGGTAGGCATCGACCTGGGCACGACAAATTCGGTGATCGCCGTCTGGCAGGCAGGTGAGCCGGTGGTGATTCCCAACGCCGAGGGCGGGCGGACCACCCCGTCGGTGGTGGCGTTCACCGAAAGCGGTGAGCGTTTGGTCGGGCAGCTGGCCCGCCGGCAAGCGATCATGAACCCGAAGGGCACCATCTACTCGGCCAAACGTTTCGTCGGTCGTCGCTACGACGAGGTTCCCCAAGAAGCGAAGGCGGTCAGCTTCGACGTCGTGCCGGGCCCCAATGGGGAGGCGCGTTTCGATGTGCGGGGCAAGCTCTACGCCCCGGAGGAGATCAGCGCGCAGGTGCTGCGCAAACTTGCCGACGACGCGGGCAAGTTCCTCGGCGAGCGAGTCCGCGAAGCGGTGATCACTGTTCCGGCGTACTTCAACGACGCCCAGCGCAACGCCACCAAGGACGCCGGGCGGATCGCCGGTTTGGAGGTGTTGCGGATCATCAACGAGCCGACGGCTGCGGCACTGGCGTACGGCTTGGACAAGAAGGGGCACGAGACGGTACTGGTCTTTGATCTGGGCGGAGGCACTTTCGATGTGAGCCTGCTGGATGTGGGCGACGGCGTTGTGGAAGTGCGCGCCACCTCCGGGGACACCCACCTGGGGGGTGACGACTTCGACCGTCGGCTGGTGGACTACCTGGCCGACGAATTCGAGCGCGAGAACGGCATCGATTTGCG
>JAFAID010000632.1 GCA_019236925.1 Mycobacterium sp. | reverse complement strand
GGCGGCGCGCGCTCAGACGGAGGATTTGCTGCGCTCGATCATCAACGTCGGTTCTGATCTCGACCTGGACGCGACGCTGTATCACATCGTCACCACAGCGATGGAATTGACCGGAGCCCGCTACGGCGCGCTGGCCGTGCACGGTACGGACGGCGCCTGGACTCAATTTGTCCATGCAGGAATGGACCCGGAAACAGTCCAACGGATCGGCCACCTCCCGATGGGCAAAGGTGTTTTCGGTGTGCCGCTCGACCAGGCAGCGGCGCTGCGGCTCGACGATCTCACCGCACACCCGGCTGCCGTCGGCTTCCCCGAGCACCATCCCGCCATGCGTGCTTTCCTCACTGTGCCGATCATGATCCGCGGAACCCTGGTCGCCACCTTGTACCTGACCGACGACCGACCCTCACGAACGTTTGCCGTATCCGATGAAGCCGCTGCTCGGACATTGGCGGCCGCGGCCGGAGTAGCCATTGATCACGGCCAAATGTTCGAACGCGCCCGTGCCTCGGCGGAGTGGATGGCCGCTAGCCGCGAAATCATCACCGCACTGCTCTCGGGTGTCGACCCACACCAGCGGCCACTGCAGTTGATCGCCGGGCAGGTGCGGAAGCTGACCGAGGCCGAACAGGCTATCGTGCTCGTTCCGTCAGACGCCGACGTGCCCGCCGACGAAGTCGACACGCTGGTCGTGTCGGCCGCGGTGGGGCTGCATGCCGAAGAGGTGATCGGCCAGCGCATACCGGTGGAAGACTCCACCACCGGCGGTGTCTTTCGCTCCGGCATACCGCTGATCACCGAAGCTTTCCGCTATCCCATCCAGGCGTTCACCGATGTCGGGGAACGGCCCGCGATCGTCATGCCGCTCCGGGCCGATGGCACGGTCCTGGGAGTGATTGCCGTGGCGCGCAACGAGGGCCAGCGGCCATTCGATGCCAGCTATCTCGAGCTGGTAAGTGACTTCGCCGGCCACGCCGCCATCGCATTGACCGTGGCCAGTGCCCGTAAACATGCCCGCGAGCTGGCTATCTTGGCCGACCGTGAGCGCATTGCTCATGATCTACACGACCAGGTCATCCAACGGTTATTCGCGATCGGCATGGACGTACAAGGCACCATTGCACGCGCGCACTCGCGAGAAGTCATCGACCGGCTTAATCAGACAGTTGATGATCTGCAAGCCACGATCGAAGATATCCGCACCGCCATCTTCCAACTGCAGTCTCCGACTGAGCACGACGGCGGGTTCCGTCGGCAAATCCAGAGTGTGATCGCCGATCTGACCCAAAACCGAAACATCGCTACGACGCTGCACATGTCCGGTCCAATGACCGCTGTTGGTCCCGAGCTGGCTCAGCACGCCCAAGCTGTCGTCACCGAAGCCGTCAGCAACGCTGTTCGGCATTCCGGCGCCAACCGTCTCACCATTGAGGTAGCCGTCGCCGACGAATTGATCATCGATGTCCGCGACAACGGCCACGGCATCCCCGCGGACAACCAGCGGCAAAGCGGTCTGGCAAATATGCGTCGACGCGCCGAACAGGTCGGCGGAACATGTCGCATCACCTCACCGCCTGAGGGTGGAACGCTCGTTCACTGGACAGCGCCGCTGATCGACTTTTAGACGCCTACGTCATACGTCGAGGTGCGGAACGGACGCGTCGGCGTGTCCAAATACTCTGCGCGGGAGTACCTCACGGCCCTAGGAAGCACAATGATGCCGCCATCGTTGCAAAACCACCGGGAGCAAATCGGGTTCGGCGCACTGCTGGGCGGTGGCCGCCTGTTCAACGCTTGTTGCGACGCCGCCACGGCGACAGGTGCGCGGCGAAGTCGACGCAAGCCGCGGCGGCCGCATCGTCGGATAACGTGCGCATCGCACTGGGGCTACTCGAGTTCCTGCTCGCATCGATCGTTACGGGGTGTGGACGGTATTCATTTGCCTCAGGCCCTACCCCTGGCGCACCACGATGACCGGAACGTTCGCCGCATGGGCTACTGCCGTGCTGACCGACCCCAACAGCATTCCCGCGAACCCGCCTCGGCCGCGGCTCCCGACTACGACGAGCTGGGCCGACTCGGACTCGTCGACCAGATGACGGGCAGGGTTGTCGCACACGATCCGGGGATGAATGGTGACGTCCGGATAGCGTTGCAGCCAACCGGTCAGACGGTCAGCCAAAGCTTGCGGCGGAATCGGGTTTTCGCCTGCCCATTGGACATTCAAAACCTTTGGAAGGTCCGCATCCCTATAGGCATGCAGGGCGACCAAGTCCACACCTCGTCGTGATGCCTCGTCGAACGCGATCTCGGTGGCCAACTCCGATGCCGGCGATCCGTCGACACCAACCACGACGGGAAGATTCGACGGCTTCGGCCCGGACGTCACCGACTCGTGGATCACTGCTACCGGGCAGTGCGCGTGGTGGAGCAGGCCGTTGCTGACCGATCCGAGCAGAACGCGGCTCAAAGTGTTCTGCCCACGACATCCCACCACCACCATTTGTGCTTGTTTGGACAGGTTGACAAGCGTGGACACCGGCACCGAAAAGAACAGCTCGCTCTTGATTTCCGGGAGGGTGGCGTCCTGGACACTGTCCTGTGCGATCTTGATCGCCTCGGCGAGGATTTTTCGCCCCGCCTCTTCTAGCGCCGTGTCCTCCTCGGCGGGAATCGGAAGCGGCGCATCGGACAGCAGCCATGGTGTAGGTCCCCAAGCCGGTGTGACGACAATGTGGACGAGGCTGAGCGGCACCTTGCGCATCCCTGCCTCGTTTGCGGCCCACCGAATAGCACTGTCGGACGAGGGCGACCCATCGACACCGACCACGATGCCCAGGTGTGTCGCTGATTCGAGCATTTCGCTGTTCCCTTCCTTATGGCCTCAGCATCGGGCGAAAGTCCCGATGTCGATAACGCTAACGGCCTGGACGGCCGGCCGTCGGAGGATTTGGTCCCTACTCGACAGGCCGTTCGCCTCTCCCAGGTCAGGCGTTTGCCGCCCGTTCGCCGATCACCCGGTCACGGCGCAATGCCGCCAGCTCGTCGCGGGACAGTCCCAGGCCGCTGAGGATCTCGTCGTTGTGCTGGCCGAGTGTCGGCGGTGCGAAGCGATGGTGCCGAACAGGACCGGGAGTGATGCGAAACGGCCACCCGGGATAGCGGTGCCGCCCGGTGATCGCATGCTCGTAATCCTCGTAGTACCCGCGGTCATCGAGCTGCGGCACGTCATACATCCGCTCGGCGGTGATGACCTCCTCGACGGGAATGTCACGTTTTCGAAGCGCTGCAACGATATTGGCGGGCGCGTGTGTTTGAGTCCAGGCGGCGACGACCTGATCGAAGACGTCGTGGGCGGCCTCGCGGCGATCAGCCGTCGCCAACCGGTCATCCTCGAGCAGTCCTGGCTGACCGATCGCGTCGACCAGTTGAGACCAGTCGTTGTCGTCGCGCACCGACAGCGCCACCCACGCATCGTCCGTGTCGGTCGGGTAGACACCCTGGCAGTAGCCACGCTGCCGATTGCCGCCGCGCGGCCGGACGATCCCGTTCATCGAATACTCGATCACCGGTTCGGCGGTGACGGCGGCGCCGACTTCGATCTGCGCAACCTCGATCAGCTGACCTTCGCCGGTGCGGCGGCGGTGCTCGAGTGCGGCGAGCAACGCCACACCTGCGTGCACCCCGACGATGGGATCGGCGGGGCCCTGCACGTTGCATGGCGGACCGTCGGGATAGCCGGTCACCGCCGACATGCCGGAAACCTGTTCGATGTTCAACGCCCAGCCGACGTAGTCGCGCCATGGGCCGTCGAGACCGAATCCCGGCATACGGACTGCGATCACGTCGGAGCGCAGCGCCACCAGCGATGGGTAGTCCAGCCCGAACTGCTCCACCACCCGCGGGGAAAAGTTCTCCACCACGACGTCAGCCTGCGCGGCGAGCCGGTAGGCCAGTTCGCGGCCGGACTGTGAAGTCAAGTCCAATGTGATGTCGCGCTTGTTGAGGTTGGTGGCCTGCCACAGCGCGCTGTGCTCATACCACTGGTCGCCCTCGTGCGGGAACGCCGCCGAGTAGCGGAATCCGTCGGGCCGCTGAATCGATTCGACCTTGACGATGTCGGCACCAAAAGCGCCGAGGTAACAGGTGAGGTATCCGCCGGCCCAAAACGTCGTCAGATCAAGCACTTTCAGCCCGGCAAACGGCAGGGACGGGTCCGCGACCGGGTAGGCCTGCGGTCGTCTGCGCGACCGCTGACCGCTTGCGGGCGCTGCCGGTGTTTTCGAGAGCCGAAACGGCGGCCCCGGCCGCCGAAACGTCCAACCCTCCGCGCCGCCATCGACGAAGAATCCCCGCTTGACGTACTGCGGACATTCCAGCGCGGTGGCGCCATCGGCGATCGGTGCCGCCGGGATGCGCAACGCCTGGCTGAGATCGACGATGTCGGCGACTTTGCGCTCGCTCAACCACGGCTGGGCCGCCGCGAAGAACTCGGCACGCTCCGGGCCGCCCATCAGGATCGCGAACTGCTGCTCGCCGAACTCTGCCAGTTCGAGCATGGCGCACACGTCGAGCCAGTGCTGCCCGGTTAGACAGTTGATCCCGACCCAGCCATCGGCCGCTTTGACCACACCCAGCATGGGTGCTTGGCGTGTGTTGGACGGCAAACCCAGCGTGCGCATGCGTTCGGCCTGCAGCATCGGCTACGGGAGCGTGGACAGCAGCGCCTCCAACACCGAGACGTCGACCTCGGTCACCCGACCGGTGGGTGTGCTCCGCAGCGCCGTCAGCGCGCCCAGTGCCGCGTAGCCGCCCGCGACGTATTCCGCGATCCGGGCACCCGCCTGCACCGGAGGACGGTCGGGATCGCGCGCTGAGATCCAGCCTGCCGCCGCCTGCATCGTCAGCGACGTGGCCGCAGAAGCGCGAAACGGCCCGTGTTGTCCGAAGTTCGAGATACGCACCACAACCAGGCGCGGGTTGATGTCCTGCAATGCCTCGACGCCGAGTCCGGCTTTGGCCAGGGCTCCGGGAGCAAGGGCGTCGATAAGGACATCGGCGTCGCCGATCAGCTCACGTGCGACCGCCGCCTGACTCTCGCATGTGACGTCGAGAATCGCGCCGCGCTTGCCGGCGTTGAGGTACTCGAACAGCCCGGACCGGTCGGGGTCGGGTTCGTCGCCGGGAAACGGCCCCCACCGGCGCAGCGAATCTCCTTCCGGTCTCTCGATTTTGGTGACGTCAGCGCCGAGGTCGACGAACAGTTTGCCGCAGTAGGGACCTGAGATCTCGTCGGCGATCTCGACGACACGAAGCCCGTCCAGGGCACCGGTCATGGGCGCCGCTCCTCAGTATCGCTTCGCTCTGCATCGTCGCCGGCCGTAGCGAAGCGCCGCTCCTCAGCATCGCTTCGCTCTGCATCGTCGCCGGCGCGTGTCACGCCGGCAGTCCCATGGCCTTCGGCTCCATGTACTGACGA
>JAFAID010000216.1 GCA_019236925.1 Mycobacterium sp. | reverse complement strand
GTGCTTGGATTCTTCTGCTTTCGCGACCAACTCGAGTCGATCCTGCTTTTGGCTCTGTGGATCGGCATCGGCTGGTTATTCCGCGGGCTGACCTTGCTCGCCGCCGCGCTGTCCTTCGACCACCTGCCTGCTCGCGGTTGGCAGGCACTGTCCGGTGTGATCATCGTTATCGGCGGCGGGGTGCTGATCGTGTCCCCGTTCGATTCGATCGCGATCTTGACCTGGTCGCCGGCGCCTGGCTGATCGCGATCGGCATCGTGGACGTGACCACTGCGTTCCAGGTCCGGCACCGCCTGGGGTCGCACAGCCACGGCTAACGCTCAGGGCAGCCGCTGTTCGACCTCGAAGGCCAGGCAGAGTTCGGCAATATCCTTGGGCCGCGAGAGGGATCGGTGGGTCAACTCCTCGATACGGCGAAGACGATGCCGCACGGTGTTGGGATGGCAGTAGATCTTCTCCGCGGTGTCGTTAGCGGAGCCGCCCTCCTCTAACCACGCTTGGAAGGTGTCGAGCAAGATCGTGCGTTCCGCGGGTGGCAGGGTGTTCAGTCCCTTGAGCACCGACGAGCTGATCTTCGTCATGACCTCGGGTGCGCTGACCGCCGCGACGGCAAGGGGCGTGTCGTCGAACACCGTGATCAGCGAGTCGCCCGACGCCTTTCCGGTTACCGCCAACCGGGCGAATCGCAGCGCCTCGCTGGTTTCGGCCAAGTCGTGAAACGGCGGACTGATGCCGACCCGAACGGTCGCGGCCTGGCGGAGCACTCCGATCAAAGTGTCGACGGTGTCGCGGATCCGCACGTGCACGATGCCGATGTGCAAGTCCGGCAGCAGCCGCCACGCCGACCTGATATCGCGCGCGGACAGCTTGATTTCGATCGCGGGCAACCCCAGCTTCCCGATGGCCGGCAACGCGGCCGCCACCACAACATACGGTCCGGAGGTCGGCAGCCGGAGCAGATCGGCTGCCTCCCAGAGACTGTGGGTGTCGGTTATCCGCCGCGATAGCAGCGCTTCGACCAGCGCCGACCGTTCTTCCTCCTGCTCGAGAATCTGCGCGGTCAGCTGTTGCCGGTAGGCATCGGCCATCGCTTGAGTAAAGGTGTCTTGGGCAAGAAAGACGCGTGCGGTGGCGTCCACGATAGATTCGACGGGTATTCGCGCAGCCCGCGCGACGGCCAGGGTTTCCTCCCACATGAATCGGAAACCGATCCGATAGGCCGTCATCAACGCCGGCAGCGGAACGCCGGCCAGCGCGCGGGTAGCCCCGGTGTGCTCAGCAACCGAGACATCGACGTCCGTGTGCCCCGCCAGTGAGTCGAAGACGAACGTCAGATTTGCCTCACAACTTGCGCGAACTTCGTCCTTCGTGACGACGGTGCCGTCATGGTAGGCGTCGATCTCGCGGAACAGCCGATCGGCCAGCGCCTCGCCCAGTTCCGGGGCACGGGCGAGCATGAGCTTGCCGAGCTCAACGATGTGCGGATCAGGGTCGGCGCCACGCCGGACACTACCGGCGTGCGATACCGCGCTCATACCCCGAAACCATAGGCTCGCTCACTGGCCGATGTGGGCGGTCACACCGAAGTGGCCTGCGTCCGCGCAATGTCCGCAACGATTGATGGGGCCCTACTGACGGCTTAACTCACCGCAGCTACGCAGATGACGTCTTAACCCCAGACCAGCCCCCGTGTCGGGGTTGACCGTCTCCAAGCTCGCACAAGTGTGGCCGTTGTGATCAGGCACAGTGGCCGGGCCTTGGATCGTGTAACCGGTCACAAAGACGGCAGCACGGGTTCCCGGCGATGGTGGCGGTGGCGCCTCGTCGGCCGCATCATGTTGGCAATCCTCGACAAATGAAAGGACTTGGCTCGAGTTCGGACTCCGGCGGCGGCGCACCGCGCACGTTGCAGCCGCTGATGCAATCCCGAAGGCCAGGTGCGACGATCTTGCGCCAGGATTGCCGGGCGCAGAGCCGCCACCAAGGCGTAGCCGCCCAACCACTCCCACCACGCCTAAGCGGCCAAGCATCCTGTAAGCAGCATTATCTCGATGGGCGGTACGCAACTACCCCTCGGGGCCTAGACTGGCGCTACCGCCAGCAGGCGCAGTACCAACAGCCGTAGGGCATGGCACATTCCGCCGATAGCAGTGCTGCCCGGCCATACCCGCAGGTTGACAAAAAGTCTGAACGCAAGGGCCGCCTTCTCCCGGCAGCGGCACTCCGTAATAATTGTCGCTAGGACAGCCACCGTAGAGCCTGCCGGTGTAGAACCCGGCGAAGAAGATGGCCGCGATGACCAAGAAGATCAAGACGACGCCGGCGACAATGCGTGCCCAGACCGGAAACCGGTGGACCGCGTTTGGCCGCTGCCGTCGCGGCGAATTGGCCGAATTGGCGTTCGTGGCAAAAGCTGTCGGTTGGTCTCGGGTGGCAGGGTTGGTCATGCTCCGAGTGTTTCGCGGAACCGAGTCCCGGCCATTAGCGACAGCGACAACGTCCGCTCGGCCTCGGTGTGGCGCGGAACAATGCGGCCCATTGAGTTTGCTGATGCTTAGGCGATGATCTGTCGGTGAGCCATCGGACGCGGCGCCGGCGAAGTCACGAGCGTCCGGCCGATTGACTAAACGCCAAGTCTCGCAAACTCATCCGAGCACCGGCCGTCGGTGCAAAGCACCGCGCCGACCGGCAGCTTCCACTCGCGAAGGGCCTGTTGGAGCCTTCCTAGTCCATCTTGAGCTGGCCAGCCGGCTCGCCGAGTTAAGTGGTGGTGCCGTGAAACTGCTGTCAAGCAAGCGCGGAGGTCGTATTGTGAATCCGCTGTTCGCGTCCTCGCGCCGTTCGAGATGAGGTTGACGAATGCATCGCGGTGAGAGGCGGCGCCGGTCACCGGGCCGCTTCCCCAGGTCGACCGCCGCGCGGGCGGCGGCGTTGGGATGGGCATGCGCGGTTCTCGTCGTGGCGGGGTGTACGACCGTTGTCGACGGGCGGGCAGTGTCCATGCTGTACGACCCATTGCGTGTCGGGGGGCTGCCCGTGACCGGCGGTCCCAGCGGCCCCCGCGAGAACGCACCGCCGCCCACCGGCAAGGTGTACAACACCGACGGCGGTGCCGCCGACAAGCTGGCGCTGTTGGCGATCAACGACGTCGAACAATTCTGGCAGCAGACGTACAACAACCTCCTGAAAGGCACCTTCACCCCGATCCACCAGCTGATTTCCTACGACTCCAATAACCCAAGCAGCGTGTCGATCTGCGGAAGGGACACGTACCACTTCGCAAACGCCTTCTACTGTCGTCATGACAAGGTGATGGCGTGGGACCGGGGCGTGCTGGTTCCGACAGCGCAACGCTTCTTCGGGGATATGTCCATCTCCGCGCTGATCGCCCACGAGTACGGGCACGCGGTACAACAGATGGCCGGACTGGTCAACGGGGAGACACCGACTATCGTCGCCGAGCAGCAAGCCGATTGCTTCGCAGGGGTTTACCTGCGATAGGTGGCGGAAGGTCACTCGCCCCGCTTCACAGTCAGCACCGGCGATGGGCTCGACCACGTTCTGGCAGGTGTAATCACGATCCGCGAGCCAGTCCCGACTCCGGAGGATACGCGGCTGATCGACCAAGGCCATGGGACAGCTGCGGACCGGGTCAGCGCGTTCGGGAAGGGCTTTATCCGCGATGCGGCAGCGTGCGCCGCGATCGACATGGACGAAATAAAAAACCGCCGCGGTGACCTGCCAATGTCTTTGCAGATCAATCCCACCGGCGAACCAGAGACCAGAGAAGTCGCGATCAACAAAGACACGATCTCAACGCTGATGGAGACGTTGGGAAAGGTCTTCTCCGCCAAGCAGCCACCAGCGCTGTCCGTAGATCGCGCGAATTGCCCTGACGCACAGGCCAACCCACCGGCGTCCTACTGTCCGGCCACCAATACCGTCGTTGTCGACCTACCGGCCCTGCAGAAGATGGGTGCGCCGGGCAACGACGGTAACTACGCACTGCCGCAAGGCGCCGACACCGCCTTATCAGTCGTGATGTCGAGATACGTACTCGACCTGGAGCGCGAGCGCGGTCTACCACTCGACACGCCGGCGGCGGCCGTGCTAACCGCGTGCCTGACCGGAGTGGCGCACCGCAAAATGGCCGAGCCGGTCCAGTTGGCCTCGGGCAACAGCCTTGTCATGACTGCCGGCGACATCGACGAAGCGGCCGCCGGGCTGCTCACCAACGGTCTGGTCGCCAGCGACGTTAACGGTGTCCGCGTGCCGGCCGGCTTCACCCGAATGACCGCGTTCGCCTTCGGTTTTCTTGGCACCGAGGAGTTGTGCTATCAGCGACTCCGCGCGGGCAGCGCGTGAATCCCTGGACTGGGTAGCGCGCATGAAGCGTGCTACAACGCCTTACAACCCACACCAGCTGCGCTACCAGATGGGATAGAAGTGCACTGGCACTTCACCGGTCGATGGTTGTCTGCCAGAGAGGACCTTGAGCAGCGACACGTTTCGGAGCTCACCGACAACGGTGACAGACAGCGCAATTAGTGGTGGCAACCGCCGAGGTCGTTGGCATGATTTGAAGCCATTTGACACAGCTCATGCGCGGAGCTGATTGACCGCTTGGCCAACACCGGGCCGATCTAGTACTAGCTCCACCCGGCCCTAAACATCAATCCTCGGGCGATGGTTTTGCGCTGCCTGCACGTGGACCGTAGTAGTCGTCAACTAATCACATACGGGACAACGAAAGTATAGGCAGGAACTCAAATGGACCTCGAGCGCATCACCAACCCACTGAGGTTGGCCAAAGGATCGCACCAGCCGGGCTCCGGCAAAGGGCGCGCAATGAACGTGATTTCCCACATCAACGGCGCCGGTGGCGCGCGGACGGTGGGCATAGTCGGCATGGCCGTCCTGGCGGCTATGGCTTTGGGTGCCGACCCTGTTGCGAATGCCAATACGCCCAGCTTCCTTGCTGCCGTGCAGGCGGCAGGCGTCAACGG
>JAFAID010000215.1 GCA_019236925.1 Mycobacterium sp. | reverse complement strand
GCGAGCCTGCCTCGGCGCACCCCGAACAGCTCGGACACCACGCCGTCCGCGTCGGAGAGCAGCGGATAGTCGAACGAGCGCTGTTGGGCGAAGTGGGCCTGCTTGTCGACGGTGTCGGTGCTGATGCCCACCCGCTGGGCGCCCACCGCGGCGAATTCGTTGCTCAGGTCCCGAAAATGACAGGCCTGGGCTGTACAAATCGGTGAGGACGCTAGTGGGAAGAAGAACAGCACAACCGGCCCTTCGGAAAGGAGCGCGGACAGTGCCCGAGGCCGACCGGTGTGGTCATAAAGAGTGAAGTCGGGCGCCTTCTCCCCGGCGATCATCGGCAAAGAGTACCGCTGGGAACCCCTGCGCGACGCACGACTCGGATAATTCGGTCATCGCCGAACAGCTACCAGGTGGGTACGGCGCATATCGAATACGTCGACCTCCGGTAGTTATTAAGCGTCGAGCGGCGACGTCGTCGAATTCCGCTTCAACGTCTGAACCGGCGAGGTAGAGCCTGGCCGGTAGTTAACGAGAAGGTTTCCGGTTCAAGCTGTCATTCACACAGGTAGGGCGCGGCGCACACATTGCCGGGGCAATAGATCTTATGTGCGGCGTTCACAATGGCTGCGTCGTCTGCCAACGTAATGCCCCTCTTGTTCCAGTCGGCGTGGAGGTCGTCGGCAATCTGTTGTGGCGTCCAACCCCAACTGAGGTCGTAGCAGACGTCGTGCGCCTCCGCGATGAGTGCGTGTTCGGCGCCCGGCTGCCACGTGAGGCCGGCGGCGCGCAGTTGAGCGAGGTAGGCGTCGTCATCGGGATTGGCAGTCGCAATCGCAGCGCTGCCAACCAGGGCAGCGCCAGCCATCATGGGGACGGCAAGTCTGGCCAGCCAGCGAGGTGAGGGCATTCGATTCCCTTCCTTTCTTCTTGGCGTTAGCAAGGCCGCTAGTGGTGTGTGGGTCCAAAGCAGCGCAAATATAACAAATAGCGAAAGCTCGGAAAGGCGTTTCGTACTCCAAACATTCGTCAACGCACTGGTTTGTCCAGGAGCTACCCGTTGGAACTGCGTGAGCGGGCTTCGCTCAACGCCGGAGATCAGCCGCTCGACCACGTTTCTGCACGACATGCGTTCTGCCGGTGCTGGTGTCAAACTCATCTATGCCAGTAGATCCGTTCCGTCCGGTTGTCGCGGCCGCCGCGGCTGTGCTGTTAGCGGCAGGTATAGCTCACGCCGACACCACGGACGACCGATTTCTGGGGCTGCTGTCGAACGACGGATTGAACGCCGGCCCGCCTGATCAGGTGATCGCCATCGCGCACCAACGGTGCGACGCTGATGGTCTTTCGCGCACGGGCTGGTATAACTTCCGATTCGGCGGCCAACCTAGCCAGTTCAACGTCGCCATCTCGAGGATCAGCGTCAAACTGCAATCGCAGGGCCTGACGCCTGATTAGGCGGTGCAGTTCATGCGAGATGCAGTCACTGTTTACTGCCCGGACACGAATGGATAGCCGCGTGCGTCGCGCGGGCCGAGCGTTCCGCTTCAACGTCTAGGTGGCCGACGAAATGAACAGGTGCTGAGGCGATGTCAACTCATGTCAACGTGGACAACTTCGTCCGGGCGGAGACTCACCGGATGTTTCGCGACATCCAGGCCAGCGCCGGGGGTGTCGGGACTTTTCGGCACAACCGCACGCCTGCCCGCATCGACGAGCAGATGGTCATCAGGCTCAATCGAGATACGTTGTATAGCTTCGCGATCGTTGATCTCGCCGAACCGGCCCGGCTGACTCTGCCCGATGCCGATGGTCGCTATCTCTCCGCGATGATCGTCAACGAAGACCACTTCGTGAACAAGGTCTTCCATGGAGCCGGTGAATATCCGCTGACCAGCGATCAGTACGGATCTCGCTACGTCCTCGCCGGTGTTCGAATACTGGTCGACCCCACCGACCCTGCAGATGTGGCCGCCGTCGCCGCGATTCAGGATCGCCTCGCGATAGACGCCGGCTCATCACAGACGTTTGTCATGCCGGACTACGATCCCGAAAGCCTCGACGCGACCCGGGAAGCGCTGCTTGCCCTCGCTCGGGGCCTCGACAACTTCGACCGGACTTTCGGTGCGCGCGCAGAAGTTGATCCGGTTCGTCACCTGATCGGATGCGCGGCGGGGTGGGGTGGGCTACCCACCTCCGAAGCGGCGTACGTCGGCGTCGACCCGAAGCTCCCGCCCGGCGATTACGAATTGGTGTTCAAAGATGTTCCCGTGGACGCCTTCTGGTCGGTATCGGTATACAACGCACGAGGGTTCTTCGAGCCGAATGAGAAAAACCTCTACACGGTCAACAGCGTCACCGGTAAGGCGGACGCTGACGGTTCGATCACCGTTCGTTTCGTCGCGTCGGCACACGGGGACACCCCACCGAACGCGATCGTCACGCCGGAGGGCTGGAACTACCTCATTCGCCTTTACCGGCCGCGCCCGGAAATACTGAACGGTCAATGGGCACCACCGGCACTCACGCCGGGTAGTGATTCCTGATTGCTCCGGCGTTGGTTCGCACTTCTTGGTTAGAGACCGACGACGGGCTCGATGTAGAAGCGTGTGTGCGCAATTGGACCGCCGCCGGGCGCGTCGGCGATGACAACCCCGCGAAGGATCACGCTGGAATCGCCGGGGCCGGTGCCCCTCATCTCCCACTCAGACCAGCTCGCGTCGCCGTCGCTAGTCCAGCGCAATACTTCGGCCCGGAGGTCCGGGACGTTATCGAATATCTCGGTGTAGTTTCGTCGGACCTGTGCGTTCCCGGTGAACCCGCGTTCTGGATGCATCGGTACTTCGCAGTGATAGTCCTCGGTGAATGCGGCGGCTACCTGCATGGGGTCATGCGCATTGAGCGCGTCGGCGAGGCGTTTGATCGGGGTGGGCAGGTCCATAATTCCTCCGGAGGATTAACTATCGTGGTCGTAAGCGAATTCGGGTGCAACGTCCAAGGCGGGCCGTCGATCGCTGGCTGCGCCTCCGACTGTGCTTTCCGACAACCCGTCAGGATTGTCGTTGGCCATCTTTATCATCAGCCCATGCCCCGGGCATCCTCGCTAACCCTCGCCGCAGCAAGCCTTCTCAGCTCCCGATCCTTACTTCCGGCATGAAGATTGCTTACTATTTCCTCCCGCCCTACCTCGGGCTCATCGCAGGCTTCGCTGCCCACAGTGTCACGACGGGTTTGGTGGGAGCGGTTGTCGGTCTGTTTCTCGGGGTGTTGGTATCAGCGGAGGGCAACCGGCGGCGAGGACGTCACGACGCGTCCATGATGGCGATTGACGCTATGACCGGGACGGAGTTCGAGGACTACGTCGCTGCCCGCTTGCGACGGGCCGGCTGGCGGGTCACAGTCACCTCAGTGAATGGCGACTACGGCGTTGACCTGATTGCCCAACGGGATGGCAAGTCGGTGGCGATCCAGTGCAAGCGCCACGGCAAGTCCGTCGGCGTCGCGGCTGTCCAGCAGGTCGTCTCCGGTGCACGCCACCACGGATGCACGAAGAGCATCGTCATCACCAATCAAGAATTCACGCGGGCGGCCAAGCAATTGGCCCATTCCCACGGCTGCCAGTTGATTGGCCGCAGAGCATTGCAGGCCTGGGTACCGCCTCCGGCGCGACGGACGGTGTAGCCAACCGGGCGGAGTTTCGCTCAGGGGTGTGCCGCAAGGAACGTCTCGTTCGGCAAGCCGGAGCTGAGTTCATCGACGTCGAACGGTTCGTCGAGGCGGGCGTGCAGCTTCTCCGGATCGATCAGCTGGCTGATCTCGGCGGTCTCGCGGGCAAATAGCCGGCCGAAACGCGGATAGAGCCAACGCATTACGGCTCGCTCGCCAGAGGTGCAGCGCGCCGCGCAGTAGCCGACATGACCGATCTCGTCGGTGAGGATCTCGCTGTAGAGTCGCTCGATGCGCGCAGCCACATCGGGCTCGTCGGCGAACAACTCGACTCCGACACGGCGCAATTCGTCGAACATGATGCAGCCGGCCATCTCGCCCGCGCCCACGAACGCGATCCCGATGCGCTCCGGGATGAACACGTTGAGCTTGACGAACTGGCGCATCACGAACGGCGGCGGGACGACTTGGAACGGCAGGCCGAAGATGTCGAGCACATAGGCCAGCAGGCGGGTGTGATAGTGCTCTTCGAGCTCTATGTACACCCGCTCGGGAGGTGCGTCGTCGCCGCTGTTGTGCCCGTACGTCTCGCCCAATCCGACGCCGAACCGTTCCGCTTGGTTCAGCTTGGCGGTGGCCAACAGAAACAGCATTTCTCGGCTCAGGCCCGGTTCGGGTCGCCGGCGATGCACGTTGCGCGCGAACACGCCCCGATCGATGGGACGTTTGGAGCGCACCGGATCCGCCACCAAGCCGCCGAAGAATTCCTCGCGGCTGGCCAGGTGGCGATGCAGCAAATCTGCGTCGCCGTCGCGCCGTACCAAGAATTCGCGGTAGCCCTCCATACCCAGAGTGTTCATCGTTCCTCCATTCCCTGAACAATCGTCAATACATAGCGATCCAGTGATGCGGTTGCGCCGATGGTCAGCAACGCGAACAGCCCGGTCAGGAAAATCACGCCGAGCTCGCCGGGATCTGCATCCCGCGACACTCGCCCGGCCTTCTGCGCTTCGGCGATCGCGGCGATGACGAAACCGGCCAGCGGATGCTCGCCCAGCTCGTCTTCGATGGGCCGGGTCGCTGAGAAGTGCAGGCCGAGCATGTCTCTGAAGACCACTGGACCCAACCGCTCTTCGGCAGCGAGCACTTGGCGAACTAGCATCGTCAGCAGCGACGACAGGTCATCCGGGGCGGCGGTTCGGGTGTCGAGCGTTGCGACGATTTTCGCCTCCTCGGCCCGTTCCAATTCGACTAGCACGTGCTCCTTGGTCGGGAAGTGGAAATAGAACGTGCCGCGCGCCACCCCCGCCGTCGCGGCGATCGCTGCGACGTCCGCACCCGCCAATCCGGACCGGCCGAACTCGGCCAGCGCGGCGTCGAAGACACGGGCCCGGGTCTGTAGCCGCTGCGCCTCCCGCACCCCAACCGCCTGCGAAGCCGGTTCAGCGGTCGACGGTAGCAATGGCACGCAGACACCGTATAAAATTTCATTGCCACCCGTCAATGACGGTCGTCAATGAGTTTGCCGGCGGCCGCCAGGGTGTCCGGGTGCTTTGATTGAGCCATGAGTGGTGTGCCGAGCCGGCAAGCTCGCCTGGCGCATACGGCGAAACATGCCGAACTGTGGAACGCCGGGAAGAAAGACGAGTGGGTGGCATCGTGGCGCACGATCTGCCCCGGCGAGGTCCGCATGTTCGATCCGGTCGGTACCGAGGAGAAGCACGGCTTCGACACCGCGACTTCGGACGCGTTCGACATGTTCCAGTCCATCCTCAAGATCAAGATGATCACCGTGCAAGTGAACGGTAATGAGATGGCATGGGTCTGTGAGAATCACTTCGGCACCGAGCCGAACGTTCAAATTGCTTATAGCATAGAAACTTTCGCGTGGGACGATGACGGAAACCTGCTCATTAAGACCTACTATCCGATGCCTGAGACCGTTGGCTCCGACAGCGACCCTTACGCGCATCTGCTTGAGGGGCAGTAGTCGCGCGGGATCGCCTTTGCGCTCATCCAGACGTTGATCTGCCAACTCCTCGGTTTGGTCGTAGCATCGGCCCAACCGAGAGGAAACGAATGAGCAAATGCGGTCGGAGTCGGTGTTTGTCGGTTCTGTGTTGCACGGCAGCGGCCACCGTCGCGGCCCTGTTCAGCACCGGGATAGCCCATGCCGACGAGGCTGGTTACCTGGACGAGTTGAGCCGGCACGGGTACCTGGTGACGGACCCGTCGGTGGAATATCTACTGGGCAGCGGCCACGCGATGTGCCGGGAATTGCAGGCAGGGCATTCACCCGACTACGTCGCCAAGCATTGGACTTACCCCAACGCGTCGTATCAGAACTTGCTGGACATGGCGACCGCGGCGCAAAACAACCTATGCGGCGGCTAACGCCGATTAGTCTGCGACGACCGCGATTTCGCCGCCCAGCCGATACGGCGCCACCAGCGGAAGTGCGTCGCCGCTCCAAAACCTGCCGGGATCGAACCAGTTAGCCCGCTTCTCGGTGTCGATCAGTCCCATCTCTTCATAGGTGACCGCCACCGTTTCAGCGCAATAGGCGGACTCGAAGCGACCCTTTCGTTGCTCTTCCCTGCGCCGTCGGGTCGACTCGCGAACGCGTTTGTCCAAGAACGGGATTCCGCGCACCCAGTCGTATCTGGTCGGCAGTTGACCGCGCAGCCACCGCAGAGCGAGTCGGCTAGTACTCGGAAACGGGGTGCCGTCCATCCGGGCGATCACACGCAGCAGCCGGTCCTCCTGCTTGCGGTCCACGTCCGGCGTTAGTTGACGCCACCAGCATCGCTGCCGGTAGCGGTCCATCCAGCGCAGGACCACTTGGCCGGCGTCGTTGAGTTGCACACCGCGGTGGTTGGTGCCGGTCCACACATCGGTCAGCTTGTCGCCGAGTTCGGCGTGCCAAATCAACGGCGGCAGATCCTCGATCGCGACCGTCATGCCGACGTGGTTGACCGGGCTGTTCGACAAGGTCTGGATGGCGCGGTCGGGGCCCGAGCGCCCACGAAACAGCCAGATGTCGCCGGTCCGGGTTTCCTCGAGCGCTTGGGCCAGATTCACCGTGTGTGCTTCCACCACCGCACCTTATGCGGATATCCGGCATTGCAGGATGCAGTCGCGAATAACCTGTGCGCATGCGCACCGTTTGGAAGTTGCTCGGGCTGGCCGGGATTATCGGGGTCGCCGCCGGGGGAGTGCTGGTGGCCCGCGATCAGCGCCGGCGGAGGGCTTACACGCCCGATGAGATCCGGGCCCGGCTGCAGCAGCGCCTGGCCGAGGCGGGCGACGAGCCTTAGGCAGCGACCGCGTAGAGGCGGTGGGTGCCGGCGAAACCCTTCAACTCGGCCTCGCGGCCTTCGTCGAAGGAGATGTCATCGCAGTCGCTGATGGCATCCCGTACGGTTTCGCTGACCAGGATCTCCCCGCCACCCGCCTCCCCGGCGACTCGCGCCGCCATGGCGACATTTCGGCCGAACAAGTCGTCGCCGCGGCGCACCGAGCGGCCCATGTGGATCCCGATCCGAACTCGAATGCCGTTGTGCCGCTTGCGTTGTGCGTCTTTCTGCAGCGCATGCTGCATATCGATACCGCAGCGTACCGCCTGCTCGGCCCGGGCGAAGGCGATCATGAATCCGTCGCCCTGGCTTTTCACCACATGTCCGGAGTGCTCCTTGACCAGCTTGCGCACCAGCTTGTCGTGCTCGCCGATCAATTTGACCCAGGCCCGGTCGCCGACCCGTTCGTTGAGCGCGGTGGACTCCTCGATATCGGAGAACAGAATCGCTACCTTGCCATCGGCAGTGACCCTGGCCAGGTCCGGGCGTTCCACCTCGGCCCAATCGGCGAGATCTTCGATGGAGCTGCGCACCGCGGCGCCGAAGCCCTCCTTGCGCACCAGGTTCGCGGTCTGCCACACGGTCTTGACCGCCTCCCGGCCGGCGGGCAAAAGCCAACTGCGGGGGTCGACGCGCCGCCTAAGTTCGGCGGCCTCCCGGCGACTGCGGGTGAGCGCAGCGCACACGAAGGCCAGCGCCGCGGCCTCGATCACCGCGACGCCGCCCAGCGCGTAGACCGCGATCATCAACAGGGCGGGGTCATGCATGCCACGCATCTTTCCTGATCAGCCTTCTCCGCCGTAGTGACACTCGGTGTTTGGCTGCTCGATCAAGCGGCTACTGCACACCGAACGCGGGGACTTCGCTGGGTGTTGTCGGCCCCAACCGCAGTGTTTAGGGTTGGACTGGGCCGTGGCTTGACTAGTCGATTTTTCGTGGAGGTCACCGATTGGCCGAATGCGGCGATCGCGGTTCAGACCTGCTGGTGATCCTCGGCATTACCGGCGACCTGGCCCGCAAGATGACTTTCCGAGCCCTGTACCGCCTGGAGCGCCGGGAGGTTCTGCAGTGCCCGGTCTTGGGCGTGGCCAGCGACGACATCACGAAAAAAGAGCTGGTCAATCGGGCCCGCAAGGCGATCGCCGACAGCGGCGAAGAGCTGGACGGCAAGGTGTTCGACCGGCTGGCGGACCGGTTGTCCTATGTGCGCGGCGATGTGACCGATACCGCAATGTACGACTCACTGGCCGAGCGGATCGGTTCGAAGCGCGACTGTCTGTACTACCTGGAAATGCCGCCGTCGCTGTTCGCGCCAATCGTCGAGAACCTCGGTAAGGCCGGTTTGCTGGAGCGATCGCGCGTCGCGTTGGAGAAGCCATTCGGCCACGACCTGGCTTCCGCGCTGGAACTCAACGCCCGGCTGCATGCGGTGCTCGACGAGGAACAGATCCTGCGGGTGGACCACTTCCTGGGCAAGCAGCCAATCGTCGGGATCGAATATGCGCGCTTCGCCAATCTGGCGCTCGCCGAGTTGTGGGACCGTAAGTGCATCTCCGAAGTCCAGATCACCATGGCCGAGGACTTTGGCGTCGAGGACCGGGGCACGTTCTATGACGGGGTCGGCGCCTTGCGCGACGTTGTGCAAAACCATCTGCTGCAGCTGCTCGCCCTGGTCGCGATGGAGCCCCCGGTCGGACCCGGCGCAGACGACCTCAACGATAAAAAGGTCGAGGTGTTCCGCGCGATACCGTCAGTGCATCCGGACCGATACGTGCGGGGTCAGTATCGGGGCTATACCGACATTGACGGGGTCGCGGACCGTTCGCAGACCGAAACCTTCGTCGCCCTGCGGTTGGAGATCGACAACTGGCGTTGGGCCGGGGTGCCGATATTCCTGCGGGCCGGAAAAGCGCTGCCGGAGCGGGTGACCGAAGTCCGGCTTTTTCTGCATCACACACCGCGGTTGGCGTTCCTGCCCGAATCCGCGCGGGCCGAGGCGAATCAGATCGTGTTGCGTGTCGATCCGGATCCCGGGCTGCGCCTGCAGTTGACCACCCGGCGCCAGCACGGCTGGCAAGACATGCACCTGGATTCCTCCTTCGCCCAGGATTTGGGCGAATCGATACAAAGCTATGAGCGCCTACTGCATGCTGGGTTGACCGGCGATCGTCAGCTGTTCGCGCGTGAAGACAGCATCGAAGAGACTTGGCGCATCGTGCAGCCACTGCTCGACACCCCCGGCAAGGTCCACCGCTACGAACCCGGCTCGTGGGGGCCCGACGAGGCACAGTCGCTGCTGCGTGGTCATCGCGGTTGGCAACAGCCGTGGCTGGGCGGCAACAACCCAGCATCAAAGTAAGGAGAATAGGACAACATGCAGCTAGGGATGATTGGCCTGGGCCGGATGGGCGCGAACATCGTCCGCCGGCTGGTCAAAGACGGGCACGAATGCGTGGTGTACGACCACAATCCGGACGCGGTCAAGGCGCTGGCCGGCGAAGACAGGATCACCGGGGTGTCCTCGCTTTCAGAGTTGGCCGAGAAGCTCACCAAGCCGCGCGTGGTGTGGGTAATGGTGCCGGCCGGCGACATCACCACCGGAGTGATCGATGAGCTGGCCAAGACGCTGGACGCCGGCGACATCGTCGTCGACGGCGGCAACTCTTATTACCGCGACGACATCCGACACGCAAAGACACTGTCCAAGAAGGGAATTCGCCTCTTGGACTGCGGCACCAGCGGTGGTGTGTGGGGCCGAGAGCGCGGCTACTGCCTGATGATCGGCGGCGACGCGGATGCGTTCTCGCACGCCGAGCCGATTTTCGCCAGCGTCGCACCCGGGGTGGACGCGGCGCCGCGCACCCCGGGTCGAGAAGGTGAGATCGCGCAATCGGAGAAGGGGTACTTGCACTGCGGTCCTTCCGGGGCGGGGCACTTCGTGAAGATGGTGCACAACGGCATCGAGTACGGCATGATGGCGTCGCTTGCCGAAGGGCTGAACATCTTGCGCAATGCCGATATTGGTACCCGCGTCAAAAAGGGTGAGGGTGACGCGGAGACCGCTCCGCTGGCCAATCCCGAGTTCTACCGATACGACATCGACATCCCGGAGGTCGCAGAGCTGTGGCGACGAGGCAGCGTAGTCGGTTCCTGGCTGCTGGACCTGACCGCGATTGCGCTCCACAAAGAGCCCGACCTGAGTGATTTCACCGGCCGGGTCTCCGACTCCGGGGAGGGCCGATGGACCTGCATCGCGGCGATCGACGAGGGAGTGCCCGCGCCGGTGCTGACTTCCGCGGTCTATGCGCGCTTCGCCTCGCGCCGCCTCGATGAGTTCGCCGGTAGGGCGCTGTCGGCGATGCGCAAGCAGTTCGGCGGGCACGACGAGAAGTCGGCGGAATAACAGGTTTGACTAGTCGCCGGGCGGCCTACGCAACCCGGGTGATGTCGTAGATACGTCAGCGCGTCACAAACGACACGACGACGGTGCTGAAGGCGTCGTTGTCGTCGCCGGCGGCGGTGTGTCCGGCGTCGGACAGTTCGACGAATTCGGCATTGGGCACGGTGTCCAAGAAGTGCCGCACACCTTCCGGGCTGACTACGTCGGACAGTTTGCCGCGGATCAACAGCACCGGGATCGTCAAGTCCGCCGCGGCGTGCTCGAATTTTTCGGTGCGCAGTTGCGGGTCGTCGCCCGGCTTGGTCATGAACGCCGGATCCCAATGCCAGTACCACCGGCCGTCGCGCAGCCGCAAATTCTTCTTCAACCCCTCCGGACTGCGCGGCCTGGTCCGATGCGGCAGATACGCGGCGACGGCATTGGCGGCCTCTTCAAGGGAGCCGAACCCATGCAGACCGCTGAACATGAAATCGCGGATGCGAGCGCTGCCGTTCTTCTCGAACCGCGGCACCACGTCGACCAGCACCAGCCCGGTGACTCGATCGGGTCCGGCCTGATCGGCGGCGAGGATGCCGGTCAACCCGCCCATGCTTGCGCCGATCAGGATTACCGGCCGGCCGATCGCGTCGAGCACGTGCATGACGTCAGAGGTCAGCGTCTCGACGTCGTAGTCGGCGTCGGGCGCCCGATCACTGTCGCCGTGCCCGCGGCTGTCGAGCGCAACCACGTGGAATCCCTCGTCGGCGAGCACCTGGCCGGTGTTTTTCCAGGAGAACCGGTTCTGACCGCCGCCGTGCAGCATCAGGATTGTCGGCCGGTCGGCCGCCGCATCGGCGCCGCGGTTCCACTCGTCGGCGACCAGGGTGAGCCCATTGACGCCCGAATACTCGACAGTCTGCGGAGTGCTGCTCACAGTAGTCATCGGCGTCCTCTCGGTAGATATCCGCCTGACGTTACCTACAGCAGGTTCGCCGCATTCAACGGCCCGCAGCCGCCAATTAGTTTTGATTGTCGCCGTGGTCTATCGGTTAGACCGCTGCAACCACAACCAACGACTAGGAGACCTCATGCCCTCGATCACGCCCTCGCTGTGGTTCGACCACAACCTCGAGGAGGCGGCGACGTTTTATGCCTCGGTGTTTCCGAACTCGCACATCGAGAGCTTCAACCGTGCCACCGACGCCGGACCCGGCGAGCCCGGCTCCGTGTTGTCCGGCAGCTTCGTGCTGGACGGCAACCGGTTCATCGGTATCAACGGTGGCCCGCACTTCCGGTTCAGCGAGGCGGTGTCCTTCACGATCAGCTGCAAGAACCAGGACGAGGTCGACCACTACTGGGATCGGCTGACCGACGGCGGCGAGGAATCGCAGTGCGGCTGGTGCAAGGACCGATTCGGCCTGAGCTGGCAGATCATTCCGGACCGGCTCTACGAGCTGGTCAGTCACCCGGAGCCGGCGAAGGCGACCGCCGCCACGCAGGCGATGTACGGCATGCGCAAGATCGTCATCGCCGACCTCGAGCGGGCGGCCGCGGAAGCATCACCCGAATTCACTCGGTGAACCGGCCGTCGGTCACGTAACGGGGCTCCGTCGGCACGTACGTTGGACGGTACGAACGTGCCGAACAGGAGCCAACATGCCAGACGATGCTGCCACCTTCGGCGGGGAGCCCGTCGAGGACGCGTCAGCAGATCCAGCAGAACCGCTGGATGTTGTGTTCCTTCACCCCGTCCAATCCCCGGCCCAGGCGGAGCGGATCGCGCTGTTCGTCGGCCTGGTCGCGGGCATGGTGTTGGCGGGGCTGGTCGGCTGGCTGGGTTTCCGGGCGTATGAGGCCCACAGCCTCGACGCGCAGCGCAACCTTTTCGTGCAAGCGGCCAGCGAGGGCGCGGCGAATCTCCTCACGGTCGACTACCAGCACGCCGACGCTGAGGCGCAACGGATCCTGGACTCGGCGACCGGCAAGTTCTACGACAGCTTCGCCCGCCGCAAGCAGTCCTACATCGACAACGCCAAGCGGACGCGGTCGCAGTTGGCGGCCACGGTCACAGACGCCGGCCTGGAGACGCGAAACGGCGACCAGGGCCGGGTATTGGTAGCGGTGACGGTGAAGTCGTCGGATCCCGCGCAGACACACCAGGGGCCGCATTTCTGGCGGATACGGGTGACTGTGACAAAGACGGGCGACGTCGCCAAGGTCTCCGACGTGGTGTTCGTGCCATGACGCAACCAACGGGCGCCAACTGGTCACGGATACTGGTCTACGGCTTGCTTCCCGCTCTGGTATTGCTGCTGGCGGTCGCCGCCGGACTGCTCAAATGGAAGGACTCGTCGGTCCGCATTACCGAGCTTGCTCGCAGTCAATCAGTCACGGCCGCAAGGGATTCCACCATCGCACTGCTTTCTTTCCGATTCGACACCGTGGACCGTGATGTGGCCGCCGCGCGGGAGCGATTGACCGGCGGTTTCCGCGACGTCTATACGCAGCGGACGCAGGAGGAACTCATCCCGAATGCGAAGGAGCAGCACGTCTCCGCGACGGCCGTCGTTCCCGGGGTGGCCTCGGAATCGGCCAGCCACAATCACGCGGTGGTCCTGGTATTCGTCAACCAGACCATCAAGATCGGTAACTCAGCGCCGGCCGACGCCGCCTCCAGCGTCCGGGCGACGCTGGACAAAGTCGGCGAGCGCTGGCTGGTCTCCGGCTTCGACCAGTTCTAGTCAAAGGATCAGGTGATGACCCGACCCCGCTGGATCGATGTGCAAGCTCCCGCCGTGGAGTTGAAAGCCCTGACGTGGGGACCACCGGACGGCCCGATTGCGTTGTGCCTGCACGGGTTTCCCGATACCGCCTACGGCTGGCGCAACTTCGCGCCTCGGCTCGCCGAGTCGGGCTGGCGGGTGGTGGCGCCGTTCATGCGGGGCTACGCGCCGTCGTCGATTCCATCCGACGGCAGCTATCACATCGGAGCATTTATGGACGACGCGCTGCAGGTGCGAGCGGCGGCCGGCGGCACCGATCGCGACGTGGTGATCGGCCACGACTGGGGCGCGATGGCGGCAACTGGCCTGGCCGCGATGCCGGACAGTCCGTTCGCCAAGGCGGTGATCATGTCGGTGCCGCCCCCGGCGGCGTTCCGTCCGCTGAGCCGGGTGCCTGACCGGGTCCGACTGCTCGGTCAAATCCCACCGCAGCTGGTGCGCAGCTGGTACATGGGCTATTTCCAATTGCCTTGGCTGCCAGAGCGATCCGCGTCTTGGGTGCTGCCCCGGCTGTGGAGACGATGGTCGCCGGGCTACGACGCCAAAGAAGATCTGCGTCACGTGGACGCCGCGATCGGGACACCGGAGAGTTGGCATGCCGCGCTCGGACCCTACCGGGCCACCATCCGCAACACCCGCCCGCCGATGCGGTACGCCGAACTGCACCGGCTCAGGCTATCCGCGCCGGCGTTGCCGAGCCTCTACTTACACGGACGCGACGACGGTTGCATGACAGCAGCTTTCACGCACTGGATCCCAGGAGCGCTGCCCGACGGCAGCGACGTTGCCGTCGTCGAACGTGCCGGACACTTCCTGCAGCTCGACCAGCCGGAGCGGGTTGCCGAGTTGGTGCTGAGCTTCATCGGCTCGGCGGGCTGAATTCTCCGTTCTTGCCGAGGTACGTCGCCGGCATTTCGTCGTCAGGCTGCAGCGGCGGGCCGAGCACCCGCTGCGCTAGCGGCCCGTTACACCGTCGATGAGCTCGCGCAGAATATCGGCGTGGCCAGCATGGCGGGCCGTTTCCTCGAGTAGATGCGCCAGGATCCAGCGCAGGGTGACGTTGCTGCCGCCGTCATTGGCGATGACGCTGTGTTGGTCGAGTGTGGGGCTGGCGGCGACGACCGCGTTGACGACGGCCCATGTGTGCCGGTAATCGGTCAGTGCAACCTCGATGGTGTCGTCCGTCGTTGCGGGGGCCGGCTTCTCGCCCCCGGCGAACCGATGGATGATCCAGAGCCGCTCGGCATACGCCAAGTGTTTGATGAGCCAGAGCAGCGTGGTGCCGCTGGCGACCGGAGATTGGCGACCTGCGATCTCATCAACGCCGTCCACCTTGCGGGCCATTGACTCCCGCTGGTACTGGAGCAACGCCATCAGCACCTCTCGATCGTCACCCGATAATCGGGGAGGTTTATGATCTGCCACGGCCAGCATCGTCTAACCATTGCCCATGGTTTGCAAACCCGACTGGTCCCACGTGGCCGCGTGCTGGCTGCACCCCCGACGACACGCTATTGCCCGCCTGGGACTGAGCGAGTCGACCTCGCCGAGCAGGACTTGATTCCAGATAGCCGTGGGGCCGCGCTGTTGGAGCGCGTGTAGCCGCCAAGCGCCCATCCCTCGTGATCGGTCTACCCAGTGAGATGTAACAACTAGTTAACAATTAGATAACACCAGGAACCACACAACCAAACCACAGCCTAACTCAAGGTTGCGCAGGCACCATCAAAATCACCCTGAACAAAACAGGCGGAGCAAGGCGGGCGAGACATCGTTGCCGCAACGATGCCTCGGGCGCGCTCAGAATTTGACCCAAAAGACAAGGTCACGGACGGCTCTAACGCCGATGGACCGCAGATAGCCGAGTGAGGTGGCAAATGTCAACTCTGCCCCGCGTAGTTCTCGGTAGTGCGGTCGCGTGAAGGCGGGTTAACGGTGGCGTTCAGCCTGTATCGGATCCAGTTTGTTCCCGGCGGGAACCAGCGCTAACTGGAGGCGGCGCGCTGGCGGGCCCGGAAGGCTTGGACCTTGGCCTTGTTGCCGCAGGTGCCCATCCCGCACCAATGCCGGTTCTTGGCGCGCGACGTGTCCAGATACAGCCGGGTGCAGTCGGGATGCGCACACCGCTTGACGTTCTGAATGTCGGTTCCGGCGAGCAGATCGAGCAGATCGGCGGCCACGCTGGCGAGCAGTTGCGCCGGGGTGCCGTGTCGGCACACAGCGCCAGTTCTCAGCAAGCGTGGCGTGAGTTGAGGCTGCGAGGCCCGTCCGTTGAGCAGCTCGACGTCGGCGGGCTGGGGCCGGCGGTCTTCCAGTCGGGCGATGACAGTGCGGTAGATGGCTTCCCGTACCTCGATCGCGGCCGCCAGGTCGTCGTCGGTGACGTCGATGCCGGCATCCACCAGCCCGCCCTGAACCGCCCAATCCGACAGCAGCGCCGGCTCGGTCAGCATCTCCTCGCGCGAGCTGTGCCGGTGCTTCATGGTGCCGACGAAGTTGAGGCATTGCCGGCCACCCACGTAGATGAAAGGCACAAGTAACCACCTTGACAGGTTTCACCCCCGGGTGCAAGGTGTAACCATATAGACCGGTTACGCGGAGAGCGAACAGGAATGAACGGCAATACCGCTTCCGCCGTCTAACCGAGTAACCAGCCGATCTATATGGCAACGAAAGGCGAAAGGATCCAACCGAAATGGACCTCTATCGGATAACTCACCCGCTGAGGTTGGCCAAAGGATCGCACCAGCCGGGCTCCGGCAAAGGGCGCGCAATGAACGTGACTTCCCACATCAACGGCGCCGGTGGCGCGCGGACGGTGGGCATAGTCGGCATGGCCGTCCTGGCGGCTATGGCTTTGGGTGCCGACCCTGTTGCGAATGCCAATACGCCCAGCTTCCTTGCTGCCGTGCAGGCGGCAGGCGTCAACGG
>JAFAID010000115.1 GCA_019236925.1 Mycobacterium sp. | reverse complement strand
GTCGGTGCGGGCGAGGCCGCCCAGTTCGACGTTCACCGTACCGGCTTCCTCGCCGCCGGCGGCCGTCAGCCTGACCCCCACCCGGCGCCGGCGGACCAGCAGCGGCTCACCCGGGTCAAGCGCGTCAACCTGCGCGTCGGCGACAGTGTGCGCCTTGATCAGGGCCCGGCGGCCGGCACCGTGGTGCGTTTCGACGGCGCCGTCCCGTTCGTCAACCTGCAGGTTTCGCATGATCCCGGGCAGATCTGGGTGCTGGTGTTCGCCATCGCGATGATGGCCGGGCTGGTGGTGTCGCTTCTGGTGCGCCGACGGCGGGTATGGGTCCGGCTGATACCGGCAGCGGCCGGTACGGTGAACGTCGAGCTAGGCGGCCTGGCGCGGACGGACAACTCCGGCTGGGGCGACGAATTCGAGCGGCTCGTCGACCGGTTGCAGGACGGATTGGAAACGCCGGCGCCTGTCGAGCCCGTCGGGACCGCTGGAAGGAGCCTCGAGTGAATACCTCGCACGTCGATCTGGGCCTGGCGCGCAATTCAGACTGGGCGTTCACTTCCGCAGTGGTGGTGCTGGTGGTCGCCTTGTTGTTGCTGGCCATCGAACTTGCCTATGCCCGCAGCCGGCGAGCCGAACGCGAGTTGGTCAGCGCGGGAGCGGTGACCGCCGACAGCGCGACGCCGGGCGTCGTGCTGGACGCCCCGCGGCGGCCGTTCGACGAGCGTGTCGGGCGAGCTGGGCTGATCCTGGTCTACGCCGGGATCGGCCTGTTGCTGCTGTGCATCGTGCTGCGCGGTCTGGCCACCGTGCGGGTGCCGTGGGGCAACATGTACGAGTTCATCAATCTGACCTGCTTTTGCGGCCTGATCGCCGGCGCGATCGTGCTGCGCCGACCGCAGTACCGTCCGCTATGGGTTTTTCTGCTGCTGCCGGTGCTGATTTTGCTGACGGTGTCAGGGCGCTGGCTTTACACCAACGCCGCGCCGGTGATGCCGGCGCTGCAGTCGTACTGGCTGCCCATCCATGTGTCGGTGGTCAGCCTGGGTTCGGGAGTGTTCCTCGTCGCGGGGGTGGCCAGCATCCTGTTCCTGCTGCGGACCTCTCGGCTGGGTGAGCCGGATACGCCGGGCGCGTTTGCCCGGATGGTGCAGCGGTTGCCGGACGCGCAGACACTGGATCGGATCGCCTACCGAACCACGATCTTCGCGTTCCCGGTGTTTGGTTTCGGGGTGATCTTCGGCGCGATCTGGGCCGAGCAGGCCTGGGGCCGGTATTGGGGCTGGGATCCCAAGGAGACGGTGGCGTTCATCGCTTGGGTGGTCTACGCCGCCTACCTGCATGCTCGGTCCACGGCGGGCTGGCGGGACAGGAAAGCGGCCTGGATCAACGTGGTCGGTTTCGTGGCCATGGTGTTCAACCTGTTCTTCGTCAACCTGGTGACGGTTGGCCTGCACTCCTATGCTGGGGTGGGCTAGGCCGACATCGGGGGGTCGATCGGCGCTGCGATATGTTCGGTAACAGAACCATTCGTTAACAAGCGACCCAAGCGTTGCGACAAGGGGAAAGTGCACGTGGCTGACCATCGGACGCAAAGTGCGAATGCGGGAGGATCGCATGGTCACGAAGACCATCCGACAACCGAGCTGCGGCCGCCGCCAGCGCCACCGCCGGTGACCGACCCGCCGACCACGGCGTTTGCCGGGTTCCGCACCGAACGGCGCTTCAGCGAGGCTGCGACGCGGGGCGTGCCGCCTCCCGAGACTCGCATCGAACCACGGGCTTGGGCAGCTACGCCGCACAAGGGACTTCCGCAGGTCGTCGATTCGCCGTCGCAAGCCTCGACCGGCTATTACCGGGCACAGCCGCCGGCCGCGCCGACCAACACCGGACAACGGCCGACCGTGCACCCGTCGCCGTATCCGGAGCTGTCCACCAGCACCCTGCTGCGGCAGGTCAAGCCGCCGCCGTCGGAGGGCTGGCGTCGGTGGCTGTACGTCTTGTCGGGACAGCTGATCAACGTGGGCGAAAGTCCACGGATCATGCGGTACAACGACCTGATCGTCCAGGTCAACAGGCCGCTGCGAGGTTGCTACCGGATCGCGATGCTCTCGCTGAAGGGCGGCGTCGGCAAAACCACCATCACCGCCACGCTCGGGGCGACTTTCGCGTCGATTCGCGGCGACCGGGTGGTGGCCGTGGACGCCAACCCCGATCGCGGCACGCTGAGCCAGAAGGTGCCGTTGGAGACGCCGGCCACCGTGCGTCACCTGCTGCGCGACGCCGAGGGCATCGAGCGCTACAGCGATGTGCGCAGCTACACCTCGCAGGGTCCGAGCCGGCTGGAAGTGCTGGCCTCGGAAAGCGACCCGGCCATGTCCGAGGCGTTCAGCGCGGAGGACTACGCGCAGACGCTGGAAATCCTGGAGCGGTTCTACGGACTGGTGCTCACCGACTGCGGGACCGGCCTATTGCATTCGGCGATGACATCGGTGCTGGAAAAGGCCGACGCCCTGATCGTGGTCAGCTCGGGGTCGATCGACGGCGCGCGTAGCGCATCGGCGACGCTGGACTGGCTCGACGCGCACGGCCACGAGGAACTGGTCCGCAATTCGATCGCGGTCATCAATGCGGTTCGGCACCGCTCAAGCAAGGTCGACATGCAAAAGGTGGTCGATCACTTCTCGCGGCGTTGTCGTGCGGTGCGTCTGGTGCCGTTCGACCCGCATCTCGAGGAGGGCGCGGAGATCAACCTGGACCGGTTGAAGCGGGAAACCCGCGAGGCGCTCATCGAACTGGCAGCCGTTGTCGCCGATGGTTTTCCGAGCGATCAGCGCCGGTCCAACGAGCACTTCATCTAGCGATTTAGCGCGGGTTGTCACCGTGGCCTAGCCGCCACAGGAAGTCTGGATCGTCGTCGGGCCCGATGACGCGAGTCTTCTGCCGGTGGATCTGCGAACGGGCAGCGCGCCAGCCAACGTAGATCAGCGTCCCCAGAACGAGGACGAGGAGCAGGTACAGCACTCAACACCTCCTTGGTGTGAATATACGCGGCGTCTTAGGCTCGCATGGTGGCAAAGGCTCAGAGCTCGGCCGGTCGGGCCGCCGTCCGGGACGTACTGCTCTACGTCGCGGCCCGGCTGGTCTTGGTGGTGGCGCTCACGGCGGTGATCTACGGAGCGGGCCGGCTGCTCGGCGTGCAGGAGTTTCCGATCGCCATCGCCCTGTTGTTTGCTCTCGTCATTGCGATGCCGCTGGGCATCTGGCTGTTCGGGCCGCTGCGGCGCCGGGCCACCGAGGGCCTCGAGGTGGCCAACGAGCGCCGGCGTCGCGACCGCGAGCAGCTGCGGGCCAGACTGCGTGGCGAGGCACCGCCGGACGCCGGCTCTGACACATCTGACTGAAAACGCTTCCTGCACAAGGCTTGCCGCGTGTTGGTTCTCAGCCTGAGCTAGGGGGCCAGGTCGATGAGGGTTTGAGCGCTGGCAACGACGGCTGCTTGCCATGGGCGGCCCCGCCAACCGAGTTCGAAGGCCGGATATCAACCGTCGTCGCGTTCTATCGAACGCTGGGACCCCTACATCTCGGCGACTCCGGGATGCGGCGCAATTTCGAGATAACCCGAGCGATCGATGATCTCGCCGAGCGCGGCCTGCGGCTGGTGTTCGGGGACCGGCCCACTCCTGACGAGGTGGCCTCATACTGGATTCTCAACGACCTCGCGCCCGTGCTGCGACGGCTTGCGCGCATGCCGGACGAGGAATTACAAGCAACGCTGGTGCAGCTCAACCTGCGCACGCTCGGCGTCTAAACGCAACCAACCAGATCAGGCCCATGACGGCCGTGCGCGCGCATTCAAGTTGTATACGCGCACACACAAGCACCACCACCCTCCGCGGCGCAAAACTTGTCTATCTTGCACAGGCCGAACAAAGGTGGACACGGGTATGCAACTCACCCAAGGACTGCACCGATCACTGCAGACCACACCCGATCGGATAGCCACCATTTTTGGCGGTCGGGTCCGCACATTCCGCGAGCAGGCAGACCGCGTTGCCCGGTTGGCAGGGGGCTTGCGCGCCCTGGGTGTGGGGGTGGGCGACCGCGTCGGGATTCTGGCCTTCAACAGCGACCGATATGCAGAGTATCTGTTGGCTGTGCCGTGGGCAGGCGGTGTCCTGAACCCGGTCAACATTCGATGGAGCGCAGCCGAAATCGCATACTCCCTGAATGATTCGGGAACGCACTGCTTGCTCATCGATGACTCGTTCGTGGCGACCGCCGAGGTGCTGCGGCAAAACTGTCCGGACTTGCGATGGTTGGTCTACTGCGGTGATGGGTCGGCGCCCGAGGGAATGGTCCACTACGAAGAGCTCGTGGCAGCGCATCAACCCGTGTGCGACGCACGTCGCTGCGGTGACGACCTGGCGGGCATTTTCTACACCGGCGGCACAACAGGTTTCCCCAAAGGGGTGATGCTCTCGCACCGCAACATGGTGACCGCGGCGCTCGGTAGCGCAGCGACTGGCCAAATAATGCCCGAGGGATCGGTGCTACTACACGCGGCGCCGATGTTCCATCT
>JAFAID010000217.1 GCA_019236925.1 Mycobacterium sp. | reverse complement strand
ACCTTCGGCATGCTGGAACGTTCGAATCCACTCGACAAAATTCGTCAAAGCTAGCAACGAGGGTGCCGGGCAATAGACTCGCGCCATGGTCACCCGAATCAGTGTGGAGCAGTGGGAGCGACATGCCGAATGGCCACTCGCCGCCCTTGCCCTTGTCTTCTTAGCGGCGTACTCCCTCGAGGTGCTGACCCGGCCACGCGGATATGAATCGCATGTCCTCTGGGCCGTCACCTGGATCGTCTGGGGCCTTTTTGCCCTGGACTACCTTGCTCGGCTCTGCCTCGCGACAACCCGCCGCGGTGGTTCCTCCGTCACTTGTTCGAGCTCGCTGTCGTTGCGCTCCCACTGCTACGGCCGCTCCGCTTGCTGCGTCTTCTGATCGAAGCGCTGCAGAAGGCGATCGGCAAAGCATTTCCGGGCCGCATCGCCGTCTATACCGCTTCGGGTATCACCCTGATGATCTACTCAGCAGCGCTGGCCGTATTTGAAACTGAGCGAGATCAGCCGGCGCTACTATCAACTCTTTCGGGAAGGCGTTGTGGTGGTCGATAACAACCGTGACCACCGTTGGCTACGGCGACTGCTACCCGGTGACCAACACCGGCCGAGTTATCGCCGTGCTGCTGATGATCGGCGGGATCAGTCTTGTCGGCGTCGTCACAGCCTCCCTTGCGACGTGGATAATCCAGCGGGTATCGGAGGCAGAGACCGCGAGTCAAGCAGCAACCGTCGCCCATATCGAGGAGCTTCGTGATGAGATTCGAGAGTTGATGGCAGAGCTTCGGGAAAGTCGGTCACGGTGACTATCGCGCCGGAAACGTTCACCACCTCGGGCGTCGGTGGCACGCGCATCGTGGCCGACCGGCTGGGTGACCCAGGAGCGCCGGCCGCGGTGTTCTTGCACGGCGGCGGCCAGACTCGCCGGTCGTGGGGCAAGGCGGCCGCGGCCGTGGCCGAGCGTGGCTGGCAAGCGATCACGGTTGATCTACGCGGCCACGGCGAGTCGGACTGGTCGGAAGGCGGCGATTATCGCCTCACCAGCTTCGCTCTCGACATCCAAGAAGTGCTGCGCCACGTACCGCCGCAACCGGTGTTGGTGGGTGCATCGCTCGGTGGGTTCACGACAATGCTTCTCGCGGGCGAGATTTCGCCCGGCATCGCTCGCGCGGCCGTTCTCGTGGACATTGTGCCCAACATGGATCCGTCTGGGGCGAACCGGATTCACAGCTTTATGGCCGACCGGATGAAATCCGGATTCGAGTCACTCGACGAGGTCGCCGACATGATCGCCGAGTACAACCCGCATCGGCCGCGGCCGACCGATCTCAACGGCCTGCGCACCAACCTGCGCCGCCGAGGGGACCGCTGGTATTGGCACTGGGATCCGAAGTTCATCAGTGACGCTTCGTCGGCGCCCAGCGAGGTGGCCGATGTCGACCGGATGAACGCGGCGGTTGAAGCGATCCTCGCGGGCGGGGTACCCATGCTGCTGGTGCGAGGGCAAATGAGCGACCTGGTCAGCCAGGACAGTGCCGACGAATTTCTGGCGCGCTTCCCCGAAGTCGAGTTCGTCGATGTCCGGGGCGCGGGGCATATGGTCGCCGGCGATCGCAACGACGTTTTCGCGGATGCGGTGTTGGACTTCCTCAACCGACATGGGCGGTTCTGACCGCCGCGGCCACGTTACCTATCGTGACTTGACTCTGGCATAGCGGCCAAGATGGGACCCAATGAGCATTCCCCGGGTGCGGTTGATCGTCGCGGTGATGGTCCTCGTCGCTCTCCTGCAAAGCGGCTGCGGCTCGTCGCATCGGGCCGGATTGGCGCAGACCCCGCCGATGGGGTGGAACTCGTGGAACTCCGGCATTGAACTGACCGAGCAGAGCGTCGAGGCGACGATCGACGCGCTGGTGTCGTCGGGGATGCGCGACGCCGGCTACCGGTATGTCAACCTGGACGCCGGCTGGGCCCTGCCGCGACGCGGCCCGCGCGGAGAACTGCTGGCCGATCCCGCTCGGTTCCCAGCCGGCATGGCCGCGCTGGCCCGTTACGCGCACGACCGCGGCATGCGGTTCGGGTTGTACGCCAGCCCGTACAACGAAGGCTGCGGCGAGGCACCGGCAATCGCCAGTGCCGGGCATGAAACCGAAGACGCCAAGGAGTTTGCCAACTGGGGGGTGGACTTCCTCAAATACGACTGGTGCCACAGCGCGGCAGATCATCAGCTACAGGTGCGGATGTTCTCGACAATGCGCGACGCCTTGCGGTCCACCGGTCGGCCGATCGTTTACAGCATCGTCCCCAACACCTCGAACGACAACACGGCCGGATCGGGGTATGACTGGTCGGACATCGCCAACATGGCTCGCGTCGCCGCCGATCTCCTCCCAATGTGGCACGACACCTTGCCGGCGTCCGGCCCGTCGTTCCCCCTTGTCAGGGGCATATTCACCGGCATACCAGCGCAATTCGCCGCGGCACAAAAAGTCGTCCCCGGCAGTAAGCCCGGTTACTGGGTCGACCCAGACATGCTGGTCATCGGCGTGCAGTGGAAGAGCTGGATCGAGCAGACCCTCGCGAAGGTGCGTGAGCGTCTCGCGATCGGTGGCCTTCCGCCGGACCTAACCGCGATGCTGCGTTCGGTGGCTGAGATGTCCGACGATGACGTGCAGCGTGTCGTCGCCGCAGAACCCAATCTGACTGAGACCGAACAACGTTCGCAGCTGTCATTGTGGGCATTGTTATCCGCACCGCTGATCGCCGGCAACGATATCCGGACCATGAGTAACCGAACTCGGGACATTCTGACCAACCGTGAGGTCATTGCCGTCGACCAGGACCCAATCGTGGAGCCTGCGCATCCGATCGAGGCCGATTCGCGGGTACTGGCCAAGCGGCTGTCCAAGGGCGCGGTGGCAGTCGGTCTGTTCAACTCATCCGACAAGCCGGCGTCGATCGGCACCACCGCCGCCGCGGTGGAGCTGGTCCAGGGCCCCTGCTACCGGGTTCGCGATCTGTGGGCGCACACCGATGCCACCAGCACCGGTGCGATCGGCGGTGGCGTCGTCGCGCCGCACGCCGTGACGCTGCTGCGGGTCACGCCGGGGTGTTCGTAGTGACCGAGCCGACGCGGAAGACGCTGGCCGATGGGCGTGAGCTGTTGTTCTTTTCGTTGCCCGGCCACAACCCGACACCGGTCGCCGACCGCCGTCCGCTGCCGGCACGCAACCCCAACCAGACGGAGTTGCGGTTCGATCGGACGACGGGGCAGTGGGTGATCATCGCGGCGTTGCGCCAAGACCGCACCTACAAGCCACCGCCCGACCAGTGCCCGCTGTGCCCGAGCCCGACCGGGCTGACCAGCGAGGTGCCCGCAGCCGACTACGACGTCGTGGTCTTCGAAAACCGGTTCCCGAGCCTGTCCGGAGCGGGGGAGACGCCGTCGGTGCCCGACGGCTTCGTGTCGGTACCCGGCAACGGCCGCTGCGAGGTGATTTGCTTCTCCAGCAACCACACTGGCTCGTTCGCAGACTTGGAAACGACGCATGCCCGGCTGGTCGTCGACGCGTGGCGGCACCGGACCTCCGACCTGATCGCGATCCCCGGTGTCGAGCAGGTGTTCTGCTTCGAGAACCGCGGCGAGGAGATCGGCGTGACGCTTTCGCATCCACACGGCCAGATCTACGGCTATCCGTATCTGACGCCACGGACCGCCGCGATGCTGCACCAGGCGCGTGACTATCGGGTGTCCCACGGCGGCAACCTGTTTGCCGACTTGCTGGCGCGCGAGGTCCACGACGGCAGTCGCGTCATCGCGCGCACCGATCTCTTCACGGCGTTCGTGCCGTTCGCGGCGCGCTGGCCGGTGGAGGTGCACATCTACCCGAACCGGTTCGTGCACAGCCTGCATGATCTCGCCGCCGCCGAGCTAGATGATTTCGCGCGGATCTACCTCGACGTGTTGCGGCGGTTCGACCGGATGTATTCTTGTCCGCTGCCGTACATTTCGGCGCTGCACCAGTTCGCCGACACCGACGCGCAACGTGAGGGCTACTTCCACGTCGAGCTGATGTCGATTCGGCGCAGCGCCGTTGCATTGAAATACCTCGCGGCCTCCGAGTCGGGGATGGACGCGTTCATCAGCGACGTGACGCCCGAAGCCATGGCCGAGCGGCTGCGGGGGCTCGGATGACGGTCCGGTACGCGGCACCGGGTCGGATCAATCTGATCGGCGAGCACACCGACTACAACCTCGGCTGGGCGTTGCCGATCGCGCTGCCGCAACGCACGGTGGTGACGTTCGAGCCCTCGGACGCCGACGCGATCACCGTGCGCAGCGACCACGTCGCCGGCGCGGTGCGGATTCCGTTGGGCACCAAGCCCGGTGAGGTGACCGGATGGGCCGGCTACGTGGCCGGCGTGGTGTGGGCGCTACGCAGTTCCGGGCATTTGCCGCCGGGCGGGACCATGTCCATCAGCAGCGACGTCGAGATGGGGTCGGGGCTGTCGTCGTCGGCGGCGCTGGAGTGCGCGGCGCTGGGCGCTTTGGTGACGGCTGCGGGTTGGCGGATCGACCGGCTCGAGCAGGCGCGGATCGCTCAGCGCGCTGAGAACGAGTACGTCTGTGCGCCAACGGGATTGCTCGACCAGCTGTCCTCGCTGTTCGGTGCGGAGTCGACGGCGCTGCTGATCGACTTCCGCAAGCTGACCGTCGAGCCGGTGGCGTTCGATCCGTCCGCGTCCGGTGTCGCGCTGCTGGTGATCGATTCTCGCGAGCGGCACGGTCACGTCGGCGGTGAATACGCGGCGCGTCGGTTGTCGTGTGAGCGGGCGGCCGCCGATGTGGGCGTGGTGTCGTTGCGGGAGATCCAAGATCGCGGGCTCTCGGTGCTGGACGGGGTCACCGACGCGGTCGATGCCCGTCGTGCCCGTCACGTGCTGACCGAAAACCAACGCGTGTTCGATTTCGTTGCGGCGGTGCGTGATCTGGGCTTCGCCGAGGCCGGTGGGATCTTGAACGCTTCACATGCGTCTATGCGCGACGACTTCGGAATCACCACCGAGAACATCGATCTGATCGCCGACACCGCGGTAGCGGCGGGCGCTCTCGGTGCCCGGATGACCGGCGGCGGATTCGGCGGCTGTGTGATCGCGTTGGCACAGGCCCGCCGGGTGGACGCTATTGGTGCGGCGGTGCGCGACGCCGTGCGCTTCGCGGGCTATCCGGAGCCGGTGATCACCCAGACCCACGCGGCGCAAGGGGCAGGCGCGGTCACATCCGCCACATGAGTCACCGGAGGGAGGGGGTTCACGAGCTGCTGAGCTCGACGACGAGGGGACGAGAGCTGGACCGCCGGCAGCATCAACATGGTCACATCTGCCACAACTGCACCAGCGACCAGCCATGACATGCTGTTGAAATCGGATGTCGCATGCGATATCACTTCGGAGAGGGCAACTAATCCCCACCGACAGCGACTGCTGAGGTTGGTGAGCATTCTGGGACAAAGCGGCTACGTGGACGTCCGCGCTTACGCCGAGCTCAACGATTTCCTGGCACCCGAGTCGCGCGGCGTGACAGTGCGCCGGCCGTTCCGCAGCCATCAGACCGTCAAGGACGTGCTGGAGGCGATGGGCATTCCGCACACCGAGATCGACCTCATCGTGGTGAACGGCGATCCGCAGGGCTTTGGTCATCGCCCGACTACCGGCGACCGCATCGCCGCCTACCCGATGTTCGAGGCGTTTGACATCGGGCCGACGGCCCGGCTGCGGCCGAGCCCACTGCGTGACCCGCGGTTCGTCCTCGACGTCAACCTCGGCCGGCTGGCGCGGCTGCTGCGCGTGCTCGGCTTTGACGTGTGGTGGTCCAGCGACGCCGACGATCAGACGCTGGCCGACATCAGCCTTGAGCAGCAACGCATCCTGCTGACCAGAGACCGGGGCCTGTTGAAACGTCGCGCGGTCACCCATGGGCTGTTCGTGTACTCGCAGCAGCCCGAGCAGCAGACGCTCGAGGTGATCCGGCGACTGGATCTGCGCGAACAGCTGGCGCCGTTGACCCGGTGCGTGCGCTGCAACGGCAGGTTAGCCACGGTTTCCAAAGACCAGGTGGTCGACGACCTCGA
>JAFAID010000071.1 GCA_019236925.1 Mycobacterium sp. | reverse complement strand
GCTGCTCGTTTACAGTTCTAAACACGATGGCCTCGATCCCTTCTAGCCCAAGGGGTTGAGGCCATCTTCTCTGCTCAGCACCAGCCAACCAGGGATCAACGCGCCGACTTTTTCAGGTCGAAGTAGCTAGTCCACCCGAACCGGTTGGATTCGGGCGTCCACATGAACCGGCCACGTCCGGCGTGATCGTGACGCAGCGCGGTGCGGTCGTCGAGCATCGGATACACCAGCACCTGTGCCCGCAATGCGATTCCCTCGTCGTGGCTGCGCTGCGCGACGGCGGCGGACAGGCCACCACCGGCACTGGCCCCGACGACGGCGATGCGGTCCGGGTCGATACCCAGCTCGTCGGCATTTGCACGCATCCAGCCCAGCGTTGCCATGCAGTCGTCGAGCGCGGCCGGAAATGGATGCTCGGGCGCCAGCCGGTAATCCGGTGAAACGGCGATGACGCCGAGATCTCTTGCCAGTCGCCCTATTCCGGAAGCCTCCAGCTGCGGCGAGCCCAAGACGTAACCCCCGCCATGTATCCAGAGCACACCAGGTCGCCGCGGCTGGCTCTCGGTCGGCGTGGTGATCATCACTCGGACTGCGGGCTCACCGACGCGACGCTCGGTCACGGTGACGCCGCGGCCCGATGGCGTGCGAATCTGCGAACTTAGGCGGTAGAGCGGAAACAACCACGAGCGTTCCGTGGCAGGCACGAACGGCGGGAGCGGACTACGAAGATCGGGCGCCACCTCGGCCATGGCATCCCGCATGGCCGCGTAACGTCGCGTCGCCAATACGGCCGCCCCGAAAACGGCAACCGGTGCGGCTCGCTTCACGGGGGCAGCTTAACCGTCGGGGCCAAGCAGCAGATCGGCGTCGAAACACCCCCGGCTGATTGAGCGGTCTCGGTGGTTTTGGATTACAGCCAGCCGAGTCACAATCGCGTCTAGGCGCCGTTCAGCAGTCCGCGCTCGACGAGATCTTGCACCTGCCCCCACGCAAATTTAATGGCTGCGTCGCTCGTGGGTAACGGTCCGTCGAGCAGCAGGCCGGCCAGGCCGTGCACCGCTGACCAGACCGCAATCTCGGCTCCCGGCCTGCGGCGAGGATCCAGTAGACCGGTGGCCTGGGCCTCGTCGAGTACTTGACCAAGAACCTCGAAGGGCTCGGCGCCGGCGTCGGGGTCCTTTTGATCATCGCCTCCCGTCGCTCGATCGTTCTCTGGGGCGCCGAGTGTGTCGGGATGCGAGGTGAACGCGGTGCGAAACAGTCCGGGCTCGGTGAGCGCGAAATGGATATAGGCGGTGCCGACCGCTCGCAGCCGCTTGCGGGGGTCCTTGGTGCGATTGACCCGTCGACGCATCTCCGCGGCGAGCTCGGCGCGCGCAAAGCACGACACCTCGGTCAACAACGCTTCGCGATCGGCGAAATGGCGGTACGCAGCCGAGTGTGAAACCCCGGCCGCGCGGGCAGCCTCGCGCAAGATCACTCGATCAGGTCCACCCTCGCGGGCTAACGCGATGCTGGCCTGCACCAGTGCCGAACGCAAAGCGCCGTGGTGGTAGCCCTTTTTGCCAGAGGAGTCGGCGCTGACGGAGCTCATCCCATCACGATCCCACGCCAACCGAGATGTTGACAACGGTCACATCGGGACGCAAACTAGCAATGTAACCAGCGGTCACATTTGGGACCGTTCCGACTCGGGAAGGAAACTCTGATGACAAACACACGCGTGCTGGTAACGGCAGCCACGGGCAAGATCGGCGGCGCGGTGGCCGCTCAATTGTTGGAAAAGAGCGTTCCGACCAGGGCTTTGGTGCATCGCGACGATGCGCGCGCTGCCCGGTTGCGGGCCTTGGGCGCCGAAATAGTCGTCGGCGACATGTTTGACATTCAGCAGGTTGCGGCCGCCGTCGACGGGGTGGACCGGCTGTTTTTCAACCCGCCGTATCACCCGCATGCGCTCGACAGCGCGGTCGCCTTTGCGGTGGCGGCGCGGCGCTCAGGGGTGCAGGCCGTGGTCGCGTTGGGGCAGTGGCTGGCCAGCCCCGAACATCCCTCGCTGATGACCCGCCAACACTGGTTGACCGACAAGCTGTTCGCACTGCTGCCCGATACCGCCCACGTCGCGGTTGATCCGGGATTCTTCGCCGACAACTATCTGAACCTGATCCCGATGGCCGCCCAACTGGGATTGCTGCCGACCCCAACCGGGGGCGGCCGCAACGCGCCCCCCTCCAACGAGGACATCGCCCGGGTCGCGGTGGGTGCGCTGCTCGACCCGCACCGCCATGACGGGCGGGCCTACCGCCCAACCGGGCCAAAGCTGTTGACCGGAGCGGAGATCGCCGACGCGATCGGTGAGGCGCTGGGCCGACGGGTACGCCACATCGATATTCCCCCGCGGATGTTCATGCGCGCCGTGCGCGTGAACGCGAAACGACTCGGTTTCGACCCGTTCGTCCAGTCCGGCTTGCGCTACTACCTGCCCGAGTACGCCCTGGGAACCTGGGAAGTGGGCGGTCCGACAACCCATGTCCGTGATGTCGCCGGGGTGGAACCCGAGGACTTTCTGACCATCGCGCGCCGCTATGTCAGCGGCCCGGAGTCCCGACGCACCGCCGGCAATCTCATCCGCCAGATCTGGGACTTCATGTTGACCGCAGTTGTGCCGATGCATGACCTGGACCGCTTCGACCGACGGCAGCAGCATCCCCAGCCCGCCCAGCCCCGGTTCTCGGGCGAGTCAGTCGTATGGCGGAATGAGCACGCCGCATCAGCCGATGCAACGCCCGATCGGTTCGGCGTGTTCGACATTCGTCCGGCATCGGTGTTGCAGAGTCGCGTGCAGAGCCAACGACTGTCGTCCTAGTCGCGCGAGCCTCCGCGACCCGATGCCAAGGCGTCAACAGGAAAGGCCCCCGGTATCCGCTAGGCCGGGGGCCTTCTCCAATTTCGGGCAACTAGTGAGCGTGGCCGTGGTGATGACCGGCGTGCTCGTCCTCCTCGGCGGGCTTGTCGACGATGGCCGTCTCGGTGGTCAGCACCATGCGTGCCACCGACGCCGCGTTGAGCACCGCCGACCTGGTGACCTTGACCGGGTCGATAACCCCATCGGCGGCCAAGTCGCCGTACTTCAACGTCGCCGCGTTGAACCCGTGCCCGGCGGGCAGTTCACTGACCTTGTTGACCACGACAGCGCCGTCCTCCCCGGCGTTGGCCGCGATCCAGTACAGCGGCGCGCTAAGCGCGTCGGAGAACACCTCGACGCCGCGGGCCTCGTCACCGGACAACGACGCGCGCAGGCCGGCCAGTGCCTTGCGGGCTGTCAGCAGCGAGACCCCACCACCGGCGACGATGCCTTCCTCCACGGCGGCCTTTGCCGCGGCAACCGCGTCCTCGACGCTTTCCTTGCGCTCCTTGAGCGCGGTCTCGGTGGCGGCGCCGACCTTGATGACGGCCACCCCGCCGGCCAGCTTGGCCAGCCGCTCCTCCAGCTTTTCCCGGTCCCAGTCGGAGTCGGTGCTCTCGATCTCGGAACGCAGTTGCTTGGCGCGGTCGGAGATGGCCTCAGCGGTGCCACCGCCCTCGACGATCACAGTGTCGTCCTTGCTCACCACCACGCGGCGGGCCGAACCGAGCACCTCCAGCCCGACCTCACGCAGCGTCAGCCCGACGTCCGGGTTGACCACCTGGCCGCCGGTGACGATGGCAAGGTCCTCGAGGAACGCCTTGCGACGGTCACCAAAGAACGGCGCCTTGACCGCGACCGCTTTCAGCGTCTTGCGGATCGCGTTGACCACCAGCGTCGACAGCGGCTCGCCTTCGACGTCCTCGGCGATCACCAGCAGCGGCTTCCCCGCCTCGGCCACCTTCTCCAGCAACGGCAGGAAGTCAGGCAGCGAGCTGATTTTGTCGCGGTGCAACAGGATCAGGGGGTCATCGAGCACGGCCTGCTGCGCGTCGAAGTCGGTGACGAAGTAGGCCGACAGGAAGCCCTTGTCGAAGCCGACGCCCTCGGTGAACTCCAGTTCGGTGCTCAGCGTGGACGATTCCTCGACGCTGACCACACCGTCGTGGCCAACCTTGGTCATTGCCTCACCGACCAGCTCGCCGATCTGCTCGTCGCGCGACGACACGGTGGCCACCTGCGCGATGCCCTTCTGGCCCGATACCGGGGTGGCCGATGCCAGTAGCGCCTCGGACACCGCGTCGGCGGCCTTGCCGATGCCCGAGCCGAGCGCGATCGGGTTGGCGCCGGCAGCGACGAGGCGCAGCCCGCCCCTGATGATCGCCTGCGCCAGCACGGTGGCGGTGGTGGTGCCGTCGCCGGCGACGTCGTTGGTCTTGGTAGCCACCGACTTGACCAACTGGGCGCCCAGGTTCTCGAACGGGTCTTCCAGGTCGATCTCGCGGGCTACGGTGACACCGTCGTTGGTGACCGCCGGGCCGCCAAAAGCCTTGGCCAGCACCACATGCCGGCCCCGCGGGCCCAGCGTCACCCGCACCGCGTCGGCCAGTTTGTCCACACCGGCTTCCATCGCGCGCCGGGCGGTCTCGTCGAACTCAATCAGCTTGCTCATAAGTCTTTCTTGTCCCGTCTGAGAAGCGGGTCCGCCCCGGGAATCTCCCACGTGTCGACGTGGGGATTGCCGGGGCGGAACACGCTCTGCGTTACTTGTTGACGACGGCCAGTACGTCGCGGGCCGACAGGATCAGGTACTCCTCGCCGTTGTACTTGATCTCGGTGCCGCCGTACTTGCTGTAGATGACGGTGTCACCTTCCGACACGTCGACCGGGATCCGCTTTGCGCCATCCTCGTCCCACCGGCCGGGACCGACGGCGACGACGGTGCCTTCCTGCGGCTTCTCCTTGGCGGTGTCGGGAATGACCAGACCGGATGCGGTCGTGGTTTCGGCCTCGTTGGCCTGTACGAGGATCTTGTCCTCGAGTGGCTTGATCTTCACCTTCGCCACGATTGGAGCCTCCACTTTGGTTGGTAGGGGATTCGGGACCCATTGCCCCGAACCTTTGCGATTACCAGGTGTTCGGCATTCGTCCGCGCCCTCGCGTCGTCGTCGCGGGTGCCGGCACAGGGGTTTGTCCGATTGCCACCTAGCACTCTATACATGAGAGTGCTAGCACTCAAGGTCGCCGTGCTGCTTCCCGGTGAGCGACCCGAAACCGCAGGCAGAGGCCCTAGCGGCGGTCCTCAAGAATTCGTCAAGGCCGAAGACCTGATAATGGGGTCATGTTCGCCAGCGTCCGAAGCGCGGCCCGCACCGCTGCCGTGGCCGCGCTGATTGTCGCGCCCGCCATTGGCTTGGCGCCAGGCGCCCATGCCGACGGTCAAATGTACGGCGACCCCGAAGCAGCCGCCCCCTACTGGCGCTACCAGCGCCAGCAGGACTGCGGGCTGATGGCCGTCGCCGATGTGGTCGGCCAGCTCACGGGTAGAGAACCGTCCCAAATCGGCATGGAGCTACGCGGCGTATTCACCAAAAGCGAAACCCACCGCGGCGACGTCTACCACTTTGACGGCACCTCCCCCCAAGACATGGTCCTGCTGCTGCAGAAACACGGCATTCAATCCGACCTCACGACGGGCAACAGCATGGGGGCGCTGGAGCAGGACCTGGCCGGCGGCCACAAGGTCATCGCCGCGCTGAACGCCGAAACCATCTGGAGCTACCCCCCGGGCGATGGGGACCGGACCACGCCCGACCACGCCGTCGTCGTCACCGGGATCGACACCGGCAACAACATCGTCCACCTCAACGACAGTGGCACCCCCAACGGCCGCAACGAGCAGATCCCGCTGGCCACCTTCAGCCAAGCCTGGTTGACCAGCGACGACCTACTGATCGTCACTCAAGAAACCGGCAGCTGACGGTCAGGGCAGCTGCCCTTTGACCACGGGCAGACCCGGGTCGCTGGCCACGTCCAGCGGAGACGGCGTCGCACCTGCGGCCACCAGATGTGCCGCGAACGAGGCGATCATCGCGCCGTTGTCGGTGCACAGCCGGGGCCGCGGGATCCGTAACGTCAATCCTGCTGCGGCACAACGCTCTTCGGCTAGCTCACGCAGCCGTGAGTTCGCGGCCACTCCCCCGGCGATCAGCAGCGTGGACACCCCGAGCGCGGTAGCGGCACGCACCGCCTTCATGGTCAGCACGTCGGCGACCGCCTCCTGGAATCCGGCGGCGATATCGGCGGTCGCCGCGTCCGGATGGCTCTCCACGTACCGCGCCACCGCGGTCTTCAGCCCGGAGAAGCTGAATGCGTGCGGTTCGTCGGCCGGTCGGGTCATGCCGCGCGGGAACACGATCGCGTCTCGGTCACCGGTGCGCGCCAGCTCGTCGAGCACCTTGCCGCCCGGATAGCCCAACCCCAGCAGGCGGGCCACCTTGTCGTAGGCCTCCCCCGCGGCGTCGTCGACGGTGCTGCCCAGCTCGACGATCGGCTCGCCGAGCGAGCGCACATGCAACAGGTGGGTATGCCCGCCCGACACCAGCAGCGCCACGCTCTCGGGCAGCGGCCCATGCTGGTAGACGTCGGCGGCCAGGTGCCCGCCGAGGTGGTTGACCGCGTAGAACGGCACCTCCCAGGCAGCCGAATAGGCTTTGGCCGCAGCCACTCCCACTAGCAGCGCACCGGCCAGCCCGGGCCCGATGGTGGCCGCGACGATGTCGGGCTTCTGTACGCCCGCGCCTGCCATCGCGCGGCGCATGGCCGGACCGATCGCCTCCAGGTGTGCTCGCGAGGCGATCTCCGGCACCACGCCGCCGAACCGGACGTGCTCGTCGACGCTGGACGCGACCTCGTCGGCCAACAACGTCACGGTGCCGTCGGCGTCGAGCCGGGCGATGCCGACTCCTGTTTCATCGCAAGAGGTTTCGATAGCGAGGACTATGGTCATACGCGCCACTCCTCCGCATCGCTTCGCTCTGCATCGTCGCTGGCGCGCGTCACAAGGCCTCCCGCCGCATCGTGTACGCATCGGCGCCGCTGACCCGGTAATACCGCCGGCGCAGGCCCACCTGGGTGAATCCCGCGCTGCGGTATAGGGCGAGCGCCGGCGCGTTGTCGGTGCGGACCTCAAGGTGGACGACAGCGCCCGCGGCGAAGTTCAGCAGCTCGTCGAGCAGCCGACGGCCGACGCCGCGGCCCTGGTAAGCCGGGTCGACGCCGATGGTGTGCACTTCGTATTCGAACGGCGGCGTGCGGCCCAACCGCGAGATGCCGCCGTAGCCGATCAGCGTGTCGGCGCCATCAGCAGCGCCATCAGCACTGGTGCGCGCGGCCACGTAGTGATTGTGCTTGGCGGCAAGCTCGCGCACGAACGCGACCGTCGGCCACGGGTCGTCACCGGGAAACAGCACGGCCTCCAACTCGGCACAGCGTTCGGCGTCGGCCACTGTCAACGC
>JAFAID010000054.1 GCA_019236925.1 Mycobacterium sp. | reverse complement strand
GCTGGCGGAACGCTCGTCGCCATCGCCGAGCCGCCGAAGACCCTGCCGCGGAATGGGCGGGCAGTTTTCTTCGTTGTCGAAGCCGATCGCGCCCAGCTCGCCGACCTCGCCGCGCGAGTACGGGATGGACGCCTCAAACCGGTGGTGGGTGCCGTGCTGCCGCTCGCCGAAGCTGCCGCCGCATTCGCTCCCGGCAAGCGCATCCCTGGCAAGACGATCCTGCGCGTAGCCGAAGACTGAGGCGCTGCGGGTAACAGCCCGGTCTACCAGGAGCACGGCGACCGGGGTACTCCTGGTTTCAGCGATCCGCGCCACGGACAGCGCTGTTGTGCACGTTGTATGCACGCCATCAAGCTCGCGGCCTGTAACGATCCGCCCCCCTTCTAACGCAACGAACCCTAGATGCCGAGGTCCTTGGCGACGATGGTCTTCATGATCTCGGTCGTTCCGCCGTAGATCGTCTGGATGCGCGCGTCGACGAACGCGCGCGAAACCGGATACTCCCGCATATAGCCGTAGCCACCGTGCAACTGCAGGCAGCGATCGGCCGTGCGCACTTGCAGTTCGGTGGTCCACCATTTCAGTCGAGCTGCCCGAGCTGCGGTGAGCTGACCCGTCAAGTGCTCGGCGATGCAATCATCGAGATAGGTTCGCGCGACGTCGAGTTCGGTGGCCAGCTCGGCGAGTACGAACTGCGTGTTCTGCAGGCCAGCGATGGGGGAGCCGAAGGCATTGCGCTGTTTGACGTAGTCGAGGGTTTCGGCCAGTACCCCCTCGGCGGCGGCCACCGCGCCCACCGCGAGCGAAAGCCGCTCTTGCGGAAGGTTGTTCATCAGCTGATAGAAGCCCCTGCCTTCCTCCTCGAGCAGGTTCTCGACGGGGACCCGCATATCGGTGAAGCTCAGCTCGCTGGTGTCCTGCGCGTGCAGGCCGATCTTCTCCAGGTTTCGGCCGCGGGAAAAGCCCGGCGTGTTCGGGTCGACGACCAGCAGCGATAGCCCCTTATGGCGGTCGGGCGCGGTGCGTACCGCGATGACGAACAGGTCGCCGGTCTGCCCGTTGGAAATAAAAGTCTTCGCGCCGTTGACCACGTAATGGTCGCCGTCACGCGCTGCGGTGGTGCGGATTCCGGCCAGGTCGCTGCCTGCGCCCGGCTCGGTCATCGCGATGCCGATGATCGTCTCGCCGGTCACCACACCCGGCAACCAGCGTCGTTGCTGTTCGGGTGTCGTCAGCTCAGTGAGATAGGGCAGCACGATGTCATTTTGCAGCGAGATCGAGACAGCCTCGGCCGCCGCGCCTGCCCGCTGAAGTTCTTCGACGACGATTGCGTTGTACCGAAAGTCGTCGACACCTGGCCCGCCAAACTCCTCAGGTACCGAAAACGCCAGCAGTCCAAGCTTTCCCGCTTCGGTGAATAGAGAGCGGTCCAGGCAACCGGCATTCTCCCAGCGCTCGTGGGACGGGACCACGGTCTGTTCCACGAAATCGTGGACCATTTCCCGGAACTGATGATGTTCGGACGTGTATTCCAGGCGTGCGCTCATTGGGTACTCCTGTCAGCGGAAGGCGTCCATGCCGGTGATCGCCTGGCCAAGGATCAGCTGATGCATTTCCGGCGTGCCTTCATACGTCAGCACCGACTCCAGGTTGACCATGTGCCGGATCACCGGGTACTCCAGTGATATACCGTTGCCGCCCAGGATGGTTCGCGCGGTCCGGCAAATTTCGATCGCTTCACGGGTGTTGTTGAGCTTGCCGAAACTGACCTGCTCGGGCCGCAGTCCGACGCTGTCTTTGAGCCGGCCGAGTTGCAGCGCGAGCAGCAGGCCCTTGTGCAATTCGACGGCCATGTCGACGAGTTTGGCTTGGGTCAACTGGAATCCGGCGATCGGGCGACCGAACTGGGTGCGTTGGGTGGCGTAGTCAAGCGCGGCCTGCCACGCCGACCGCGCGGCGCCCATCGATCCCCACACGATGCCGTACCGCGCCTCGGACAGGCAGGCCAGCGGGCCTTTGAGGCCCTTGACCTCAGGCAGCATCGCATCCTCGGGCAGCCGCACGTCGTCGAGCACCAGTTCGCTGGTGATCGACGCCCGCAGCGACAGCTTGTGGTGGATGGTGTTGGCGGAAAATCCCGGCGTATCGGCGGGCACGATGAATCCGCGGATCCCGTCGTCGGTGACCGCCCAGACGATCGCGACGTCAGCGACCGAACCGTTGGTGATCCACATTTTGCGGCCGTTGAGGATCCAGTCCGACCCGTCGCGTCGCGCCCGGGTTGTCATCGACGCCGGGTCGGATCCGGCGTCGGGTTCGGTCAGCCCGAAGCAGCCGAGCAGTTCGCCTGCGGCCATGCCGGGCAACCACTGTTGCTTCTGCTCCTCGGAGCCGAATTGCCAGATCGCGAACATCGCCAGCGACCCCTGTACCGACACCATCGACCGGATACCGGAGTCGGCGGCCTCCAGCTCGGTACACGCAAGGCCGTAATGCACCGCCGAAGCCCCGCCGCATCCGTAGCCGTCTAAATGCATGCCGAGCAGGCCAAGCTGGCCGAAGTGCTTGGCGAGTTCGCGGACCGGAAGGTCGCCGATTTCGAACCATTCGGCGACATGCGGGATGACATTTTCGGCGCAGAACTGTCGGACCGTGTCCCGTACCGCGATTTCGTCGCTCGACAGCGACGCGTCCAGGCCGAGCGGGTCCTGCGGATTGAAGCTCGTCATCCGGCCATCGTAAGACCGCCGCTCACGCTGATCACCTGGCCGGTGATGAACGACGCGGCATCGGAGGCGAAGAACAGCACCGGCGCAGCGACTTCCTCCGGCCGGGCCAGCCGGCGAAACGGAATCGCTTTGACCAGAGCCTCTTTGAGCTTCTCGGGCTGGGCGGCGAAAAGAGGGGTGTCGGTCGGGCCTGGGCACACGCAGTTGACGGTGATCGCATGCCGGGCCATTTCCCGGGCCAGCGACTTGGTCAGCGCGATCACGCCGCCTTTGGCGCCGGCGTAGATGGTTTCGCCAGCGCTGCCGACGCGCCCGGCGTCGCTGGCCACGTTGACCACGCGTCCGCCGCCGGCCTTGATCATTCCGGGCAGGAAGGCGCTGCACACGTGCACCGGCCCCAGGTAGTTGATGGCTACCACTTTCTCGGCGAATTCCGTTGTCGCGTTGAGGAATTGGTCGGTACGATCCCAGCCCGCGGCGTTCACCACGACGTTGGGCACGCCAACCTCGGCGCGTGTCCGGTCGCGCAGGGTGTCGACCTGGTCGCGGTCGGCGACGTCAACCGGCAGTGCGGTGATCAGGTCGGGATGTTCTTCGGCGGTGGCTTCGGCCGCCGCCTTGTCGAGGTCAGCGGCGACGACGCGGTCGCCCTGGGCGGCGAAGCCGAACGCGATCGCCTTGCCGATCCCGGACCCGGCGCCGGTGACGAGTGCGAGTTTGTCAGGCACGGGCACTAACCCTCGATTTCGTCCGGTGAATGGCTGTTCAACTCACGTGAACCTATTTTCATCGCAAAAGGTGGTCAAGACCCGCACTGGTCCCCCGTGAGCACCCTGCGGCGGTAGCGTCGCGGCTGTGACGATCCGTCCCTCCGCCGCCGAGCAGGCACGCACCATCGCCGCGGGCGGTAATGCCGCCACTTTGGCCACAGTGACTGCCAACGGTGACCCATGGGCATCGTTCGTGGCTTATGGACTGCTCGGCGGGAAACCGGTGCTGTGCTTGTCGAACCTGGCCGAGCACGGCCGCAACCTGGCCGGCGACCCGCGCGCCAGCCTGTCGATCGTGGCCCCGAGCGGCGACAGCGACCCGTTGGCCAGCAGCCGAATCACTCTGGCCGGGGTGGTCGCCCAGCCCCCGGCTGCCGACCGAGACGCGGTCCGGGCGGCATATGTGAACGCGGTGCCTGCCGGCCGAGTGTTCCTCGACTTCAGCGACTTCACCTTTTGGGTGCTGGGGGTCCAGCGGGTGCGTTGGGTGGGCGGCTACGGCCGGATGGACTCGGCGACCGGCGAACAATACGACGCCGCCGAGCCGGATCCGGTCGCAACAGCCGCGGCCGGGGCCATCGCGCATCTCAACGCCGATCATGGCGACGCGCTGGCGGCGATGGTCCGGGCGTTTGGCGGCTATCCCGACACCGAGACCGCGGTGTGCATTGGTATCGATCGCTACGGCCTGGATATGCGGGTGAACACTCCGCGCGGAATAGCCCACGCGCGAGTGGGTTTTCCGGAACGGCTCGACTCTGCTGATCAATTGCGCTCGACTACGGCAGAATTAGCGCGCCTGGCCGCTGCCGGCGGAGCTGCCTTGTAGGCCAGAATTGCCCTGTGCCTTATGACATCCATGTCCGCACCGCGGACGGCGGCGTCCAATACCCGAACGCATTCAGCTACGGCGTCGAAGACGGAATTCTTCGGGTTCAGGTCGGGGAAGACCTGGACCATTCGGACCAGATCTACTTTGCCCCGGGCTACTGGCAGCAGTATGTGGTCGACCCCCACGATGAGGACCCCCTCGATCTGGGCCTCCTAGACGACGAAGACTT
>JAFAID010000039.1 GCA_019236925.1 Mycobacterium sp. | reverse complement strand
GACGCCAACCTGCCCGACCAGCGCTACGAGGACGAATGCGATCAGGGCCACGAGCAGTCCCGCAGCACGCCGCCGGGCCTTGATCGGCGAAAACGCGAGGACCAGAAATAGCAAACCAAAGCCGGCCTGCACGTAGCTGAGGATTCCTAGCGGCGGGTCAGCAGCTCGTCGGCGTCAGCTCCAGCGGCCCGGCCAGTTGGCTGAGTGCGGGCAGCAGTGTCTCTGGGGTCCAGCCGCCCAGCACCTGGATCGCGACGTGATCGGCGCCGGCCTCCAGATGCTCGCTGAGGCGCTTCGCGATGGCCTCCGGGGTGCCGTAGGCCACCACCGCGTCGATCAGCCGGTCGCTGCCGGGCTTGCGCACGTCGTCTTCGCTGAACCCCAGCCGCAGCCAATTGTTCACGTAGTTGCTCAGACCCAGGTAGTGGTCGACGGTCTCGCGGCCAATCCGGCGCGCCTCGTCGACGTCGGCGGTCAGCACGACCTTGTGCTCCGGTGCCAAGAACACCGAGCTGCCCATCTCTTCGCGTGCTTTGGCCGTATGTTGCGGCGTGGTCAGATACGGATGTGCGCCCGCACTGCGCTCGGCGGCCAGTTTCAGAACCTTGGGGCCCAGCGCCGCGAGCACGCGGCGACTAGTCGGCACCATTTCGCCGTCGAGCTCGTCGAGGTATTTGACCAGCGCGTCGTAGGGCTTCGCGTACTCGTCGGTGTGCTCGCGGTGCCCAACCCCGATGCCCAGCAAAAACCTTCCCGGATGGGCGTTTTCGATGCGCTCAAAGGACTGGGCGACCACCGGCGCGGGCGCTGACCAGATATTGACGATCCCGGTGGCCAGCTGCAGCGAATTGGTTTGCGCCAGAGCCGCATCCACCCAGTCCAACTCCGCGTCGGGCGATCCGCCAACCCAGGCGGCGCCGTAACCGAGCGATTCGATTTGCGCGGCGAGTTCGGGTGGCAGGGAGCGGAATGCCAGCCAGACGCCGAATCGGCCCAGGTCAGGTTTCAGCGATACCGCCTCGTTCATCTAGGTGGTCCCCCTCTGCTTCGTCAAGACTGATTCAGTCCAAGCGGTCCGGCCAATTCGGCCAGCGCCGAGACCAGGCTCTCATTTTTGGTCAGGACCTGAACGGCCACGTGGTCGGCGCCGGCGTCGAGGTGTTCATTCAGCCGGGCGGCGATCGCGTCGGTCGTGCCGTAGGCGACCACGGCATCGACGAGGCGGTCGCTGCCCGGGCGAGTGACGTCGTCGTCGGTGAAGCCCAGCCGCCGCCAGTTGTTCAGGTAGTTGGCGAGGTTGAGGTAAATATCGAGTGCCTTGCGGCCGACGGCACGGGCGCGATCCGCGTCGGTGGTCAGCACCACCTTGTGCTCGGGCGCCAAAAACGCCGACCGGCCGATCAATTCGCGGGCGTACGCGGTGTGCTCGGGCGTGGTCAGGTAGGGATGCGCGCCGGCGCTGCGCTGCGCCGAAAGCTTGAGCACCCGCGGGCCCAGCGCGGCAACCACCCGGCGCTCGGCGGGCACGCCGTAGTCGTCGAGCCGGTCGAGGTACTCAACCAGCGCGTCGTAGGGCTTGCGGTATTCGCTGATCGCCTCGGGATGCCCGACGCCGATACCCAGCAGAAATCGGCCCGGGTAAGCCTTGTCGATGCGGTGGAACGACTCGGCGACCGGCTTGGCCGGCGCCGACCAGATGTTGACAATGCCGGTGGCCACCTGCAGCGTGGTCGTCGCTTCCAGGATGGGTTCCACCCACTCCAGCTCTGCCGGCGGTGAGCCGCCTACCCAGACGGCCCCATAGCCGAGGGCCTCGATGTCTTTGGCCTGCTGCGGGGTGACGCCGCGGCCGAACGATCCGAACCGACCAAGGTTGGGGCCACTCGTGGAACCAGCTTGAGTATCAGTCATGGTGTCTCCAACCGGTCGCGTGATGCGGCTATTCCGCTAGTTCTTCATCCAGGTCGGGCGCCGCCAAATCCTCGGCGGGCGGCTTTTCCAGCGGCAGCAACACGATGAACCGGGTGTCGCCGGGCACGGATTCCACCCGCAAATCCCCGCGATGCTTTTTGACGATGATGTTCCACGCCAAATCCAGCCCGAGGCCGGTGCCTTCCCCGACCGGTTTGGTGGTGAAGAAGGGCTCGAAGATATGCTCGCGTACCTCGGCGGCGATGCCGGGGCCGGTGTCGCAGATCTCGATGCGGGCCAGCTTCTCGCCTTCCCTACCGGTGCGGATGGTGAGCGTGCCGCCCTGATCCCGCATCGCTGCCAGTGCGTTGTCGATGATGTTCGTCCAGACCTGGTTGAGATCGCCTGGAAAGCAAGGGATTTCGGGAAGCGATTGGTCGAATTCCTTGACCACCGTGATCGCGCCGGGTTGCTTGCCGCTGTCTTTGGTCAATCGATCGGCGAACATCACCAGCGTGCTGCGCAGCAGTTCGTGCACATTGGCCACATCGAACGGGGCCCGGTCCATCCGGGAATATTGCTTGGCGTCGGCAACCAGTACCGAAATCCGTTTGCTCGCTTCGGAAATCTGATTCATCAGAAGCTCGCTTTCGATGGTGTAGCTGATCCAGCGGACCGCCTCCTCCAACGAAGCCGAAGCATCCAATTCCTCGGCGGTCGCGGCAATCCGCTCCAGCCAGTCGGTGTCGACGCCGCCTTCGACGAGTGTCGGCGCGATGTCCCAGCCGCCGTCGACGTCGTGGTCCTCCAGCCACTCGCCGACGGCGTCCTCGCGGTCGGCGGTTTCCAGCGCGGTCAGGTGCTGCGACGCCGATTTGGCGACCTGCTCGGCGACCGCCTCCTGCAGCCGCACCAATGCGTTCAGCGTTTCAGGGCTGACGGTGCCGTCGGCGAGCATCGCCAGTTTCCCGCGCATCCGGGAGATCCGGCCGCGCAGCTCGTCGGCGGCCCGCGCGATCGCCGCGGCGGGATTGTTCAGCTGATGGGTCAGCCCGGCCGACAACCGGCCCAGCGCGAGCAGCTTCTCTCGGTTGTCGATGATCCTGCGGGTCCGGTCGGTGCCCACGGCGATGCCGTCGAGCAGGTGAACCGCCATCGGAAATTGGTCCTTCATGAACTTGGCGAACACCGGCGCGTCCATGACGAAGAACCGGGATGGCTTGGTCACGTGCACCGACGCGTCGTAGAGCTTTTGCTTCCCGCCGGTGAACGCCCGCCAGGCACCGCAATACACGCCGCGCTGTGATGTCCGGTTGGTCTCGATGGCCTGGCCGCCGGAGAGCTTCGACATCGCCAGCTCCCCTTCGATGAGGACGTAGAAGCAAGTCGCCTCCTCGCCCTCAACGATGATCGGTCCCGGTTCGTAGTGCTGGATGTGGCCGTTGGTGCACAACACATCGAGCTGCTCGTCGGAGAGCGCCTCGAACAAGAACAGGGTGCGCAGCTCGTCGGCGTCGCACGGGAGTTGGTTGGCGGCGGTCATGATTCGGCCAGATAGCGGTGGACCAGCATTACGGCCATCGATCCTTCACCGACCGCGGCCGCGACCCGTTTGGCGGAATCGGCCCGTACATCGCCCGCCACGAACACGCCCGGCACGCTGGTTTCCAAGTGATGCGGTGGACGGTCCAGCGTCCATCCGCAGACGTTCCGCAGATCGGGGCCGGTGAGGATGAAGCCGCGGTCGTCGCGGGCGACGACCCCGTCAAGCCAGTCGGTGCGCGGCGCGGCGCCGATGAAGATGAACATCCGGCCGCAGGTGACATCGTCGGTCTGGCCAGTCCGATTGTCGATCAGGGTCAGCTTCTCCAGATGATCGGTTCCGGTAGCGCACTGAACTTCGGTGCAGGTGCGCACATTGATGTTGGGGGTCTGCTCGATCTGTTGGATCAGGTAGTACGACATCGAGGCCTCCAACGACGGGGCACGCACGACAATGGTCACCGATTTGGCCTGGCGGGACAGATACATCGCGGCCTGGCCCGCCGAGTTGGCCCCGCCGATCACGTATACCTCTTCGCCCTGGCATTCGGAGGCAATGGAGACGGCTGCCCCGTAGTGGATCCCGCGCCCGGTCAGCTCGGCGCAGCCGGTTGCCGCCAGCTGACGGTAGGAGACGCCGGTGGCCAGGATGACCGCGTGCGCGTCGATGGAGCCGCCGTCGGCGAAGCGGATGGTGCGCTTGGCCCCGTTGACCTCCAGGGCGGTGGCGGCGCGGGCGGTGATGAGTTCGGCGCCGAACTTCTCCGCCTGTCTGCGCGCCCGATCGGCCAACTGGCCGCCCGACACCCCGTCCGGAAAGCCCAGATAGTTCTCGATCCGCGAGCTCTGGCCGGCCTGACCGCCCGTCGCGGTGCGTTCGATGAGCACCGTGCGCAGCCCCTCGGAGGCGCCGTAGACGGCAGCGGCCAGGCCCGCCGGCCCGCCGCCGACCACGATCAGGTCGTAGAACTCCTGCGACGGCGTGGTGGTGAGGCCCAACGTGTCGGCCAATTCGGCGTCGCTGGGTTCGACGAGGGTGTCGCCGCCCTCGGTGACGACGACGGGGAGCCGCAGGCCGTCCTGGCCGGCGGCCCGCAACAGCTGTTCGCCGTCGGGGTCGTCGGCCATGAACCAGTTGTAGTAGAGGCCGTTGCGGGCCAGAAAGTCGCGGACCTGCCAGGACCGCGCCGACCAGCGGTGCCCGATCACCTTGGTGTGGGGGATGGGGTGTTCCGGGGCCCGCTTCCAGGCGTCCAGCAGCGCGTCGATGATGGGATACAGCTTTTCCTCGGGTGGATCCCACGGCTTGAGCAGGTAATGGTCGAGATCGACGACGTTGATGGCGTCGATGGCGGCGTGGGTGTCGGCGTAGGCGGTCAGCAGCACCCGCCGTGCCGCCGGATACAGGTCCATCGCGTGCTCGAGGAATTCGATACCGGTCATCTGCGGCATCCGATAGTCGGCGACGAGCATGGCGACCGTCTCACCCCGCAGTTTGAGCTGCTTGAGGGTTTCCAATGCATCGGGACCCGACTCCGCCCGCACGATCCGGTGCGCCTCGCCATAGTGGCGCCGCAGATCCCTGGCAACCGCCCGGGACACCGCGGGATCGTCGTCGACGGTCAGCATCACTGGTTTACGGGTCTGGGCATCGGGACGTGTCATTGGGCTTAAGTATGCGCTTGTCAGGCCGGGTGTGCGGCGTCAGGTCGGCAGGCCCGTTTCCGCTCAGAGCGATTTTGGCCAGCCGGAATGAGCGGGTATCGTGGACCAACGGTGCGTCATCGCGCTGGTTTTTTGCGTGCCCAGTCCTAGGAATTTCCTGTCACCGGCTCACGTTGCAACGCCAGCAAATGCTGCGCCGATCCGGGCGTAGAAGCAACGAAACCAAAGACGAGGATTTCTGGAAAGTTATGGCCAAGAAGGACGGCGCCATAGAGGTCGAGGGCCGCGTGGTCGAGCCCCTGCCCAATGCGATGTTCCGCATCGAGCTGGAGAACGGCCACAAGGTGCTTGCCCACATCAGCGGCAAGATGCGGCAGCACTACATCCGTATCCTGCCTGAGGACCGGGTGGTGGTGGAGTTATCTCCCTACGACCTGTCCCGCGGCCGCATCGTGTACCGCTACAAGTAATAAAGCCCGAACCAAAAACCAACGAGTAGACAGAACAGGATCGAAACAGCCGTGAAGGTGAACCCGAGCGTCAAGCCGATCTGCGACAAGTGCAGGGTGATCCGTCGGCATGGGCGGGTCATGGTGATCTGCTCCGATCCCCGCCACAAGCAGCGCCAGGGCTAGCGGCGATCGCAAGCGCGGCGTAGCCGGGCGCAGCGGGTTGCCGCCAGGGCTAGGCCCCGCCTGCCGTCCGGTGACGATACCCCGGCCCGAGGTGGGGGTCCCCCCTCTGGGGGAGAACCGGACAGTTAGACCCCGACAACTGAATGCAGACCTCCCAGCACCAGTGAGCGGCTGGAATCTTTAGAGATGGGCCAGCTCATCTACGTCCGGAACGGAGGCCGGACCCCGGAGCAGTCAGCCGGGAACGGACTGGGATCAGACCTCCGCGAACAGAAGGAATGCCACCCATGGCTCGAGTTGTGGGCGTTGACCTCCCGCGCGACAAGCGCATGGAGGTCGCGTTGACCTACATTTACGGCGTTGGCCGTACCCGGTCGAACGAAATTTTGGCCGCCACCGGGATCGACAAAGACCTGCGCACCAAGGACCTCACCGACGACCAGGTGACCCACTTGCGCGATTACATCGAGGCCAATCTCAAGATCGAGGGTGACCTGCGCCGTGAGGTGCAGGCCGACATCCGTCGCAAAATCGAGATCGGCTGCTACCAGGGCCTCCGGCACCGCCGCGGCATGCCGGTGCGCGGCCAGCGCACCAAGACCAACGCGCGTACCCGCAAGGGTCCCAAGCGCACCATCGCAGGCAAGAAGAAGGCGAAGTAAGTCATGCCCCCAGCCAAGAAGGCCGCCGCCGCTCCCAAGAAGGGTCAGAAGACCCGGCGGCGGGAAAAGAAGAACGTCCCGCACGGCGCCGCCCACATCAAGAGCACGTTCAACAACACGATCGTGACGATCACCGACCTGCAGGGCAACGTCATCGCCTGGGCATCGTCGGGCCATGTCGGCTTCAAGGGTTCCCGTAAGTCGACGCCGTTCGCCGCGCAGCTGGCCGCCGAGAACGCCGCCCGCAAAGCCCAGGAGCATGGGGTTCGCAAGGTCGATGTGTTCGTGAAGGGCCCGGGCTCGGGCCGCGAGACCGCGATCAGGTCGCTGCAGGCCGCCGGGTTGGAGGTCGGCGCGATCTCTGATGTCACCCCCCAGCCGCACAACGGCTGCCGTCCGCCCAAGCGTCGGCGAGTCTAGGAGAAGAGACAAACAATGGCTCGTTACACCGGACCCGTCACACGGAAATCACGCCGGTTGCGCACCGACCTCGTCGGTGGCGACCAGGCGTTCGAGAAGCGCCCCTACCCGCCCGGCCAGCACGGCCGCGCGCGGATCAAGGAGAGCGAGTACCTGATGCAGCTGCAGGAGAAGCAGAAGGCCCGCTTCACCTATGGCGTCATGGAGAAGCAGTTCCGGCGCTATTACGAAGAGGCTACGCGGCACACCGGCAAGACCGGTGAGCGACTGCTGCAGATCCTGGAGAGCCGGCTGGACAACGTCGTCTACCGCGCCGGGCTTGCTCGTACCCGCCGGATGGCTCGGCAGTTGGTCAGCCACGGCCACTTCACGGTCAACGGCGTCAAGGTGACCGTCCCCAGCTATCGGGTGTCGCAGTACGACATCATCGATGTGAAGGACAAGTCACTGAACAACGTGCCGTTCCAGATCGCGCGCGAGACCGCCGGCGACCGACCGATCCCCAGCTGGCTGCAGGTGGTCGGCGAGCGGCAACGCATCCTGATCCACCAACTGCCGGAGCGGGCGCAGATCGACGTCCCACTCACCGAGCAGCTGATCGTCGAGTACTACTCGAAGTAGCAAGACCCCCTGCGCCGCCGGCGCAGGTCTGCGGCGATCGCAAGCGCGGCGAAGCCGGGCGCAGCGGGTCGACGCGGGAGAACGAAGCGGCATCAAATAGCGGGTGCCGAGAAGGAGAAGAAACACCATGCTGATCTCACAGCGACCCACCCTGTCCGAAGAGGTCATCAACGACAACCGTTCGCAGTTCGTCATCGAGCCGCTGGAGCCGGGATTTGGCTACACGCTTGGTAACTCGCTGCGCCGCACGCTGCTGTCGTCGATTCCCGGCGCGGCCGTCACCAGCATCCGCATCGACGGCGTGCTGCACGAGTTCACCACCGTGCCAGGCGTCAAGGAAGACGTCACCGACATCATCTTGAATCTCAAGAGCCTGGTGGTGTCCTCGGAGGAGGACGAGCCGGTGACGATGTATCTGCGCAAGCAGGGCCCGGGCGAGGTCACCGCGGGCGACATCGTGCCGCCGGCCGGTGTCACCGTGCACAACCCCGAGATGCACATCGCGACGCTGAACGACAAGGGCAAGCTCGAGATCGAGCTGGTCGTCGAGCGTGGCCGCGGTTACGTCCCGGCTGTGCAGAACAAGGCGTCGGGCGCCGAAATCGGCCGCATCCCAGTCGATTCCATCTACTCGCCGGTGCTCAAGGTGACCTACAAGGTGGACGCCACCCGTGTCGAGCAGCGCACCGACTTCGACAAGCTGATCCTCGACGTCGAAACCAAGAGCTCGATCGGCCCGCGTGACGCGTTGGCATCGGCGGGTAAGACGCTGGTCGAATTGTTCGGTCTGGCACGCGAACTCAACATCGAGGCCGAGGGCATCGAGATCGGGCCGTCGCCGGCCGAGGCGGACCACATCGCGTCGTTCGCGCTGCCGATCGACGACCTGGATCTGACCGTGCGCTCGTACAACTGCCTCAAGCGCGAGGGTGTGCACACCGTCGGCGAGCTGGTCTCGCGCACCGAGTCCGATCTGCTCGACATCCGCAACTTCGGGCAGAAGTCGATCGACGAGGTGAAGGTCAAGTTGCACCAGCTGGGTCTGTCGCTCAAGGACAGCCCCGCCAGCTTCGACCCGTCGGAGGTCGCCGGCTACGACGTGGCCACCGGCACCTGGTCGAGCGAGGGTGCTTACGACGACCAGGACTACGCGGAAACCGAACAGCTCTAGCAGTCGACGTTAGGAAGAACAGGAGCGTCAGCAATGCCCAAGCCCACCAAGGGTCCTCGCCTCGGCGGGTCGCCGTCGCACCAGAAGGCGATTCTGGCCAACTTAGCGACGGCGCTGTTCGAGCACGGCCGGATCAAGACAACCGAGACCAAAGCTCGGGCGTTGCGGCCCTACGCCGAGAAGCTGATCACCCACGCCAAGAAGGGCACGCTGCACAACCGGCGTGAGGTGCTCAAGAAGATCCGCGACAAGGACATAGTGCACAACCTGTTCGCCGAGATCGGGCCGTTCTTCGCCGACCGCGACGGCGGCTACACCCGCATCATCAAAGTCGAGGCACGCAAGGGCGATAACGCCCCGATGGCGGTGATCGAGCTGGTGCAGGAGAAGACGGTCACCTCGGAAGCCGAACGTGCGCGTCGGGCGGGCGCGTCGAAGGCCGCTGCAAAGAAGGCTGCACCCGAGGCCGCTCCGAAGGCCGCACCGGAGGCCGAAGAGGTTGCGGCCGAGGCTGAGCCCGAGACCGCTGAGGCGGAGACCACCGAGGCCGAGACCGCGACGCCGGAGCCGGAAGCCGAGGCGGAGGCCGCTGAGCCAGAAGCCGCCGAGCCCGAAGCCGAGGACGAGGACGGTGACAAGTCCTAGCGGTTCGCCGTTGAACGACGTGCCCGCCATCGACGCCGATGGCGGGTGCGTTCGTCTCCGGCTCGATATCGCCTATGACGGCACGGATTTCGCCGGATGGGCAACGCAAGCGGGTCAGCGCACGGTTGCGGGCATTCTCGAGGAGGCGCTCTCGACGGTGTTTCGGTCGCCGCTGCGGTTGCGTGCCGCCGGGCGTACCGATACCGGCGTGCATGCCACCGGTCAGGTCGCCCATGTCGACGTTGCGGCGGATGCGCTGCCCAATGCCTACCCTCGTTCGCCCCGGCCAACCGAACCCGAATTCCTGCCGCTGGTCCGGCGTCTGGGCCGGCTGCTGCCCACCGACGTTCGGATCCGCCGGATTATCCGTGCCCCTGCGGGTTTCGACGCACGATTCTCGGCGTTGCGCCGTCATTACGTGTATCGGCTCTCCACTGCTCCCTACGGGGTGGAGCCGCATCAGGCCCGCTACATCACCGCCTGGCCGCGGCTGCTCGATGTGGACGCGATGACGGAAGCGTCTCGAAACCTGGTGGGATTGCACGACTTCGCCGCGTTTTGCCGTCATCGCGAGGCCGCCACCACTATTCGCGATCTACAGCGGCTGGACTGGACCCATGATGGTCATCTGATCACCGCATACGTCACCGCCGACGCATTCTGCTGGTCGATGGTGCGCTCGCTGGTCGGCGCGCTGCTGGCGGTCGGCGAACACCGCCGTACCCCCGCGTGGTGCCACGGGCTGCTCACCTCAACGCAGCGGTCCAGCGACTTCGCTGCCGCGCCGGCGCGGGGTTTGACGCTGATCGGCGTGGACTATCCGCCGGAGAACGAATTGCAGGCGCGCACTCTGATCACTCGCGAATTACGTACGCGCGACTGAGCTTTGACTACAGCTTGCCGGCGACGAAGTTCGCCGCCTGGTCCACCAGCCCGGAAGTGATGTAGGACGGCTGTAAATGCGAGTGCCAGTGCAGATCCTGGATGCCGCCGGTGCAGATCGGGTCGCCGGCCGCGCACAGGTCGACGATCTTGCCGGCGAAGCCCGGGCTGGGACCGGGGATATCGCCGACCACCCGTTGGGTGGCGTTGCCGAACAGCGCGACCGCCGCGACGTGCTGATCCATCGCCGGTGGCAGGGGATCGGTGTAGCCGAATCCGGGTTTGTTCATTGCGATCACGACGTCAGCCGCCGCCGCACCCAGTGAGTAGCCGCCGAGCACCAGTTTGGTGTTGGGGCAACTCGCGGCCATCTGTTGCACGTGGGCGCTCATGTCATTGGAGCCCTTGGTGACGCTGACGTCGGCGGGGTAGTTCACCCCGTACGAGCCGATCGTCATGTGCGGCACCTTCGATTGCAGCGAGTTGATGAAGGCCTGGCCGACCTCGCCGACGCCGGGGACTTCTTCTCGGCCGCGGGCGAAATCTACTTCGGCATCTGGGCACCCCGCCGACGCCTTCGGAATCGGTCCGCTGGCCGGGAAGGGCGCCAGTGCCGGGGCGATCAGCAGCCCCGCGGCGAGCAACGCGGCACCCGCCAAGCCGACTGCCCGCTTTGCGGCCGTTGACCTGCCGCAAAGCTCCCCTCGTGGGTCAATCGGGGCAAATTTCATGAGCGGATATTATCGAGCAAAACTAATGACTTGCTGAAACCGCCTGCAGGGTTCACTTAGCGGTTCCAGCAGCCGGAACGATTACCGCAGCTTGCCCGCAACGAAGTCGGCGGCCTGATTGACCATGCCGGCCTGGATGTATTGCGACGCGGAGTGCTGCGGCCAGTTATCGGACCAGGTGTGGGGGTCGGCCGGATTACACACAGGATCGGCGCCGTGGCACAAGTCGATGGTTCGGTCGTTGTAGGCCGGGTTGAAGTTCGTGATCGGCCCGACCCACTGGCTGCCGTTGCCGAACAGGGCGACCGCCGCGATGTGCTGGTCGGCGCCGGGCGGCAGCGGTTCGGTGAAGCCGAACGCCGCGATGGGGGCCGCCACCACAACGTCGGTGACCGCCGCGCCCAGCGAGTAGCCGCCCAGCACCACGCGGGTGTTTGGGCAGTTGTTGATCGTGGATTGGACGTGGGCGCTCATGTCGTTGGCACCGACGTCGACCTCGTTGTCGGCGGGGTAGCGCACCGCGTAGAGACTCACGTTTTTGTTGACCTTCGACCGCAGCGCGCTGATGAAGGCGTTGCCGACGACGCCGGCGCCGGGCGATTCCAGTCGGCCGCGAGCGAAGGCCACGTCGACGTCGGGGCAGGAGGCCGATGCCGTCGGGATCAGCGTCGCGGGCGCAAGCATCAACCCCGCGGCGAGCAGCGCGCCGACGGCGAACCTGCCCAACTTGCCTGTAATCGACTGTTGCGGTGGATCTATCGAGCGCAGCGTCATGCGCCGATATTACGTTGCCGACCAGCGGTCAGCGCGCGGAGGGAGCCGTCAGTGCAACACCGTCGGCTGATCGACCACGACGTTCGCTGGTGGTTGGCCTCCGGGCCCGGGCGGCACGCCCATCGGCCCAGGTGGCAGGCCTAACGGCCCAGGTGGCATGCCCATCGGACCCTGGGGCGCCGCGGGGGCCAGCAGCGAGAGAAGCCTGGTCTGGACGAAGCTGGCGGCCTGGCTGGTGTAAACCGGCACGTAGCCCTCGGTGTGCCCGCTCCACTGGTTGCCCGGGCCCGCGTGACAGATCGGGTCTTCGGGGTTGCAGAAGTCGATGGCTTTGGCGCCGAACAGCTGGCTCTGCTGCGATATCGGCCCACCGCTGCGGTCGGCCGGGTTTCCGAAGGTGGTCACCGCGACGACGTTGTTCGCATATTGGGGCGGCAGCGAGGCACCCCAGCCGATGCCGCCAATGGGAACCCCGGTGACGATGTCGATCACCGACGCGCCCTGCGAGTATCCGCCCAGCACCTGCGGGGTGTTCGGGCACTTGTCGGCCACATCCTTGATGTGCTTGATGGCGTCGTTGGCGCCGTCGCCGCCGTGCAGCTGCAGCAGGCTGGCCTTGTAGTTGACCGGGTAGGCGTCGATGTTCTTGCCGGTGCTCTGCCGCAGGCTGTCGACGAGGGCCTGGCCGACATGTCCCAGACCGGCCGGCTCGTCGGTGCCGCGAGCGAAGGTCAGCGCGACGTCCGGGCAGTTGTCGGCGCCGGCCGACGGGACGGCCCGGGGAACGGCGCTGGGCGCGACCAGCAGGACACCAGCGGCCAGCACCGCGGCAGCGCTCAGGCCAGCCCAGCGAAACCTGCGTGACCAGGCACCCTTGTTGGCCAGCGGGGACTCGAGACGGCTCAGATAGTGAGTGCGCACGTGGCGATTTTAACGAGAATCGGGCCCACGGTCACATCGGCGGCGGTGAGGCCGGGGCTGTGGATAGCTGGCGAAGCGCTGGCTGACCACGGAATATCGTGATGCCGACTGATCCCGGGGGACTGATGGCATGGCAACCGACCACCCGGCTGCACGTCAGCGGGTACCGTTTTCTGCTGCGCCGTATCGAATGCGCGCTACTGGGCAGGGACATCCGCGCGGTTAACGAGTCGCTCCGCGCGTCGATGCAGTCGCTAATGGCCGGCTCAGTGTTGGCGATCATCCTGCTGGCTGGATACGCAGTCCTGGGCATGGTGCGCCCACAACCAGCGGTGGCGAACGCGCCGATCGTGATGGGCAAACAGTCGGGGGCGCTGTACGTCCGGGTAGGTGAAACCCTGCATCCGGTCCTGAATCTGGCGTCGGCCAGGCTGATTGTGAAAACGAACGCTGACCCGCAGCCGATACCTGAGTCCGAATTGGGCCGCAGCAAGAGGGGGCCCCTGTTGGGCATCCCCGGCGCTCCGCAATTTCTGGCTATCCCACTCGCCGAGGACCAAGTCCGGTGGGCGGTCTGCGACGGCGGCGAACAGGCCGCACCGAACACGACGGTCGTCATCGGCTCGGCCGAGGGACCGCTGTCCCACCTTCTGGCCGGTGAACAATCCGTGCTGGTCAGGCCCTCCGGCGGGTCGACCTACCTGCTTTACGACGGTCGCCGAGCCGTGGTGAATCTGGATGAACCTGCGGTTGTACGTGCACTGGGGCTGGAAGGTCGGGTCCCGTTGGCCGTATCGCCGACGCTACTGAATGCGATCCCAGAAGCACCGCCCATCACGGCGCCGCGGATTCCTAACACCGGCGGCCGGGGGCCGGCCGCGCTGCCGGGATTTCCGGTCGGCAGTGTGCTCAGAGTCGCGCGCGCCGACGGCGACGAGCATTACGTCGTACTCGGTCACGGGATTCAGCGGATCGGGCAGGTTGCCGCGGATCTGCTCCGATTCACCGACTCGCGAGGTACCCGCACCGCCATCTCCGTCGCGCCCGACATCATCCGCGAAACTCCGATTGTGACCGAATTGGCAGTCGACACCTTTCCCAACCGGGCGCCGTCGACGTTGAATCCCGGCGGTACGGCGCTATGTGTCAGATGGGTGCATACGGCGTCGGGCGGCGCCGAGATTTCGTTTCTGACCGGCGGCCTACCAGTCCCGGCGGACCAGGAGCCGGTGAAGTTATCGCAGGCAGACGGAAAGGGCCCGGCGCTCGACGCCGTCTATCTTCCCCCTGGGCGCACTGCATATGTACGTGCCACCGGCCTGTCCGGAGCCAACCCCCGCGCCGGCACCCGATACCTGATAACCGACACCGGGGTGCGATTCGCGATCCACGATGACGACGCTGCACATGACCTGGGCCTGCCGGATACAGCGATCCCGGCGCCGTGGCCGCTATTAGCCAAACTGCCTGCGGGTCCGGAATTGAGCAGGGCGAACGCCTCAGTCGCCCAGGACACCCTCCCCGGCGGGGTTAACGCAGTCGGGTCTAGTTCGTCCGCTGGCTCTTCGTAGTCGGGCCGTCAGTGCGGCGGTGGTTAGCGTTACCGCCAGCACGCCAGCGCAGATCGCTGCGCCAATGAACGCCGTGTCCCGCGAACCGTGGTGCGCCGGCGCAGGAAGCGGGGGCGGCGCAACCGGCACCCGTGTGCGTGGCGGCAAAGCAGCCGGGCTCGCCGGCGGGTCGGTGCTGACGGCGGCCAGAAAGTCGACAACGCCCGCGCCGACCCGAGGATCCCACCCGCCGGGTGGATGATGCGCGGTGGCCTCGATGCGGTGCATCACCTGGCGAGCCGTCAGCTTCGGGAACCGGGATCGGATCAGCGCCGCCAAACCGCTGACCACCGGAGCGGCGTAGCTGGTGCCAGAAAGCGGACTCGAACCGTTCGGCCCACCAAGGCTATTCACTAATCCATCACCCGACGGACTTAGCGAAGTCACCCCCTCGCCGGGGGCAGCGACATCCAGCCAAGGTCCGGCAAGGGTGAACGACGACGGTTCGCCGTGCGCGTTCACCGAGCCCACGGTAAGTACGTAGTCGTCGTACCAAGCCGGACTCACAACAACCGTCACCGTGTCCCAGGTAGCTTCCGGTGGCTGAGTAGGGCACTGCCCGGCGCCGGTGTTGCCGGCGGCGACCACCACGACGGCGTCCTTGACGTCGACCGCATAGGACAATGCGGCGCCGAGTGCGCGGTCGTCGAGCGCCGACCCGGTGCGGACGCAGGCAACCGAGGAGATATTGATCACGGAGGCACCGAAATCCGCTGCGGCACGAACCGCCATTGCCATGGTGCTGACATCTCCGAAGCCGGAGTTGGACGAATCCGCCACCGCGCCGAACTTGGCGCTGGACTGGCGGATGCTGATCAAACTGACACCCGGGGCGACCCCGCTGAAACCATCCGCATGATGCGGATCCGGTGCGGCGGCGATGATCCCGGCCACGGTGGTCCCGTGTCCGTCACAATCCTGGGTGCCGTCTCCGGTGAATACGTAATCCCCGCCCGCTGCCGTGTCGGGCAGCCGTGAGTGCGGCGCAACCCCGGTGTCGATGACGGCGACCCGTTGGCCCGAACCACGTGTCAGCCTCCAAACCTGCGGCAGATCAAGCCCGGCGAGTTGGCCGGAGGCGTTCGCCCGGTCCGCATCAGGAGTCATGGATGGCACTGCGCATATCTCCCGCTGGACAGTTGGCTGCGGCGGCTTTGCTGGTGCCGGCGCGGGGAGTCGGCTGCTATCGATCGGCGGCGGCGAGACCGCACGCGCGGCTGGTACTCCACATTGCGACAGTGCGGCGATTACCACCGCCGTCGCACACCGCAGCGCACTGAATGCGGCCACGGTCATAGCAGGTTCATGCCACGCGCAGCGCCGTAAAGCCCGCAGATCCAGCACGCCAGCGGCACGATGACGGCCAACGCGAGATACTCCAGCAGTTCTACACTTCGTCGCCCGACCGGTGAGAACGTCATTGTTTGGGCGATGAAACCGAGGCATAGCGCGGCGGCGGCCAGCATCGTCGACGCAGCCACTATGTACGGCGTGTGCAGCGGATAGGTAATGGCCGCGATGGCGAGAGTGGCGCTGAGCGTGACTATTCCGGCTACGGCCAGCGGTACAGATCTCGCTAGGTCACGGTGTGAGCGCGCCCGCAGCAACAGCACACCGCCGGTGATGGTGGTGAATGCGATGCCAGCCATGCCTCGGCCACCGGTGAAGTACGTTCCGACTGCCGCGCCGATAGCTCCCAGCGCCGCCGCCGCGGAGAATGCAGCGACCAGGCTGGTTAGCCAAGTGTTGGCACGAATTGCGCTTTCGTTCAGTCGATGTGGAGCGAGCAGAGGTTTCACGCGAGCGGCATCCGACTCCGGCATCACTTGTGACGACAGCCCTGCCAGCATGATCGACAATGGTGCCGACGCTTCGACCAGCACCAGCGATATCGCCGCCGATGCCGCACCGATCGCCTGTAGCGGCGCGGCGGTGACTGCGCCCACCGCAGCCGCGGCCGTTTCGAACCCCGCGAAACACGCCAATGCGGTGAAGACGGTTACCCAGCAACTCATTACCCGTATGGCGGTTGCCGACGTCGCGGTGGCTGCCGTCGCAAGCAGCGCATTCGGCGCTCCCACGTTGCCCGGAATCGCGAGGAGGCCCGCGAGTGCGGCGAATCCGCTAGCCGCCAGACCCAATGCGAGCCCGGCAGTCCTGTCGCGAAACACGCGAAAGGCGACTACCGCCGCTGGCAGAGCGATGAAACCGGCCACCGCGGCGACGACGGCACACCCGCTGCGGCGAGCACCGTTGGTATCAAAAGAGGTTCGAATCAAGACCGCCGCGCCTGTGCCCGCCAGGCAGCTAGCCGCCAGGATGCTGACGAGCCGGGCCGTTTGCCGGGTCCAAGGCCGCACGATGGCGGCGAGCGACATCGATACCGCCTCCGCGACGTCGTCGAAACGCGGCGGCGTTAAGACCGTCGACGAACTGGTCAGAATCAGTGTGGTGCCGTCACGGATCCCTAATTGGGACAACGTCTTCGCTGGATCCAGCGCGATGTTTCCCGGAAGGGAAAGCTGATGCCGAACAGCCACCGGCTCAGCGCGCGGGCTACCTTGCGTTGCCAGAATGTCCACGATCGGTGGTATCAGCGACCCAATAGGTACTTCCGCCGACAACACCAAGTCGACGTGGAAGGAATCGGCGTAAACCGACACCCGCCGCAACCCTCCGCCGGGCGGACGGGGCTGGCTAAGTTGGCGTGCTTCCACCGCTTGACGCACCGCGACCTCCGTTCGCCGACACGGATATTGATTCGGACGCTAACCGGTGACGCGACGCGGCGTATGCGTCGATCCACAGCTGACTTGCGGCTGATTGCGCTCACACTTACGTTCCCGCTCGGGACGAAGCGATGAGGAGGAGCGGCGCATATGGCCCGCCGGCGACGATGCAGAGCGATGCGATGAGGAGGAGCGGCGCATATGGCCCGCCGGCGACGATGCAGAGCGAAGCGATGAGGAGGAGCGGCGCATATGGCTGAGCGGTTCGACGTGGGGGCGCGGCTGGCCGAGGGCCGGCCCGCCGTAGAACACACGCAGACCTACGTGCAGGCATGCCATCTGCTCGGCTATCAGCATCCCGACCTGACGGCGAACGGTTCACAGGTTCTTGACTGGTATGAGACCGAATCCGGACTCGACCTCCGGCTGCTCGACGACGACAGCGCGGAGCTTCGGGCCGCGGTCAACACGATCGAGGAGGCGCTGTGGCTGCAACGCGCGCAGCTAACCGAGATCGCGGCGGCCTGGACGGGTTCTGGGGCCGACTCCGCGGCGCGGTTTCTGCTGCGGCACTGCGACATCGCGGCGGAGGTGGCCGCTCATGTCCGCGCCGCAGCCGAGGGCTATGCAACGCTGTGTGACAAGCTGTGGCAGCTTGTCGACGGCAAGGTCGCGGCGGCCGTCGCAATCGATGACCGCAGACCGGGGGAGCGGCCTGCTTGGCTGGCTGCCGCACAGACGGTGACGGCTGGGGCGGGCGATCGATCGGCGGCCGAGGATCTGGTCCGTCAGCACATTACTCCCTACGTAGATAACGATATTCGTGCCGATTGGCTCACCGCCATGCGCTCGACCGCCGCCTCAGTTCAGGCGTCCTTCGATGCGGCCATCGAAGCGCTGAGCTCTTCGCGAGAGGTGTGTTTCGAGATTCCCGGTGAACTGGGTCCCAGCTGGCAACCGGTAGTCGATGTGCCGCGCGGTCCGAACGCGGCCACGGCTTCCGTGCCGGCGCCGTCAACGCCGGCCGACGTGGTGCCCACTGTGCCCGCCGCCGCGCCGGCCCCGCCGCCAGTGACGCCATCAATTCCCGCGGATGCCGTCGACGACGGGCCCGCGGCGGCTCCGGAATTGCCCGCTGCGCTCGGCGATCCCGCCGGCTTATCAAGCAGCGGAGGTGATTTGGGCAGTCTTGGTAGTCTTGCCGGCAGTATCGGCGGCCTCGTCGGCCAGATCGTCAACGGTATCGGCGGTCTGCTGGGTTCGTTGGCCGACGGTTTCGCCGATCCCTCGGGGTCAGCAGACCCGCTGTTGGATGATCCCCTGGATGACGAGGATCCATTCGGCGACGACGCTGACACGGCGGACGACGACAACGCCGGCGACGATGATGTCACCGAGGATGCGGATGACGCCGACACCGCGAACGCTGAGCCGGCCGCTGCCGACGCAGACGCCACGGCCGAACCGCCCGCTGAAAACCAGCCAGCCACAAGTGATCTCGTCGACGGGCCGGTAGCCCAGGAGGTCACGCCCCCGGAAACGCCGCCGCTACCGCCCACTGAACCGCAGCCCGACGGGTCAACTCCGTGTGAGATCGCCGCAGACGAATTGCCCCAGGCCGGGCAGTGAAGGTGCTCAGCTTAATTCAGCCCTTGAGCAGCGCGACAAACTTCTCTTCGGGGGTGACCGGCGTCGACTCCTGCTCCACGGCGACGGTCTTGGGCAGCTGGACGTCTGGATCAGCGAACTCGCGATATGTCTTGTCACCGCCGAGCGCGTACAGCAGATACCCGGTCAGCAACGCACGAACCGCCTTCTGCGTCTTGCGATCCGGACCGCCCAGGCCGAATGCGGTGACCAGCCGACGGCCCTCGGCGAGCCCGCTTGGCTGAGCTTTGTTGATGACCCGCAGCGTGGCTGGGTCCCAGGCCCGGGACAGTTCAATGGCGTTGGAGCGCAGTTTCTTGGCATTGCCGGTTGCGCTGAACACCACACCGGGCACGCTCAGGGTGGCGGCCGGCTGTTCGGCGGGCGGGCTGGTGACGGCCGGGAAAATCGCGGCCACCGCCGCGGGCTTGACCTTCATTCCGGCCGCCGCAAACACCGCGGCCGATCCGCCAAAGCCGTGCCCGATCACGCCGAGTTTGTTGGGATGCACGCTGATCTTGCCTGGGCCAAGGCGCACACCCGCGACGATGTCGAGTGCGGTGCCCAAATCGAAGGCCAGGTTCAACACCGATGGCGCCAGTCCTCGCTCGGTGTCGGGGGCCGCCGCGACGATGCCCCACGACGCCAGGTGCTCCAGCAGCCTCGAATAGCGCTCGACCCCGGTGAGCCAGTCGTGGCCGAAAGCCAGACCGGGCAGGTTCAATCCCGCTTCGGGCGTGTAGACGACGCCGGGCAAGCCCGCAAAGGCCAGGTCGCCGCGCAGGACGCGATGAGGCCCAGGTCGGGTCAGGGCGGCTACGAGCTTGCGGGTGCTGGCCACCCGTTGACGTTAGCGCACTGCAGCCGCTGTAAAACAGCCAACGCCAAGCTGATTCATAGAAAAGTCGACACGCGGGCAACGGGTTTAGTCGGCCGGCTCTGCGTGGTACTACGGGGACGTGAAAAACATCATTCGCGTCGCTGCTAGGACAGCAATCACCACCGCAGGGTTAGGGTTCGCCGGTCTGGGTGCGGCGAGTGTCGCCGAGGCCGTCCCCGGGCCGTTCCCCGACTATCAGTGGTGTCCGGGTCAGTTCTGGGACCCGGGCTGGGGTAACAACTGGGACTGGGGCCGTTGCCATGACGATTTCTACTTCGACGGCGAGCCGCATGACCAGGGCCATTGGCACGGCTACGGCCCGTGGCACCCCTGAGGTGGTGCCCCGCTGAGCCATTTCGTCCCTTATCCGAGTGCAGCCGTCCCAGCTGGGGCGGCTGCACTGCGGTGATGGGCTACAACGCGTAGAGCTCTGGCAGATTGACGACGATCGCCTCCTGCGTGCTGCGCGCGATCACGACCGTGGCCGGCTCGTGCGGACTTGGATTCTCTTCCCGATGCGGCAGATACGGCGGTATGAAGACGTAGTCGCCGGGATTGGTTGCGATGCGTACCTCTTGTTCGCCGTCATAGAACACGAAGTCGGGGTGGCCGCTGAGGACAAATATTGCTGTTTCGGATTCGCCGTGG
>JAFAID010000008.1 GCA_019236925.1 Mycobacterium sp. | reverse complement strand
GGGCCCGCAATTAGCTTTTTGACCTGCTTCTGGCTCTTTCCGCAGAACGAGCACTTCAGGAGGTCACCGCCGTCTCCGATGCGCGCCATGGTGCTGGTGGCCTACTTCCTGTTAACCGGTTCGATCGTGCTATGCCGCGTGTATTTTCCCGACGCTACCCGCTTGCTCCGCAGCGATGCGACCGTTAGAGCCGAATCGCGTCGGTGATATTCGCGCGTGTGCCTGAACATATCGTCTGAGGCGGCCCCACGCTTGCCCCAACGCGCCACTGTGTCCCTGGCGTGTCGCGGCCGTTATGCGACCGAGAGCGGACATGCTCGGCGGCCCTACATTAGGCCTTGTGGGATTCGCCGTGCCCGAGGATACCGCGTTAATCGTCGATGGCGGTCTGGCGACCGAACTCGAGGCGCGCGGTCATGATCTTTCCGACGCGTTGTGGTCGGCGCGACTGCTGGTCGACGCGCCGCAGGAGATCACCGCGGTGCATGAGGCCTTCTTTCGGGCCGGGGCGATGATCGCGACCACGGCCAGCTACCAGGCGTCCTTCGACGCCTTCGCCGCCCGCGGGATCAGCCGCGACGAAACCGTCCGGTTGCTTCGGCGCAGCGTCGAACTCGCCAAGACCGCACGCGACGACGTTGGCGTGGCGGGGCGCTGGGTCGCCGCTTCGGTAGGCCCCTACGGTGCAGCGCTCGCCGACGGCTCGGAATACCGCGGACGCTACGGGCTTAGCGTGGCGCAGCTGCAAGACTGGCACCGGCCCCGGCTGGAGGTGCTGGCGGACGCCGGCGCCGATGTGCTGGCGCTGGAAACCATCCCCGACGCCGATGAGGCCGAGGCGCTGGTGAACCTGGTGCGATCGCTCGGTGTGCCGGCCTGGCTCAGCTACACCATCGACGGCACGCGCACCCGCGCTGGTCAGCCGCTGGCTGATGCCTTCGCCGTAGTGGCCGGGGTAGGGGAAATTGTCGCGGTCGGGGTCAATTGCTGCGCACCCGACGATGTGCTGCCGGCGATCGGGTCGGCCGGAGAAACCGGCAAACCGGTGATCGTGTATCCCAACAGCGGCGAGCACTGGGATAGCGCTCGGCGGGTATGGGCAGGGCGATCGCGGTTTGCGCCGCGGTTAGGCGCGCAGTGGCTGGCGGCGGGCGGGCGACTGATCGGCGGGTGCTGCCGGGTCCGGCCGGCCGACATCGCCGAACTGGCGAAGGCGGTGACGTAACTCCGCCCGTCGAAACCTCAGGCGCTCTGCGCGGAAAGCTTCCGGTACTCCAGCACGGTGTCGATGATTCCGTAGTCCTTGGCCTCTTCGGCGGTCAGGATTTTGTCCCGGTCGGTGTCCTTGCGGATCACCGAGGGCTCCTTGTTGGTGTGCCGGGCCAAGGTGGTTTCCATCAGCGTGCGCATCCGCTCGATCTCGGCGGCCTGGATCTCCAAGTCCGAGAACTGGCCCTGGATCACCCCCGACAACGACGGCTGGTGGATCAGCACCCGCGCGTTAGGCAGCGCCATCCGCTTACCCGGTGTACCGGCGGCCAACAGCACCGCCGCGGCCGAGGCCGCCTGACCCAGGCACACCGTCTGGATGTCGGCCCGCACATATTGCATCGTGTCGTAAATCGCCATCAGCGAGGTGAACCCACCACCCGGCGAATTGATGTACATGGTGATGTCGCGGTCGGGATCGAGGGATTCCAACACCAGCAGCTGCGCCATGATGTCGTTGGCCGATGCGTCGTCGACCTGGACGCCGAGGAAGATGATGCGTTCCTCGAAGAGCTTGTTGTACGGGTTGGACTCCTTGACGCCGAAGCTCGAATGCTCGATGAACGACGGCAGGATGTAACGCCCTTGGGGCTGGAGTTCGGGGTTCATAATGATGGGGCTCCGTTGGTCTCGGCGCGGGTGATGATGTGGTCGACGAACCCGTATTCCAGGGCTTCCTGGGCGGTGAACCAGCGGTCGCGATCCGAATCCGCCACGATGCGCTCGATAGGCTGGCCGGTGAATTCGGCGTTGAGCCGGAACATCTCTTGCTTGATAACGGCGAACTGCTCGGCCTGGATGGCGATGTCGGCAGCGCTGCCCGTTACCCCGCCGAGCGGCTGGTGCATCAGGATGCGGGCGTGCGGCAACGCGTAACGCTTGCCCTTTGTGCCCGCGGCCAGCAGGAACTGGCCCATCGACGCGGCCATCCCCATCCCGTAAGTGGCGATGTCGCAGGGCGCCAGCACCATCGTGTCGTAGATCGCCATCCCGGCGCTGATCGATCCGCCGGGGGAATTGATGTAAAGCGAGATGTCCTTGCTGGAGTCTTCGGCCGCGAGCAGCAGGATCTGCGCGCAGAGCCGGTTGGCGATGTCGTCGTCCACCTGCGACCCCAAGAAAATGATGCGCTCAGAGAGCAAACGCTCATAGACCGAGTCGACGAGGTTCAGACCCTGCGCGTTGGCGCGCATTTCAGTCCCACGGCTCACGGTGGGTTACCTGCTTTCTCGAGTTCCGTATTCACCGACACTAACCAACCGGGGCCGTCACGCACTCCCCGAAATCCCCGCGTTCGCTCACAGCGTCACTTCGTGTCACCCGACGGCTCCTCGGACGAAGCCGCCGGTTCTCCGGCGTCCGCAGATTCGCCGTGCTCGCCGACGTCGTCGACCTCCACCGTCTCCCCATCATCCTCGGCCTGCGACCCGGAGCGCTTGCCGAAGAACTCCTCAGTGTCGACGGTGTTGCCGTCGGTGTCGGTGACCGTGGCCGCCTCGACCACCTCCGCGATAGTCAGCCCCCGGCGCACGTCAGCGAACATCGCCGGCAGCTGATTGTTCTGCTGCATATAGCCGAGCAACTGCTGAGGTTCGATGCCGTACTGCTGTGACGTCAGCACCAGCCGTTCGGTGATGTCTTGCTGGCTGACCTGGATGTCGAGATCATCGCCCAGCGCGTCCAGCAGCAGCTGGGTCTTGATCGCTTTCTCGGCGTTCGAGCGGGCGTCGACATTGAACTCCTCGCGCGACGAGCCCTGCTTTTCCAGCGCTTCGGCGAACTTGACTTCGTCGTGGTCGAGCCCATGCAGCGCGTTGTGCAGGGTGTTGTCCACTTGGGACTGCACGATCGCTTCTGGCAGCGGCATGTCGACCTGCTCGAGCAAGGCATCCAGGGTGGCGGTGCGGATCTGCTCCGCCTGCTCGAGGCGCTTGACCCGGCGCACCTGATCGGCCAGATTGGCGCGCAACTCGTCGATGGTGTCGAATTCGCTTGCCAGCTGCGCGAATTCGTCATCGGGTTCGGGCAGCTCGCGTTCCTTGACCGAGTCCACGGTCACGGTGACCTCAGCCTCTTTCCCGGCGTGCGGTCCGGCTGCCATCCTGGTGGTGAAGGTTTTGCTTTCCCCGGCGGATAGGCCGACGATCGCGTCGTCGAGACCGTCGACGAGCTGGCCCGAGCCAACCTCATGCGAGAGTCCCTTCGTCGCTGCCTCGGGCACATCTTCGCCGTCGATGTTCGCCGACAGGTCGATCGAGACGAAGTCCCCGGTCGCGGCTGGCCGTTCGACTCCGGTCAGGGTGCCGAACCGGGCCCGCAACGACTGCAGTTCGGTGTCGACGTCCTCGTCGCTGACTTGGATCGGATCCACGGTGATTTTCAGCGCGCTCAGGTCGGGCAGTGTGAACTCGGGCCGGACGTCGACCTCCGCGGTGAAAACGAGCTCCTGCCCGTATTCCTTCTTGGTGACCTGGATGTCGGGCTGGCCCAGCGGACGCACGTCGGTTTCGGTGACGGCTTGGCCGTAGCGGCTGGGCAGCGCCTCGTTGATGACCTGGTCGAGCATCGCCTCCCGGCCGACCCGCGCCTCTAGGAGCTTGGCCGGTGCCTTCCCGGGACGGAATCCCGGCAGTCGCACCTGCTTGGCCAGCTCTTTGTAGGCCCTGTCGAAGTCGGGCTGCAGCTCGGTGAAAGGCACCTCAACGTTGATGCGAACCCGGGTGGGGCTCAACTGCTCGACGGTGCTCTTCACGGGTTTGCTCGTCGGTTGTACTGACGGTGTTCTGATAGTCGGTGCGCGTTGGCTGTGACGTGCAGGTCGGGGTGACAGGATTTGAACCTGCGGCCTTCCGCTCCCAAAGCGGATGCGCTACCAAGCTGCGCTACACCCCGCGGTGACCTCGACGATCCTACGGCCAAGCCCCGCCGTCCCCGTAGCGGCCTCGCAACGAAGTCACGGGATGGCATCATTTGGATTTGATGTCTGCCGCGACGTATTGTCGCGCTCGACTAATACACGCGGGCGTAGCTCAATGGTAGAGCCCTAGTCTTCCAAACTAGCTACGCGGGTTCGATTCCCGTCGCCCGCTCCAGCCGAGCACTCGGCACAGCCGCGGACTACGCTGTGGAGGCCGGGCGGGCCGAGGTCTATCGAGCCCGACGAGGCTGAGGAGGCTGACAATTCAGCACACTGGCACCACGGCCGACGTCAACATCCAAGGCTCGTGCGCGTCGCGCTTCGAGAAGGTACGCGAAGCGTTCCAGCAGAACTTTGTGCAGCGCCGCGAAATTGGTGCAGCGGTCGCAGCCTGGGTGGACGGCGAGCTGGTCGTCAACCTGTGGGCCGGCACCGCCGACGGCGCCGGTACCCGGCCGTGGCAGGTGGACACACTGGGCACCGTGCTGTCCGGCACCAAAGGGCTGACCAGCACATGCGTCCATCAACTCGTCGAGCGCGGTGAGCTGGATCTGGATGCGCCGGTGGCTCGCTATTGGCCCGATTTCAGGCAGGCCGGCAAGGAGGCCATCACCATCCGCATGGTGATGAGTCACCGGTCGGGGGTGATCGGGCCGCGTAAGCGACTGCCCTGGCAGCAGGTCACCGACTGGGATTTGGTCTGCGAGCGACTGGCCGCCGCCGAACCGTGGTGGGAGCCGGGCACTGCGCAGGGCTACCACATGACCACTTTCGGCTTCATCCTCGGCGAGGTATTCCGCCGGGTCACCGGTGGCACGGTCGGTCAGTACCTGCGCACCGAGATCGCCGAGCCGCTGGGCGCCGAGGTCCACATCGGTTTGTCGCGTGCCGAACAACGCCGTTGCGCCGATCGTGTGGAGAAACCCCACATCCGCCAGATGCTGGCCGACGTCAACGCGCCTGGCTACCCCACCACGCTGGCTGAACACCCCAAGGCCGGCCTGGCCGTGTCGATGGGGTTCGCACCGGACGACGAAGTCGGCTCCAACGATCTTGAGTTGTGGCGCGAGGTCGAGTTCCCGGGCACCAATGGGCAGGTCTCAGCGCTGGGACTGGCGACCTTCTACAACGCGCTGGCGCAAGAGCAACTGCTCAGCCGTCGGCACATGGACCTGATCCGGGTGTCGCAGGGCGGCTTCGACACGGATCTGGTCCTCGGCCCGCGAGTCGCCGACCACGGGTGGGGTCTGGGCTACATGCTGAACCAGCGCTGCGTCAACGGACCCAACCCACGGATCTTCGGCCACGGCGGCCTGGGCGGCTCGTTCGGTTTCGTCGATCTCGAGCACCGAATCGGTTATGCGTACGTGATGAACCGCTTTGACGCCACAAAGGCCAACGCCGACCCACGCAGCGTGGCGATGAGCGACGAGATCTATGCGGCACTTGGGGTTAAGAAGGGCTGAGCCGGGCGGCTCGCGTTACACCGCTCCGCAAAAACCGCACCTGCCTAGCCGGGCAACCGGCATCGGCAGGTGCGGTGATGCACACCGTTTTGCCAGGCGCACCAAGGCAGTTCCTTGCTGCTTGCCCGAAACCGCTTGATTGCGAACTGAATTCGCGGTATCGGGGTTTCACACCTTCGGTATCAGCCTCACGAGTCGCCTCCCCCGGATGAGTCGCCTCCGCCAGATGAGTCGCCTCCGCCGGATGAATCGCCGCCGCCGGATGAGTCCGCACCGGCAGATGAGCCGCCACCTCCGGATGAGTCAGCTCCGGCGGATGGTCCCGTGTCCGGTGCAGGTGCGGGTGCAGGTGCGCCAGCGTCGGGTGCAGGTCCGGCAGGTTCCGGCGCCGGTGCGCCCGGCTCAGAGCCACCCGGCCCAGGTGCGCCAGGTTCCGGCCCATTTGCGCCGGGCCCTGGCTCAGGTCCTCCAGGCCCACCGGGTCCACCCGGTCCCGGGCCCCCAGGCTCGCCCGGTCCTCCAGGGCCGCCAGGTTCATGCCCTCCCGGACCCCCAGGCCCACCGGGCCCACCAGGCTCATGTCCTCCAGGCCCACCAGGTCCCGCAGGCTCGCCCGGTCCGCCGGGTTCTCCAGGCCCATGTCCGCCATGACCTCCAGGGCCACCAGGTTCATGTCCTCCTGGACCGCCAGGCCCACCAGGTCCACCAGGTCCCGGTCCGCCAGGGCCACCAGGTCCCGGACCGCCAGGCCCAGGCCCTCCGGGTCCCCCAGGTCCGCCGGGTCCGCCGGGCCGGCCAGGCGGAACGATAATTTTCGGCGGAGGGTTAACGTAAGTAGGTCCGTTGATGATGTTTGGGGGTGCTGTCCACGGGCCGTGGCAGGAGCTCGGGTCCCAGTTCTGTCCCCAGGACGGGTCCCAAAAGTCTCCGGGACACCAATTCGGTATGGGTGGCGGCGGCGCGGGTTGCGCCTGAGCTTCCGTCGCGGCGCCTAGACCGGCCAAGCCAAAAACCGGCAGCCATCACCGCTGTCGCGATCGCGCAGCTTGCGAACTTGTTCATGGGGCTATGGGTACTTGGCCAGTCTATGTGCCCGCCCAGCAGACCATTGCGGTCAGATGAGAAGTTGGCAGGCCGAGCTGCTTTGCTCATCACGACATAGTGCAGCAGGCTGTCTCATGTCTGGCAGGATTGGCACCAAAAGACGTTGCGGCCCTCCAGTTCGGCAGTGCGGATCGTGGTCCCGCACACCCGGCACGGCTCCCCGGCACGCCGGTACACATAAGTCCGCGGCCGACCGGGGCCGTAAGACGGTGCACCGCGGTCGTGTTCGGGGCGTACCACGATGATCTTGCCGCGCCGCAACCCGATTTTCATCAACTCCACCAAATCGGTCCACGCGGCGTCGAATTCGGCTTCGCCGATCGCCCGGCCGGCTCGATACGGGTCGACGCCATGGCGGAACAACAACTCATTTCGGTAAACGTTGCCGACGCCGGCGATGACCGTCTGGTCCATCAAAAGTGCGCCAATTGGCCTGCGCGACTTGGCGATCCGTGCCCACGGCCAGGCCGGATCGGCATCGCGGCGGAGCGGGTCAGGGCCGAGTCGGGACACCACATCGGCGACTTGCGCGTCGTCGAGGAGCTCGCAGACCGTCGGGCCGCGCAAATCGGTGCCGTATTCGGCACCGACCATCCGCATCCTCACCTGCCCGACCGGAGCCGGCATCGCAACATCGGGCGGCCGTGCCCATTCGGTGAAGGTCCCGTACAGCCCGAGGTGCACATGCACGGTCGAACCACCGACGTAGTGGTGGAACAGATGCTTCCCCCACGCGCTCGCGCGCCGCAACACCCGACCGTCGACAGCGGATGCCGCCGCGGCGAACCGACCCTGCGGGCTCGAGACCGCCACTGCCGCACCGCCATATCGGCGCTGGTGCAACCGGGCCAGTCGATGCAGGGTATGCCCTTCGGGCACGCGTGCCCCTCAGGCCTGGGCGGCGCCAGGCACCGGCGGCGCCTGGTGAGTGCGTTCGTATTCGGCGAGTATGTCGATACGCCGTTGGTGGCGTTGCGCTTTCGACCACGGTGTGGTCAGGAAGGCATCGACGAAGGACAGCGCCTCTTCGACGGTGTGCATGCGGCCGCCGATTCCGATCAGCTGGGCGTTGTTGTGCTGCCGGGCCAACGTGGCCGTCTCGACGCTCCAGGCCAGCGCACAGCGGGCCCCCGGCACCTTGTTTGCCGCGATCTGCTCACCGTTGCCCGACCCGCCGAGCACGATGCCTAGGCTGTCGGGGTCGGCCACGGTGCGCGTGGCCGCGTCTATGCAAAACGCCGGGTAATCGTCCTCGGGGTCGTAGCCGAAGGCGCCGCAGTCGACTGGTTCGTGTCCGGTTTCCTTCAGGTGGTCGATGATCTGCTGCTTGAGCTCGAATCCGGCATGGTCAGAGCCGAGGTAGACGCGCATGCCCGCAATCCTTGCCTGCCGGTGCTCACCGGCGCAATGCGGGCCGTGCGGCGGGTCGCCGCCCGAGTGGTCTAGTCGAATTCGGGCTTCTCGGTTCGGGTCCGCTTGAGCTCCCAGAAGTGGGGGTAGGCCGCAAAGGTCACCGAGGCGTCCCACAGCTTGCCGGCCTGTTCGCCACGCGGAATCTTCGACAGCACCGGGCCGAAGAAGGCCACCCCGTTGACGTGGATGGTCGGTGTGCCGACGTCGTCGCCGACGGCGTCCATCCCGGCGTGATGGCTTTTGCGCAGGGCGTCGTCATAGGCGTCAGTGTTGGCGGCGTCGGCCAGTTCGGGCGGCAAACCCACCTCGGCGAGGGACTGCTTGATGACGTCGTCCAGGTCTTTGTTGTCCTCGTTGTGAATGCGGGTGCCCATCGCGGTGTACAGCGGCGCGAGCACCTCAGCGCCGTGGGCCTGCTCGGCGGCAATCGCCACCCGCACCGGGCCGAACGCCTTCGCCAGCCGCTCGCGGTATTCATCGGGCAGGCCCTCGCGGTTCTCGTTGAGCACCGCCAGGCTCATCACCCGGAAATTCACCTCGATGTCGCGGACCTTTTCCACTTCCAGGATCCAGCGCGAGCTGATCCAGGCCCACGGGCACAGCGGATCGAACCAAAAATCGGCAACGGACTTCTCAGACATGCGGGGTCCTCTCCTCGACGGTCGACTAACCGTCCAGCACAACCCTAAAGCGTGTCGAACAATTCCGGTTGAGTGTTCGGCACCGCCCTTCTCGGGCGTCGTCGGTTCAGACCACGGACGCGGCGTGAACTTCGGTTCCCGCTTCAACCGGGCTGGTTTCACCGGCACACGCAGGGTGCTGGTCAGCGCCGTCCCGTCGGCGGGCATTGTTTACCCGGCCTGCATGCTTGCGGGGCCGGGGTTGGATGTGGTGATCCTGATGAGTCTGGCCCCAGCGGGCGAGGTTGACCGCGGCGTTGAGATCGCGATCTGCGCTATGCCCGCAGGCGCAGGTGAACACCCGATCGGCGAGCGTCAGGTCGCTGTTAATGACCCCACAGGCCGAGCAGAGCTTGCTTGACGGATACCAGCGATCAGCGACGACCAATTGACCGCCGCGCCACTCCTGCTTGTAGCGCAGCAGCCGGGCAAATTCGGCCCAACCGGCGTCGGAGATACAGCGGGCGAGACGGTGGTTGGCCATCATTGATGTGACGTTGAGGTCTTCTAGCACGAGTCGGTCGTGGGTCTTGACCAACTCGTTGGAGACCTGATGCAGGAAATGCCTTCGTATGTTGGCGACACGGTTGTGGTGTCGCCCCAGCCGGGACACAGCCTCACGGCGGTTGAGTGATCCTTATCTGTGTCGAGGACCCCCGTAAAGCTGGATCCATTGGTCGTTTCCTGCCGTTGTTTTGGCCTCGTTCTCGCCCGTGTTGGGGGCGGGTGGACCGCAGTCGGGGTCAAGGTGGAGCGCCCGCAGCGCAGCGAGGACGAACGACCTTGAGGCCGACGAGGATCTGCCGCATACTCGGCCGGCGAGGGACAGGCAAAGACGCTGTGATTCAAGTCATCTACTGCCTCCTGTGAACTGGCAGGTTTGCACGTTGCGCGTGCCGGCGCCCAGCCTTATCTGGGTCCACGGACAAAGGGGTCCGGCGACATGATGATCGATGGGGTGCCCGACGTGCGGGCTGCCGAAGGGGTGGTGCGGCCGCTCAATCTTTCCGGGAAGTCCACCCAACAGCGAGGTGGCGACAGGAACACCACGGGAGCTGGCCGCAAGCATCAGCTGATTAATGGGCAGGGCACGCGCGCAACGCATGGTTAGACGGCCACCTCCTGGGGTTGGGCGACCGGCATGGCCAGGGCGGCATCGCCGAGTTCGCGCAGGGTGTAATAGCAGCGGCGCAAGACCTTGCGCTCCACCGCCAAGGTGGGGTTCTTGCCGTTGTGGCCGTCGTGCTTGGCTGCCAGCTTGTGGTAATAGGCGTAATCCGGAGAACCGCGGCGGGCAGCAGACTTGGCTGCCTCGAACGCCGCCCAGCGCAGCTGCGGTGAGCCCTGCCGGGAGAGATGCCCCGGTGAGCGTTTGGCATCCGAGGAGTACACGGTCACATCCAGCCCAGCAAAGCGCACCAGCTGATCCGAACTAGAGAACCGGCGAGCATCCCCGATCTCGGCCCACATGATCACAGCGCACAACCCGCCGATACCGTAATGGGCGTGCAGCGCCCGACACCCGGCTTGGCGTCGGGCGAAACCGACCAATTGTGTTCGCAGCGGCTCGATCTCGGCGGTCAGCTCATCAATGCGCCGCAACGCGGTATCCACATACTGGCGTCCCGCCGCCGACAACTCGGCATTGGTGAGGGCCTCACGGCCCGCTTCGGATAACAGTGCCCGAATCGGTGGGCAGCCCTGATGGAACAACTGGGCATGGATGCGCTGCTGCCAGGCACGCCGCTCATCCATCAACGTGCAATACAACCGACCCAATGTGCGGATCTCCACCACGTGCGCCGGCGGGATCCACGACTCGGGAAACCGGCCTTCCAACAACAGCGTGCGCAACAGCCGGGCATCGGCGCGATCGGTCTTGGCGCGCTTCTTGCGTCCCCGCAACCCCGCGGTCTCAGCCGGATCGCCCAGATGCGCCACCACCCCCGCCGCGGACAGCTCATCGACCACATACCGCCACCCGGTACAGCCCTCCAGCGCGAACTCCGCGTTCCCCGTCGGGCAATGCTCCCCCAGCCAGTGCCGCAACGTCTTGCGCGACGCCGGCCGGATCTCACCGAACCGCACCAAGCCGTCGTCGTCCACGTAGTCGAACGTGATCTGCTTCCGATGCACGTCAAACCCGCCTACCATCGTCATCGGACCTCCTCGAGTTCCTGACAAATTCTTCTGACGCAACTCAATGTGCGTCTGAACCGAGGGGGTCCTCAACATATGTCATCTTTCCGTCGACCTTGATCGCGAACTTTCCGGTGATGAACCGTCCGATACTCGTGATGCGCTGCTGGCCGTCGAGAACCTCAAGCTGGTGGTTAACGTCGTCGACATTGAAGTAGATCAGACCGATCGGGTAGCCCTTCAGCAGCGAATCGATCA
>JAFAID010000375.1 GCA_019236925.1 Mycobacterium sp. | reverse complement strand
CACCGGGTTCGACTCAGCAAGTCCGGTGGCCCACCCCGAATCCAACGCGGCGGCCGTCACCGACCCCGCCGAGCGGATCCTCTGCGGGTGAAGGCCGACCGCATCTACCCCTCCGCGGCGATGATCGTGCCTTGAACGCTGTGGTGGTCGAGCACTGACGCGGCGACTATACGTTCCCGAATCGGCATGAAGGCGTTCCCGACAACCCATACCCACGGCCGACGACCAGCGTCCGAGCGATTTTAGTCAGCTCCCGTCAAGGCTCGGGCCTCGGGCCGACCGCGCAGCGGCGTGGCCTTGACGGCGGCCACGTCCGGTCATCCTGGCGCGGCTTGCGAGGACGCAAGATCGCCGGCCACGGGAGCATCACAACCACCCAGCGCTACTTGCATCCCGATCGGCAGTCTGTCGCTGATGCAGGCGAGTTGCTGTCGCGGCACCTGTCGTCTAACGGCGGCCGCACGTTGCGCGTCGTCTAGCCGCGTGATGTGAGCACCTTCAAAGCTTTTTCATCAGCATCCACCGCGCTGTTGACGGGTAGGTACACATCGGCCGATCTAGACCAGCAAGATCGAGGAAGGTTTGGGGGCGGACCGGCATCGACTTGGTGCACATTCCACGCCACTGGGCGATCATCTCGACAAAAGCCTTGGGGGCTCGGTGCTCGCACACCCCTTCGAATACCTGCAGTTCGCGGTAGATCAAGATGCCTGGTGAAGTCACGAACTTGCCAAGCTGCCCCAACACCGGATGCGCACGCAGCTTGAAGTCGACGTCAGAGAGCACGTTGGGCGGAATCCCGGCGTTGGGCACGACGACCAAAGGTACGTAGATCGTTTCATCATCGAAGGTGCATCCGTCCCAACCATTCTCACCGAGCAGTTCGATTGTCGACTTCAGCTGGAGGAACTTTTTGTTGACGAAGGTGTCCTCGGTGTCAGACCGGTAGTCGTCAGTGTCGGCGAAGCCTTGAGCCGCTTTCTCGTTGAGCCAGTGGTTCGTAGCATCGACGAGCAAACAGAACTTGCCGGACATCAATACCCAGTCGCACACCGACGGAGTTTGACCACCGCGTGTCCACGCCTGCTGCATCTGCGATTCGGTGATCAGCGTGATCGCCGGGCGAGCTCGGCGGGCCACCCGCCGGAACATGTAACCCACACTGTCTTCGAACACGTAGTTTATAGCCTGGCTGAATTGCTGCCCGCGTAGATCCTTCTCTGTGCCGAACTCGAAGAAGGTCTGCCAATAGAGCTGGGAACCGCAGAGCCGGTCGAGCAACCAGACCGGACGCAGTGCGATGTACTCATCAGCGTCTAGATGTAACAGCGGGTGCTCGGTGAAGGTATAGCGGCGATGGGCTAGTAGGCCCTTCTTGCGTTCTCGCTCAAGTCTTTTGCGATATTCGGCGACAGGCAGCGATGCTGCATTCTGCATGAGTTCCATTGCCTGTGCGTCGACTTCTCCCCCTAGCGATGAGAGGTCCAAGGTCACCTTGCCAGTCTTGGTACGGTCCCACAGCTTCAGGCCCAGCTTGACGAACTCGCGCAATTTGACGCCGGTGGCCACCTCGAACGCATCCTCGGGTGTGTCGCCGATCAGGTCGTGCGGTGCGGCGGAGGGCCAACCTTTGAACCACGTGTCGTAGGTATCCCCGAGGACCACATCGGGGACCGTCGTGGCGTGCGTCTGCATCCGCGCCATGTCGGACAGCATCTGGCGCCGAAGCTCCCGCAACACAAAATCATCATCGACGGTCATGGCGTCGTAGTACTTCTTCAAATCGTCGGCACTCGGCGGCCAGGACTCGAAGAAGTCGGGGATGTCCTGCCGTTCCTGGTCGCCGTTTATCGACAGCACCAAGTGGACGAATTCGCTGATGCCAAGCGCTGGCGTCGAGTCGCCGATCGACTGGGCGCCATCAGCATCGGCGCACCATTCGATCACCTCGCGGATCAGCTGGGTCAGCGCAGCTGGCGGCATCAAAATGCACCCGTTTACGACCTGCTCGACGACCTTGGTGGCCAGCTCTCCAGTCAGCCCGCGGACGAACTTCTTCTCGAAGGTGCCCATCCGGGAAAAGGGTGCCGCGTCGTCAAACCGCGCGAACGTGCTGCAGACGAAATCAAGCGTCGACCGCAGGTCGTATTCCTCAAGCAGCGCTTTACGGCGCTGCTCATCAAGGTGCTCGACATCGATGCTGGTGGCAGTAATGCACTGTGGCCCGAGATCGCGTGCCATCAACTTCTGGAACGCCTCGTACTGCTCGTCTGAACTGAACCATGGGGGGCGTTGCCGTGGAATTCCGGCGGGCATAGCGCCACCAACAACACCTTGGCGAGTGGACATCCTCAGCTTTCTCGTTTCTCAAGGGGTCAGTTGAGATCGCTGAAACGGTACCGCTGCTCGGTGACAACTTCTGGTCGCGCCAGAGGTCTCGCTGAAGAACGCAGAAGCCTCGATAGTGCCTATCCTCGGGACGGCTCGCTTGACCATTCTATCGATGACCGCCGATGCCTACTGTCGTCAAAACTGTCGTCAAAGTCCCAACAGCGCCGCTCCCAGATGCCGAAAACAGCCTCTGACCTGCGCGCGCCCGAAGAGATTCGAACTCCCAACCTTCTGATCCGTAGTCAGATGCTCTATCCGTTGAGCTACGGGCGCATGTGTTCAGTTATCTAGCTGGCGGAGGCGAGAGGATTTGAACCTCCGGTCCCCGGTAAGAGGACAACTCATTAGCAGTGAGTCCCATTCGGCCGCTCTGGCACGCCTCCTCGGATTTTCTGAGGGTACCGGAGCCGAACCGGCCCCCGGAACCGCCGCGGAGCACAGCGTACACAGGCCGGACTTATGCTGTCGAAGTGACCGCCCGCCTGCGCCCCGAATTGGCTGAGCTGCCAGCCTACGTCGAGGGCAAGACGATTGCGGGTGCGATCAAGCTGGCCAGCAACGAGACGGTACATGGACCGCTGCCCAGCGTGCGGGCGGCGATCGACCAGGCCATCGGCAGTGTCAACCGCTATCCGGACAACCACAATGCCGAGCTGAAAGCGCGACTGGCGCAGCACTTGAACGCCGACGCCGGCGCAAGCTTCGCCCCGGAGCACATCGCCGTCGGCAATGGGTCGGTGAATCTGTGCCAACGGCTCGTCCAGGCCACTGCGTCCGTGGGTGACGAGGTGCTCTACGGCTGGCGCAGCTTTGAGATATACCCATTGCAGGTCCGGGTGGCCGGCGCCGTCCCGATCCAAGTCCCGCTGCGCGACGACACCTTCGACCTCGACGCCATGCTCGCGGCGGTCACCGACCGCACCCGGCTGATCTTCGTGTGCAACCCGAACAACCCGACCTCCACCGTCGTCGATCCACAGGCGCTGGTGTCGTTCGTCGAAGCGGTGCCGTCCCACATCCTGATCGCGATCGACGAGGCCTACGTCGAGTACATCCGCGACGGCGTGCGACCCGACAGCCTGGGGCTGGTCCGGTCGTACAGCAATGTCATTGTGCTGCGGACGTTTTCGAAGGCTTACGGACTCGCCGGTCTGCGAGTCGGCTACGCGGTCGGGGACCCGCAGGTCATCACCGCGCTGAACAAAGTGTCGGTTCCGTTCACCACCACCAACGTTTCCCAGGCCGCCGCGATCGCCTCGCTGGCGGCCGCCGACGAACTGCTCGCCCGCACCGACGCGGTGGTCGCCGAACGCACACGGGTAAGCAAAACGCTGCGCGACGCCGGATACACCGTGCCGCCATCGCAGGCGAATTTCGTCTGGCTGCCGCTGGGGATGCGCACACTGGACTTCGTCGAGCAGGCCGCCGACGCACGCATCGTGGTCCGCCCGTACGGCACCGACGGTGTCCGCGTCACCATCGGCGCCCCGGAGGAGAACAACGCCCTGCTGAAATTCGCCCAGGGTTGGATCTAGAGGGAGCAGTCATGTCTGACGCGTTGGCCCGCAAGAAGTTCACCGAGTTCAAGGAGCGCACCGAGCTGATCGCCGACGCCGAGCTCGACGACTATTGGACGAGTCTGCAGCCGGCCACCATCGACGGCATGCTCGGTGAGTGGAAGGGCGGCGCGTTCAACACCGGCCATAAGCTCAATGCCGCTCTCAAAGACGCGCGGTGGTTCGGCAAGACGTTCAACTCACCAGCCGACGTCAAGCCGTTGATTTGTTTGGACGCCGACGGAAATAAGTTCTCTAACGTCGAGCTCGGCAACGGCGAGGCCAGTCTGTGGATGGAGGAGTTTCGCGGCGAGCTGACCGCCACGATGGTTTACGACGGTCAGCCAACCCACGATCACTTCAAGCGCATCGACGGCACCGCGGTGATCGGCATCATGAACGGCAAGTTCGCGTTGAAGGGCGGCCGGCCCGCCTACTTCTATCTGGAGCGCGTCTAGGCCCTGGCCGCCGCCGGATCGCGGCCGGTGAAGGCGATCAGCCGGTCGAGGGTGAGCGCATCGTCGGGGACGGCGACCGGATCGTCGAAGCCGACCGTCGCACGCCCTTGCGGAGTGATGACTTTCTTGGCAAGGCCCAGCACGTAATCGGCCAGCGACTCGGTGACGTTCATCGGGTGTTTGGTCGCGGTCGCGTAATCCCAGCCGTGGACCAGCAATTCGACTGACAGGATGCTGGCGGCGAACGTGGCCGGTAGCTCGTTCGGGCCGATCGTCACCGTGCCGTCCAAGCCGCGGCGGTGCCACGCGTCCAGGGCGGGCCGGGCCGCGCCGACAACCTGGCGCTCCACCGAGTTGTCGCTGTCGCGCTCCGGCACCCTCGCGCCCGCTGCGCCGCCAATCAGCGTGATGGAGTTCAGCAGGTGCTCGGTCAGCTGCATCACGTCGTATTCCGTGCATGGTGTGGATTTG
>JAFAID010000367.1 GCA_019236925.1 Mycobacterium sp. | reverse complement strand
ACGACCTGGGAAATCCCGGCGGCTACCTCAAGGCTGCGGTTGACTTTGCACTGGACCGTGACGATTACGGCCCGGAATTGCGGCGGTGGCTGGTGACTCGATTGGGTCTGGCCGACGACTAGCGGCGGCGCCCGGGGACGATGCGGGATCGCGCCGCGGCCCGCCGTTGGCGGCAGAAAGGCGCGCTGTGCGCTCGGTTGAGGAGCAACAAGCGCGAGTGTCGGCCGCCGCGGTGGCGCCGAGACCCGTTCGCGTTGCCATTGCCGAGGCGCAGGGGTTGATGTGCGCCGAAGAAGTCGTGACCGAGCGTCCGCTGCCCGGTTTCGACCAGGCCGCAATCGACGGCTACGCGGTCCGCAGTGTTGACGTGCTCGGCGTGGGTGAGTCCGACCCGTCCAGCCATCACACCGGCGACGAGCATCTGCGCGCGGTTCCGGGCGAGGCGGAAGACTCGCCGTCGCCGCCCGGCGGAGTGACGCTGCCGGTGATGGGCAACATCGAAGCCGGCACGCGCACACCCAGCAGGCTGCAGCCGGGACAGGCCGTGCGAGTGCAGACCGGTGCCCCGCTGCCGGCACTGGCCGATGCGGTCTTGCCGTTGCGATGGACCGACGGCGGGCAGTCGCGGGTGCGGGCGCTGCGGGGCGTGCGATCGGGTGCCTACGTGCGGCGCACCGGCGACGACGTCCAGCCCGGCGATGTCGCGGTGCGGGCCGGGACGATCATCGGTGCCGCCCAGGTCGGGCTGCTGGCCGCGGTGGGCCGCGACCGGGTGTTGGTCCATCCACGCCCGCGGCTGTCGGTGCTCGCGGTCGGCGGTGAGCTGGTCGATATATCCCGCACTCCCGGCAACGGACAGGTCTACGACGTCAACTCCTACGCGCTGGCGGCCGCCGGCCGGGACGCGGGCGCCGAGGTGAACCGGGTCGGCATCGTCAGCAATGACGCCAAGGAGCTCGGTGAAGTCGTCGAGGGGCAGATCAACCGAGCCGAGATCGTGGTGATCGCCGGCGCGGTAGGCGGCGCGGCGGCCGAGGCCGTGCGGTCGGTGCTCTCCGAGCTCGGCGAGATGGAAGTCACCAGGGTCGCAATGCATCCCGGATCCGTTCAGGGTTTCGGGCAACTGGGCCGCGAAGGTGTCCCGACATTTCTGTTGCCGGCGAATCCGGTCAGTGCGTTGGTGGTCTTCGAGGTGATGGTTCGGCCGCTGATCCGGTTGTCGCTGGGTAAGCGGCAACCGATGCGCCGGATTGTGCAGGCCCGGACGCTGTCGCCGATCACGTCGGTGCCCGGCCGCAAAGGCTTTCTGCGCGGACAGCTGATGCGTGATCAGGACACCGGCGAGTACCTGGTGCAGGCGCTGGGCGGCGCACCCGGCGCTTCGTCGCACTTACTGGCAACGCTGGCTGAGGCAAACTGTCTGGTTGTGATTCCCCGTGAGGCCGAGCAGCTCCGCATTGGCGAGATCGTCGATGTCGCATTTCTGGCTCAGCGTGGCTGAGCGACACGGTAGCCCCCGCTCGTGAACCCGTGGCGCAACAGCTCCCAGCACCCCGGCTGGCCGATGGTCGTGGGACCGCTGCGGGTTTCCGCCGGTGTGATCCGGCTGCGGCCGGTGCGCATGCGCGACGCCGCTCAGTGGAGCCGCACCCGGTTGGCCGACCGCGCCCATCTGGAGCCTTGGGAGCCCAGCACCGACACTGATTGGACTGCGCGGCATACGATTTCGACTTGGCCATCGGTTTGTTCGAGTATGCGGTCAGAAGCTCGCAAGGGCCGCATGCTGCCGTATGTGATCGAACTGGGAGGCCAGTTTTGTGGGCAGCTGACGATCGGCAACGTCACTCACGGGGCGTTGCGGTCGGCATGGATCGGCTACTGGGTGTCCAGCTCGGTCACCGGTGGCGGCGTTGCCACCGGAGCGTTGGCGCTGGGCCTCGATCACTGCTTCGGCCCGGTGATGTTGCATCGCGTGGAAGCCACCGTCCGACCCGAGAATGCGGCGAGCCGGGCAGTGCTGGCAAAGGTCGGGTTCCGCGAGGAGGGGCTGCTGCGCCGTTACCTTCAAGTCGACGGGGACTGGCGGGATCACCTCTTGCTGGGTCTGACAGCCGAAGAGGTCTACGGGTCGGTGACGTCGGCTCTGGTGCGCGACGGGCACGCCACCTGGGCTTGATGTGTTGCAAATGTGACATTTGTTACTGATGGTGCTTGTCAGGTGCAAATTACAGGTGTGTAATTGTCCTGGGCGCGCCTCGACCGGATGCGCCGGCCACCGGCCTAGCCTGGCGGGGAAAGGAGCAGGTCACCATGCCAAGCATCCCGCAATCGTTGTTATGGATATCTCTCGTGGTGCTCTGGCTGTTCGTGCTGGTTCCGATGTTGATCAGCAAGCGCGACGCGGTGCGGCGCACCAGCGATGTCGCATTGGCGACCCGCGTGCTCAACAGCGGTGCCGCCGCCCGGCTGATCAAGCGGGGGGGACCCGCGGCAGGGCATCGTAGTGACCCTGACTGGCAGCCCGAGGAGGACGAGTACGAGGACCTCGACGACCTCGACTCGGACAACACCGAGGAAATGCCGCTTTCGCGCGGCGTCGTCGTCACGGTCGCCGCCGCGGTCCCGGTCGAGGAGACCGAGCCCGAGTGCCTGGACGCCGAAGTTGCCAACGTCGACCCCGCGGCGTTGCTCGCCGCCGAGGAGCAGCCCCAGCCGGTGGCCGAGGTCGAGACCGTCGATGACGAGGACACCGAAGCGGAGTTCCAGACCGAGGACGCCGAGGACGTAGAGGACGCCGTCGAGGCCGACACCGTCGATGACGAGGACGCCGATCAATACGAATACGTCGACGACACATCGGGAATACCGGCCGCGGAGGAAGCGACCGTCAACCGCGCATTCTCGCGTCGGCATCGGTATGACCCGGAAACCGCCGCTGCGGTTATTGCCCGGAAATACGCGTCCCGCAAACGGGTGCTGATGATCATGGCGCTGATGCTGGTCGGATCGGCGGCGGCAGCGTTCCTGCTGACCCCCTCGGCGTGGTGGCTCTGCGGCACCACCGCCGCGGTCACGGTGCTCTACCTGGGGTATCTGCGCCGGCAGACCCGGATCGAGGAGCGGGTGCACCGCCGCCGGATGCAACGGATGGCGCGGTCGCGGCTGGGCGTGGAGAACACTCACGACCGCGAATTCGACGTGGTTCCGTCCCGGCTGCGGCGCCCGGGGGCGGTGGTCCTGGAGATCGACGACGAGGACCCGATCTTCGAGCATCTCGACTACGCGCCGTACGCGCGCGACTACGGTTGGCACAGCGACCTGCCTCGCGCCGCCGGGCAGTAACGGTTCGGCGACTGAGGTCACGGCTGGTAGCCTGCTAGCGATCAGGGGCTATGGCGCAGTTGGTAGCGCGACTCGTTCGCATCGAGTAGGTCAGGGGTTCGAATCCCCTTAGCTCCACAGAGTTTGAGCAGGTCAGCAGCGGTTTCCAAAGTTGCGTCGGGAACGACGTAACACTTCACGTAACATCAACGGTTGTGGCAAGCATCCACGCCCAGAAG
>JAFAID010000258.1 GCA_019236925.1 Mycobacterium sp. | reverse complement strand
TGGGCGCGCTGGTACCGATGGTTCCCGAGGGCTTGGTCTTGATGACCTCGATTGCGTTCGCAGTGGGCGTGATTCGCCTGGGTCGCCGCCAATGCCTGGTGCAGGAGCTTCCAGCTATCGAGGGTCTGGCCCGGGTCAACGTGGTGTGTGCCGACAAGACCGGCACTCTGACCGAGAACCGAATGCAGGTGGCCGACCTGCAGCGGCTCGATTCCGCGCCCGGCATAGACACGATCGTCGATGTGCTGGCATCGATGGCCGCCGACGACGCCCGTCCCAACGCCAGCATCCAGGCCATCGGCGAGGCTTACCGCAACCCGCCGGGCTGGACCGTCACGGCGACCGCCCCGTTCAAGTCGGCCACGAAGTGGAGCGGGGTCTCCTACGGCGAGCACGGCAACTGGGTGCTCGGCGCGCCGGACGTGCTGCTGGACCCGTCGTCAGCGGTCGTCAAGCAGGCGGAGGAAGCGGGTTCACAGGGGCTGCGGGTGCTGCTGCTGGGGTCCACCGACCTGCCGGTCGACCATGCGCAAGCGCCGGGCCGCGTCATTCCGGCTGCTCTGATCATGCTGCAGCAAAGGGTTCGTCCAGATGCCCGTGGGACATTGGATTACTTTGCCGCACAAGATGTTTTGGTCAAGGTGATCTCCGGTGACAACGCTGTCTCGGTGGCTGCGGTGGCATCGATGTTGGGCCTGGCCGGGGAGACGCTCGACGCGCGGAAGTTGCCCACCGAACCGGACGAGTTGGCCGAAACACTCCAAAAGTACACTACTTTTGGACGGGTGCGCCCGGATCAGAAGCGGGCGATGGTGCGCGCCTTGCAATCTCGCGGCAACACCGTCGCGATGACCGGTGACGGTGTCAACGACGTGCTGGCTCTGAAAGACGCCGACATCGGCGTCGCCATGGGGGCCGGGAGTTCGGCGTCACGGGCCGTCGCCCAGATTGTGCTGCTAGACAATAAGTTTGCCACGCTGCCCTACGTGGTGGCCGAAGGACGCCGCGTGATCGGCAACATCGAGCGGGTATCCAACCTGTTCTTGACCAAGACTGTCTACTCGGTGCTGCTGGCATTGCTGATCGGCATCACCGGCCTGGCCGCCAAAGGCTTGGGCATCAAATCGTTGATGTTCCCGTTCGAGCCGATCCAGGTGACGATCGCGGCCTGGTTCACCATCGGGATCCCCGCGTTCATCCTGTCGCTGGCGTCCAACAACGAACGCGCGCAATCCGGTTTCGTCCGCCGGGTGATGGTGGCTGCGGTGCCGAATGGCGCGGTCGCGGGCATCGCGACGTTCGGCTGCTATCTGCTGGCCTCGTGGGCAGCCGGGGCCACCCCGATCGACCAGGAGCAGGCGTCAACGTCAGCGTTGATTACCCTGCTGGTGATCGCGGTGTGGGTGCTCGCGGTAGTAGCCCGGCCCTACACCTGGTGGCGGGTGGCGTTGGTCGCATTTTCTGTCGGGGCGTATGTGGCGATTTTCGCCATCCCGTGGACGCAGCATAAGTTCGGTCTGAATCCGTCCAACGTGGCATTGACCGCAACCGCGCTGGCAATTGGTGTGCTAGGCGCCGGGATTGTCGAGGCGTTGTGGTGGTTGCAGAGCTCCCCGAGCGGAGCACCTCCTCGCTTGTGGCGCCGGCCGGAAGCCTGATCACGCAACATGGCTCCGGAGTCAAATTCAAGCGAAAGTGGATTCCCGGTCAGGTTCCGGACCGAACCGGAAGCGCCGACCAGTCACCGAGAGGGGGTGAATGCGCACGTAATGCTGCTTCAATGTCGCGATCCATGGCAGCAGCTGTGCCCGCTCGGCTTCTGCAAGCTCCTCGTTAGTACGGAGCATGCGGGCTGTGCCCTTTACGATGACGCTCCAGCCTTCGGCAGCATCGTGGTCGTCGGCTTCGAACAGAACTTGATTGTTGATTGCGGCGCTGACCAACTTGGTGCCCTCCGCGGTGCGGAAAAGCACAGTGCGGCGCTGAACGACGAAGTTGACCGGAAAGATCTCTGGCTGGCCCCCGACGCTCGTGACGAGACGCCCTAACGCCACGCTTGCCAGCAGATCCCAGCTTTCGCTCGCCGAAAGGATGGTGATGGGTTGACCGGTTTCCGGCATCGTGGAGCTCACCAGCCTCTCTCGTGGCGACAGTCACCGCTAACTTAAACAGCATCCGGTATCAACACAACCAAGCTGAGCACTCTCGTGCGTCAGTAGAAGCGGTAGGCGCTGCTGTTGGCGTCCCGTAAGGCATGGACATAGTCCCCACGTTCGCGCGCTGACCCGTCGTCATGCACGGCGAGCATGCCACGCACCTCATCGAGGGTGGTGAACCCCTTGCGTAGCATCCAATCACGCAGACCGCCGAGCAGGACGCCGGCGTACTCGGGGCCATGTCGGAGCAGCGCGGACGCGGACTGGACGACATCCGCCCCGGCGAGCAGGTACTTGACCACGTCGGCGGCGGCCTCCACGCCCGTGGTGGCGGCCAGCGAAGCACGTAACCGTCCGTGCAGCAGCGCAATCCACGTCAGTGGCAACCGGATCTCGGCCGCGGTCGACAGGGGTACGTCGGGTGCTGGCCTGAGCGTCTCGCAGTTGATGTCGGGCTGCAGGAATCGATTGAACAGCACCAGTCCATCGGCGCCTGCCTGATCAAGCCGCTGTGCCATCTCGCCGATCGAGCTGAAGAAGGGGCTCAGCTTCACCGCTACCGGCACTTCTACCGCACTTTTGACGCAAGCCAGCACATCGAGGTGACGCTGCTCGACCTGCCGTCCGTCGATGTGCGGATCGCCGGGCAAGTAGTAGATGTTCAGCTCGATGGCAGCCGCGCCGGCGTTCTGCATCAAGCCCGCATAATGCGCCCAACCGCCGGGCGTAATGCCATTGAGGCTGCCGATCACGGGTATGTCAACCGTGCCGGCGGCGGATTCGAGCAGATAGAGGTAGCGGTTGGCGCGGTAGCCGTGGTCCACTACCGACGGGAAGTAAGTCAAGGATTCGGCGTAGCTCTCGCTGCCCTGCGCGGTCAAACGCGCATTCTGCTCGGCTTCTCGGCGCAACTGCTCCTCGAACAGCGAGTGGAGCACCACGGCACCGACGCCGGCGTCGGCGAGTCGCCGG
>JAFAID010000188.1 GCA_019236925.1 Mycobacterium sp. | reverse complement strand
AATGACGCTTGAGCGCACCGTCCTGCTGGTGGTTCACACCGGACGCCCGGAAGCCACCGACACCGCACGTCGGGTTGAAAAAGTGCTGGGCGACAACGGCATTGGCCTTCGAGTGTTGACGGCCGAGGCGGTGGACCGAGGTTCGTTGCATCTGGCCCCCGACGACATGCGCGCATTGGGTGTCGCCATCCAGCTCACCGACGCCGATCCCAACGCTGCCGACGGATGCGAGCTGGTACTGGGGCTGGGTGGCGACGGCACCGTCTTGCGCGCGGCCGAACTCGCTCGTAATGCCAACATTCCGGTGCTGGGTGTGAACCTGGGCCGGATCGGGTTTTTGGCCGAGGCGGAGGCTGACGCCATCGACACCGTGCTCGAGCATGTGGTGGCCCGCAGCTACACGATCGAAGACCGGCTGACGCTCGACATCGCGGTGCGATTCAGAGGCGAGGTCATCAGTCGCGGATGGGCGCTCAACGACGCCAGCCTGGAAAAAGGGCCGCGGCTCGGAGTGCTCGGGGTGGTCCTTGAAGTCGATGGCCGGCCGGTGTCGACCTTCGGCTGCGACGGGGTACTGGTGTCAACGCCGACCGGCTCCACGGCCTACGCATTCTCCGCGGGCGGCCCGGTGCTGTGGCCGGATCTCGAGGCACTCTTGTTGGTGCCCAACAACGCTCACGCGCTGTTCGCCCGGCCGATGGTCACCAGCCCGGACGCCAGCATCGCCATCGAACTCGAGGCCGACGAGCACGACGCCGTGGTGTTCTGTGACGGGCGCCGCGAGATGCTGGTGCCTGCTGGTGGACGGTTGGAGGTGCGGCGCTGCGAGGTATCGGTGAAATGGGCGCGGCTGGACAGCGCCCCGTTCACCGACCGTCTGGTCCGTAAGTTCCGCTTGCCGGTCACCGGCTGGCGCGGCCGGTAGCGGTGCAGCCTGGTGCTCAGTGAGATTCGCATCGAGGCGTTGGGCGCCATCAGCGTCGCCACGGCCGAATTCGACCGTGGTCTGACGGTCCTGACCGGGGAGACCGGCACCGGTAAGACGATGGTGGTCACCGGTCTGCACCTGCTGGGCGGTGCCCGCGCCGACGCCAACCGGGTGCGCTCGGGTGCCGAGCGGGCCGTCGTCGAAGGGCGCTTCACCACTGCCGATCTCGACCAGAAAGCCGTTGGGCAGATCGACGAGATGCTGGACGCCTCCGGAGCCGATCGCGACGAGGACGGCAGCATCATCGCGTCGCGTTCGGTCAGCCGCGACGGTCCGTCGCGGGCCTACCTCGGTGGGCGCAGCGTCCCGGCCAAATCGCTGAGCGGTTTCACCAACGAACTGCTCACCCTGCACGGACAAAACGACCAGCTGCGGCTGATGCGGCCCGACGAACAACGCGGCGCGCTGGACCGGTTCGCCGCCGTCGGTGCCCGGCTGGAGCGCTATCGCAAACTGCGCGACGCGTGGCAGTCGGCGCGACGTGACCTCGTCGACCGAAGCCACCGCGCCCGCGAATTGGCCCAGGAGGCCGACCGGCTGAAATTCGCGTTGCACGAGATCGACACCGTCGACCCCGCACCCGGTGAGGATGACGCACTGATCGCCGACATTCGCCGGCTCTCGGAATTGGACGCGCTGCGCGAGGCTGCCGCCGGTGCCCGTGCCGCGTTGTCCGGGGCGGGGGACGAGACCGCTGCCGAGGTGATGGGCGAGCCCGCCTCGGCGGCCGACGGCCTGGGGCGAGCGAAGACGGCGCTGGAGTCGACCGACGACGCGACGCTGCGGGGGCTGGCCGCTCAGCTCAGCGAGGCGTTGACGGTGGTCGACGATGCCGCGCGCGAACTCGGCGACTACCTGAACGAACTACCTTCCGACGCCAGCACTTTGGATACCAAACTTGCTCGGCAAGCCGAACTTCGCACGCTCACCCGCAAATACGCGGCCGACATCGACGGCGTGCTGCAGTGGGCGCGCGAATCGCGCGATCGGCTGGCTCACCTGGACGTCTCAGAAGAGGCGTTGGCCGGCCTGCAACGTCGCGTCGACGAGCTGGCGACCGAATTAGGCTCCGCTGCAACCGAACTCAGCAAGGTGCGTAGTCAAGCGGCCAAACGACTGGCCAAGGAAGTCACCGGCGAGCTATCCGGACTGGCGATGTCCGACGCCGAATTCACCATCACCGTAACGACCATGCCGGCCGGCGACGACGACCCCGCCGCGCTGGCGTTGCCCTCGGGCGCGCGGGCCCATGCCGGCGGAGACGGTGTCGACCAGGTCGAGTTCGGCTTCGCCGCGCATCGCGGCATGACGGTGCTTCCTCTTGCCAAAAGCGCGTCCGGCGGCGAGCTGTCGCGGGTGATGCTGGCCCTGGAAGTCGTGCTGGCTGCGTCGATGACGGGCACCACGATGGTGTTCGACGAGGTCGACGCCGGCGTTGGTGGCCGGGCCGCGGTGCAGATCGGGCGGCGGCTGGCGCGGTTGGCTCGCAACCGCCAAGTCATTGTGGTCACCCATCTGCCACAGGTCGCCGCCTACGCCGACGTTCACCTGATGGTCGACAGCACAGGCAAAAACGGCGCCAGCGGCGTGCGGCGCCTGGACGGCGACCATCGGGTTGCCGAGTTGGCCAGGATGCTGGCCGGGCTCGGTGAGTCAGACACGGCGCGCGCTCACGCGCGGGAACTGCTCGAGGCCGCTGACTGTGACCGGATTGCGATCTCGCAATGACATTCAATTATGTGACAGGTGTGACAAGATATAACTTCTGAGGCTGTTGTTACGGCGCGCCTCCCCGGTCGGGCTCACCTTCACCGACAGAATCGCCTGCATGAGTGTGACCACGAGGATGACTGCGCTTCTGACCCGTAGTAACCCCATCCGGCCGGGTGTTGTCGGCACCGCCCGGGTCGACCGCGACATCGACCGACTGCTGCGTCGGGTGTGCCCCGGCGACATCGTCGTCCTCGATGTGCTCGACCTCGATCGGATCACCGCTGATGCGCTCGTCGACGCCGAGATCGCCGCCGTGGTCAACGCATCCACGTCGGTGTCGGGCCGGTATCCCAACCTGGGGCCCGAGGTGCTGGTGGCCAACGGCGTCACCCTCATCGACGAGACGGGACCGGAGGTCTTCAAGAAGATCAAGGATGGCGCGAAAGTCCGGCTGCACGACGGCGGCGTCTACGCCGGCGACCGCCGGTTGATCCGGGGCACCCAGCGCACCGACCACGAGATCGCGGAGTTGATGCAGGAGGCCAAGAGCGGATTGGTCGCCCACCTCGAGGCGTTCGCGGGCAACACCATCGAGTTCATCCGTAGCGAGAGCCCACTGTTGATCGACGGGGTCGGCATCCCCGACGTCGACGTCGACCTACGGCGGCGTCACGTCGTCATCGTCGCCGACGAGGAGGACGCCGCCGATGACCTCAAACGCCTCAAACCGTTTATCAAGGAATACCAGCCTGTGCTGATCGGAGTCGGCACCGGCGCGGAAGTGTTGCGCAAGGCAGGACATCGTCCGCAGCTCATTGTCGGCGACCCCAATGAGCTGAGCACCGAGGTCCTCAAGTGCGGCGCTCACGTGGTGCTGCCCGCCGACGCTGACGGCCACGCGCCGGGCCTGGAGCGCATCCAGGACCTCGGTGTGGGGGCGATGACCTTTCCCGCCGCGGGTTCGCCCATGGACCTGGCGCTGCTCCTGGCCGACCACCACGGCGCCGCATTGCTGGTGACCGCCGGCCACCGCGCCAACATCGAGACGTTCTTCGACCGGTCGCGTCAGCAGAGCAACCCCTCGACCTTCCTCACCAGGCTGCGGGTCGGGGAAAAGGTGGTGGACGCCAAAGCGGTTGCGACCCTGTATCACAATCGAATTTCAGGCGGTGCGATCGCATTGCTGATCTTGACGATGCTGATCACGGTCATCGTCGCACTGTGGGTGTCACGCACCGACACCCTGGTGATGCATTGGGCCGTCGAGTACTGGAACCATTTCACCCTCTGGGTGCAGCACTGGGTCCACTAAGACAGGTATAGACGTGATATCGCTACGCCAGCACGCGATTTCGTTGGCCGCTGTGTTTGTGGCGCTGGCGGTCGGTGTCGTGCTGGGCTCGGGTTTCCTGTCGAACACCATGCTGTCCGGAATGCGTGACGAATCGCGAAATCTGCACGGCCAGATCAACGCACTCAACGATCAGAAGAACGCGCTGAACCAAAAGCTCAGTTCCGCAGACGCTTTCGATTCCCAAATGGCGGGCCGAATGGTGCACGACGCGCTGAACGGCAAGTCGGTGGTGATCTTCCGCTCTCCGGATGCAAAGGAAGACGACGTCGATGCGGTGTCGAAGCTCGTCGGCCAGTCCGGCGGAGCTGTCACCGGCACGGTGTCGTTGACCCAGGAGTTCGTCGACGCCAACTCGGCGGAGAAGTTGCGGTCGGTGGTCAACTCGTCGATTCTGCCGGCGGGGGCTCAGCTGAGCACCAAACTCGTGGACCAAGGCTCGCAGGCCGGCGACCTGTTGGGTATCGCGCTGCTGATCAACCGCGATCCAGCTGTCCCGACCGTCGACGACGCGCCGCGCGACACCGTGCTGGCCGCGTTGCGTGACACCGGCTTCATAACCTTTCCGGGCCACGGGAACCAGCGCGTCGGCGCGGCCAACGCCGCGGCAGTCATCACCGGCGGCGGCCTGAGCGACGACGCCGGTAATCAGGGCGTCAGCGTGGCCCGATTCGCCGCGGCGCTCGCGCCGCACGGCTCGGGCGTGCTGCTCGCCGGCCGCGATGGCTCGTCCGGTGGTACGGCGGCCGTCGCGGTGGCCCGCGGCGATGCCGCGCTGACGTCGGCGATCAGCACCGTGGACGACGTGAACGCCGAGTCCGGACGAATCACCGCGGTCTTGGGCATGGCCGACCTGGTCAACGGTGGCCGCACCGGTCGGTACGGAACCGGTCACGGCGCCACCGGCCTCACCGTGGCGTCGTAGCCCGGCCGGGCGTGTCAGCAACGACCCGGCGGCGTAGATGTTAGGGTGGGTTTCCGTGGGTCGGCAGGCCCAATGACTGGACAACAGCCAAAAGAGCCTAGCCTTTCGCCGTCTTCACGGAGGTCGCTACATTGCGCAGGCATCCGCAGACCGCCACCAAGCATCTCTTCGTCAGCGGTGGCGTCGTTTCGTCGCTGGGCAAGGGGCTGACCGCCAGCAGCCTGGGCCAGTTGCTCACCGCGCGCGGGCTGCAGGTGACGATGCAGAAACTCGACCCCTACCTCAACGTCGACCCCGGCACCATGAACCCGTTTCAGCACGGCGAGGTCTTCGTCACCGAGGACGGCGCCGAGACCGACCTCGATGTCGGCCACTACGAGCGATTCCTCGACCGCGACCTGTCCGGCTCGGCGAATGTCACTACCGGACAGGTGTATTCGACGGTCATCGCCAAAGAGCGCCGCGGCGAGTACCTCGGTGACACCGTCCAGGTGATTCCCCATATTACCGACGAGATCAAGCGCCGCATCGTGGCGATGGCCGAGCCGGACGCCGACGGAAACCGTCCGGATGTCGTCATCACCGAAATCGGCGGCACTGTGGGCGATATCGAGTCGCAGCCCTTTCTGGAGGCGGCGCGGCAGGTTCGCCACGATCTCGGCCGGGAGAACGTCTTCTTCCTGCACGTGTCGCTGGTCCCGTACCTGGCGCCATCGGGCGAATTGAAAACCAAGCCGACCCAGCACTCGGTGGCGGCGCTGCGCAGCATCGGTATCACTCCGGATGCATTGATCCTGCGCTGCGACCGTGATGTTCCCGAGCCGCTGAAGAACAAGATCGCGCTGATGTGTGACGTCGACATCGACGGCGTCATCTCCACTCCTGACGCGCCGTCGATCTATGACATTCCGAAGGTGCTGCACCGTGAAGAGCTCGACGCCTATGTGGTGCGCCGGCTCAACCTGCCGTTCCGCGATGTGGACTGGACAGAGTGGGACGACTTGCTGCGCCGGGTGCACGATCCGCAAGAAACGGTGCGAATCGCACTGGTGGGTAAGTACGTCGACCTCTCGGATGCATACCTGTCGGTCGTCGAGGCGCTGCGGGCAGCCGGGTTCAAGCATCGGGCAAAGGTGGATATCCGCTGGGTGGGTTCCGATGACTGCGAGACGCCAAGCGGTGCGGCCGCGCTGCTCGACGATGTCCACGGTGTGCTGATCCCCGGCGGGTTCGGCATCCGCGGAATCGAGGGCAAGATCGGGGCTATCCGGTACGCACGATCCAGGGGCCTGCCCGTGTTGGGGCTCTGCCTGGGCTTGCAGTGCATCGTGATCGAGGCGGCTCGTTCGGTGGGCCTCGAGCAGGCCAACTCAGCGGAGTTCGACCCGGCGACACCGGACCCGGTTATCTCCACGATGGCCGATCAGGAGGAGATCGTCGCCGGCGAAGCGGACCTCGGCGGCACCATGCGGCTGGGATCCTATCCGGCGGTGCTTGAGCCGGGTTCCATTGTGGCGCAAGCGTATCAGTCCACGCAGGTGTCTGAGCGGCATCGGCATCGCTACGAGGTCAACAACGCCTATCGTGATCGGATCGCCGAGAGCGGGCTGAAATTCTCCGGGACGTCTCCCGACGGCCATCTGGTGGAGTTCGTTGAATACCCGCCAGAGATGCATTCATTCGTCGTCGGTACCCAAGCGCATCCCGAGTTGAAGAGCCGCCCGACCCGTCCGCACCCGTTGTTTTCCGGCTTCGTCGGGGCGGCTATCGACTACAAGGCAGCCGAGCGACTGCCGGTGGAGATTCCCGAGCAGCCGTCGAACGGAAGCGAACAACATGACGGCGTTGACTCGTCGCTGTCCGAGCCCGAACCTGTTGCCCGTGGCTGAACACGTCTTCGAGACGACGTCGTCCGAAACCCTGTACACCGGAAAGATTTTCGCCTTGCGAACGGACACTGTCCGGATGCCTGGCGGAAGGATCGTGACGCGGGAGGTCCTCGAGCACTACGGCGCGGTGGCTATCGTCGCGATCGACGACGACGGCCGCATCCCGATGGTCTACCAGTATCGCCACCCCTTCGGCCGACGGCTGTGGGAGCTGCCGGCCGGACTGCTTGACGTCAACGGCGAAGCCCCGCATCTGACCGCTGCACGGGAACTCCGCGAGGAGGCCGGCCTGCAGGCAAAGAATTGGCAGGTGTTGGTCGACCTGGATTCCACACCAGGTTTCAGCGACGAATCCGTGCGGGTCTATCTGGCGACCGGTTTGACGCAAATAGGCCGGCCCGAGGCGCATGACGAAGAAGCCGACATGACCTTGCAGTGGTATCCCCTCGCCGAGGCGGTTTCCCGGGTGTTCAGCGGCGAGATCGTCAACGCCCTTGCGGTTGCAGGCATTTTGGCCGCATACGCGGTCCGGGATGGTCTCGCACAACCGCGGCCGGTGGATACACCGTGGGTGGACAAGTCGACGGCGTTCGCGGCGCGGCAGGCCGCGACGTGACGACGCTGGCGCCACCGCTGGAGTCCCAGCTGAAGGGCTACCTCGATCATCTGACGATCGAGCGGGGCGTGGCGGCCAACACCTTGAGCTCTTATCGTCGCGACTTGCGTCGCTACTTCGAACATCTCACCTTGCGGGACATCGACGACCTGGCCAAGGTCAGCGAGGACGACGTCAGCGAATTCCTGGTGGCACTGCGGCGCGGCGATCCGGGCGCCGGGGTCGTGCCGCTATCGGCGGTGTCGGCGGCCCGCACCCTGATCGCGGTGCGCGGCCTGCACCGCTTCGCGGCCGCCGAGGGTCTGGCCGCAGTCGACGTGGCGCAGGCCGTCAAGCCGCCGACGCCGGGGCGGCGGCTCCCCAAAAGCCTGAGCCTCGACCAGGTGCTCGCACTACTGGCCGGCGCCGGCGGCGACAGCCCGTCCGACGGCCCGCTGACGCTGCGTAACCGCGCGCTGCTCGAACTGCTGTACTCGACCGGAGCACGGATCTCGGAAGCGGTCGGACTCGACGTCGACGACATCGACACACATGCCCGGTCGGTGCTGCTGCGCGGCAAGGGCGGCAAACAGCGGCTGGTCCCCATCGGACGGCCGGCGGTGCAGGCACTGGACGCGTATGTGGTGCGGGGGCGTTCCGAGTTGGCGCGTCGCGGTCGCGGGACGCCGGCCATCTTCCTCAATGCGCGCGGTGGCCGGTTGTCGCGGCAGAGCGCGTGGCAGGTGCTGCAGGATGCGGCCGAGCAGGCCAAGATCACCACCGGGGTGTCTCCGCATACGCTGCGGCATTCCTTTGCGACCCATCTGTTAGAGGGCGGCGCCGACGTTCGGGTGGTTCAGGAGTTACTCGGACACGCCTCGGTGACCACCACGCAGATCTACACCATGGTGACCGTCAGCGCGCTGCGCGAAGTGTGGGCCGAGGCCCATCCGCGGGCTCGCTAGCCGCCGAGGTACTCCGATTCCAGCACCAGGTCGGAGATCAGGCTCTGATACTCCAGGTGCGCTTTGTGCTCGGTGGTGCTCCACTGCTTGCCCTGCCGCTGACGCATGTATTCGCGGTACTTCGGCGCGCCCGGCACCTTGACGTTGTCGGCGACCACGATCGATCCGGTGTGCAGCCAGCCCCGGTCCAGGATGCTCTGCAGGTCCGCGAGATAGGCGTCCTTGTCATGGTCGAGAAACACGAAATCGAGTGCGCCGGCGGTAAAGCCGTGCTCGCCGGCCAGCGCATCCAGCGTGTGCCCGCCGTCGCCAATGGTGCCGACCACGCACGTGACGCGGTCGGCGACGCCGGCATGCACCCAGATCTGACGGGCGTTGACGGCGTTGGCTTCGGCAAGCTCGACGGAGTACACCTTGGCGCCGGGCGCGGCCCTGGCGATGCGCAGTGCGCCGTAGCCGCAATAGGTGCCCAGCTCGAGCGCCAGTTTCGGGTCGGCCCGCCGGACCGCGGCGTCGAGCAGCGCGCCCTTCTCGTCGCCGACGTTGATCAGCAGCGACTTGTCGTAGGCGAACCGGTCGATCGTCACCAAGACGTCGTCGATGTCGCCCGCGCGAGCGTTCTTGAGCACGTATTCGACTGCGGCGGCTTCACGTCCGTCGCCGATCTGACCCGTCGTGGTGATGTTGCGGGACCCTGTCGCCATCCGCCAAAAAGACCACCGCAATAAGGGAATGCGCTGCTTCAGACTCATGAGCGCCACAGTAGTCCGGCGACGATGCGGGCCCGAACGGCCCGAGGTGGGGGCACCTCCCGCTCGCGCGGAATTAAGAAAGCCGGGCAGTGCTGCCGGGCCGGCCCAAATTGGCTGGTTACGTTGTTGCGGGTCTCCCGGCGCGGGCGCCTTTACCCGTTAGACTCTCCTGCGATGTCCGCCATTTCCCGAACGTCGCGCATGCCGGGTCGGTGTGCGCCGAGCCGCGCCGCTCGTGACTGACGACGCCGACAGCGGCAGCGGAGTCGGCCTCACCGGGCGGCCACCGCGGGAGATCCCGGAACCAAAGCCACGCACGTCGCATGGCCCGGCCAAGGTCGTCGCGATGTGCAATCAGAAAGGCGGCGTCGGCAAAACCACGTCGACGATCAATCTGGGCGCCGCACTCGCCGAATACGGCCGCCGCGTGCTGCTGCTCGACCTGGATCCGCAGGGAGCGCTGTCCGCCGGGCTGGGCGTGCCGCACTACGAGCTGGAGCACACGGTCCACAACCTGCTGGTTGAGCCGCGGGTGTCGATCGACGAAGTGTTGATGAACACCCGCGTCAAGCACATGGATCTGGTGCCCAGCAATATCGACTTGTCGGCCGCGGAGATCCAGCTGGTGAACGAGGTGGGCCGCGAGCAAACCCTGGCCCGTGCGTTGCACCCGGTGCTGGACCGCTACGACTACGTGCTGATCGACTGCCAGCCGTCGCTGGGTCTGCTCACCGTCAACGGTCTGGCCAGCTCCGACGGGGTCATCATCCCGACCGAGTGTGAGTACTTTTCGCTGCGCGGTCTGGCGCTGCTGACTGACACGGTCGACAAGGTGCGCGACCGGCTCAACCCGAAGCTGGAGATCAGCGGCATCTTGATCACCCGCTACGATCCGCGGACTGTGAACTCCCGCGAGGTCATGGCCCGTGTTCTCGAGCGCTTCGGCGACTTGGTGTTCGACACCGTCGTCACCCGTACTGTCCGTTTCCCGGAGACCAGCGTCGCCGGCGAACCGATCACCACGTGGGCACCGACGTCAAGCGGCGCGGCCGCTTACCGTTCGTTGGCTCGCGAGGTGATCGACCGGTTCGGCGCGTGACCGGCGGAGTGAGCTGCGAGGCATCCCCCCAGAACGGCTTCCAGGTCAAGCTGACCAATTTCGAGGGGCCGTTCGACCTGCTGCTGCAGCTGATTTTCGCGCACCGCCTCGACGTCACCGAGGTGGCGTTGCATCAGGTCACCGATGAGTTCATCGCCTACACCCGAGCGATCGGTCCCGAGCTGGAGCTCGAGGAAACCACCGCGTTCCTGGTGGTCGCCGCGACGCTGCTCGATCTCAAGGCGGCCCGGCTGCTGCCGTCCGGACAGGTCGACGACGTGGAGGACCTGGCCCTGCTGGAGGTCCGCGATCTGCTGTTCGCCCGGCTGCTGCAGTACCGGGCGTTCAAGCACGTAGCGCAGATGTTCGCCGAGCTGGAGGCCGCGGCGCTGCGCAGCTATCCACGCACGGTGTCGCTTGAGGACAGGTACTCCGACCTGCTGCCCGAGGTGATGCTGGGCGTCGACGCCGAGCGGTTCGCCCAGATCGCTGCGATCGCGTTCACCCCGCGGCCGGTGCCGACGGTGACCACCGAACACTTGCACGAGCTGATGGTGTCGGTGCCCGAACAGGCCGAACGGCTGCTGTCGCTGTTGGAAACGCGCGGCATCGGGCACTGGGCGTCGTTCTCGGAGCTGGTCGCCGACTGCCAGGCGCCGATCCAGATCGTCGGCCGCTTCCTGGCGCTGCTCGAACTGTATCGGTCGCGGGCGGTAGCATTCGATCAGTCAGAACCGCTTGGTGTGCTCCAGGTTTCGTGGACCGGAGAACGGCCGACCAGCGAAGCGTTGCTGAGGGCGGAGTCGCAACAAGATCTAGAAGTGCGGGACCAATACTGATGACTGATCAGGCGCCCGAGCCGGACTCGGGCCGCGTCGGCGACGATGCGGAGCGCAGCGATGGGGTGGAGGCACCTCCCGCTTACGGGGGAGAGTGGCGCATGACGCAGGACGCCCCCGATCCGAACTTGGGCATCGACGTCGCGACGGCGCCGGAGCTCGAGGACGACGAACTGGGCGCGGTGCTCGAGGCGCTGCTGTTGGTCGTCGACACCCCGGTGACCGTCGAGGCGCTGGCTGCGGCCACCGACCAGCCGGCCTATCGGGTCGCCGCCAAGCTGCGCGTGATGGCGGATGCATTCAACGAACGCGAAAGCGGAATCGACCTGCGCGAGGCCGGCGGCGGGTGGCGGATGTACACCCGGGCGCGCTTCGCGCCGTATGTCGAGCGGCTGCTGCTGGACGGGTCACGCTCGAAGCTGACCCGAGCCGCGCTGGAGACGTTGGCCGTGGTGGCCTACCGCCAACCGGTCACCCGGGCGCGGGTGAGCGCGGTCCGGGGAGTCAACGTCGACGCGGTGATGCGCACGTTGTTGGCGCGTGGGCTGATCACCGAAGCCGGCACCGACCCTGACACCGGCGCGTTGACGTTCGCCACCACCGAGCTGTTCCTGGAGCGGCTGGGGCTGTCGTCGCTGACCGATCTTCCCGACATCGCGCCGCTGTTGCCCGATGTCGACATGATCGACGATCTGAGCGAATCCTTGGATGCTGAGCCACGTTTCGTCAAACTTTCCGGCGGCTCGGTGTCTGACGACCAGCCGTCGTCGTTCGACGTGGACCAGGAATGATGGTTGAGATCGACGAGCCCCAGGGGATTCGCCTGCAGAAAGTCTTGTCGCAGGCCGGAATTGCGTCCCGACGGGTCGCCGAGAAGATGATCCTCGACGGGCGTGTCGAGGTCGACGGACAGCTGGTGACCGAGCTTGGCACGCGCGTCGATCCTGAGCTGGCGGTGATCCGCGTCGACGGGGCGCCGGTGGTCCTGGACTACACGCTGGTGTATCTGGCGCTGAACAAGCCGCGGGGTATGCACTCGACGATGTCGGACGACCGCGGTCGACCGTGCATCGGCGACCTGGTCGAGCATCGAGTGCGGGGCAATCAGAAGCTCTTTCACGTTGGGCGGCTGGACGCCGACACCGAAGGACTCATTCTGCTGACCAACGACGGCGAGCTCGCGCATCGCCTCATGCATCCCTCCTACGAAGTGCCCAAGACGTATATTGCGACGGTCGCGGGGGCGGTGCCGCGTGGGCTCGGCAAGAAGTTGCGGGCCGGAATCGAGTTGGACGACGGGCCCGCTGCCGTCGACGACTTCGCCGTGGTGGACGCGATTCCCGGCAAGACACTGGTCCGCGTCACGTTGCATGAGGGACGCAAACGCATTGTGCGCCGGCTGTTCAAGGCCGCCGGATTTCCGGTGCAGGCGTTGGTCCGTACCGATATCGGCCCGGTGTCGCTGGGGGAGCAGCGTCCCGGCAGCATCCGGGCATTGCGACGCAACGAGATCGGCGAGCTCTACAAAGCGGTTGGGCTGTGAGCGGGACGAGCGGAACCAACGGGGTGAGTGACGGGAGTGAAGCGAACCATCCGGCGCTGAGCGGAGTCGTCGTCGCCGTCGACGGCCCGGCTGGCACCGGAAAGTCCTCGGTTTCAAGGGGATTGGCGCACGCACTACGGGCCCGTTATCTGGACACCGGCGCCATGTACCGCATCGTCACGCTGGCGGTGCTGCGGGCCGGGATCGACCCGGCCGATCAAGTGGCCGTTGGAGCCGCCGCGGCGACAGTCAAGTTGTCGGTGGGCTTCGACCCCGACGAAGACCGCTCTTACCTTGACGGAGAAGACGTGTCGTCGGAGATCCGCGGCGACGAGGTCACTCGGGCCGTGTCGGCGGTGTCGTCGGTTCCCGCCGTACGCACCCGGCTCGTCGGACTGCAGCGCACGCTGGCCCAAGGCCCGGGCAGCGTCGTCGTGGAAGGCCGCGATATCGGGACCGTGGTTCTGCCCGACGCCGACGTGAAGGTCTTCCTCACGGCGTCGCCCGAGACGCGGGCGCGGCGTCGCAATGACCAGAACGTCGCCGCCGGTTTGCCCGATGACTACGAGGGCGTGCTGGTCGATGTGCGCCGCCGCGACCACCTGGACTCGACACGAGCGGTGTCGCCGCTGCGTGCCGCTTCGAACGCACTGGTCGTCGACACCAGCGCGATGACCGAATCCGAGGTGACCGCTTACCTGCTGCAGCTGGTGAAGCGGCGAAGCGAGGCAGTCAGGTGAGTCAAGACGGTACCTGGGTCGACGAAAGCGACTGGAAATCAGCAGATTTCGTTGAGCCTGTGGACGGCGAGGCCGCTGGGCCCCCGCCGGTGGTGGCGGTGGTGGGCCGGCCGAACGTCGGCAAGTCGACGCTGGTCAACCGGATCCTGGGCCGGCGCGAGGCGGTGGTTCAGGATGTGCCCGGCGTAACCCGCGACCGGGTGTCCTATGACGCCCTGTGGACCGGACGCCGGTTCGTCGTGCAGGACACCGGGGGATGGGAACCCGGCGCCAAGGGTCTGCAGCAGCTGGTGGCCGAGCAGGCGGCGGTGGCGATGCGCACCGCGGACGCCGTGATCCTGGTGGTCGACGCGGTGGTCGGTGCGACCGCCGGTGACGAGGCGGCCGCGCGTATTCTGCGTCGCTCCGGCAAGCCAGTGTTCCTGACTGCCAACAAGGTTGACAGTGAGCGGAACGAATCTGATGCGGCCGCGTTGTGGTCGCTGGGCCTTGGCGAGCCGTATGCGATCAGCGCCATGCACGGTCGCGGCGTGGGCGATCTGCTCGATGCGGTGGTCAGCGCGCTGCCCGAGGTGGCGGAGTCGCTGTCGACCGAGGGCGGTCCGCGGCGGGTGGCGCTGGTCGGCAAGCCGAATGTCGGAAAGAGTTCACTGCTGAATCGGCTGGCCGGCGATCAGCGGTCGGTGGTCCACGAGGTCGCGGGCACCACGGTCGACCCGGTGGATTCGCTGATCGAGATGGACGGCAAGGTTTGGCGTTTCGTCGACACCGCCGGACTGCGCCGCAAGGTTGGCCAAGCCAGCGGCCACGAGTTTTACGCCTCCGTCCGCACCCACGGCGCGATCGATGCCGCCGAAGTCGTGATCGTCCTAATCGATGGGTCGGTACCGCTGACCGAACAGGATCAGCGCGTGCTCTCGATGGTGATCGAGGCCGGACGCGCACTGGTGTTGGCGTTCAACAAGTGGGACCTGGTCGATGAGGAGCGGCGGCATCAGCTCGACAAAGAGATCGACCGCGAACTGGCGCAGGTGAGTTGGGCGCAGCGGGTCAACATCTCCGCGAAAACCGGCCGGGCGGTGCAGAAGCTGGTGCCGGCCCTGGAGAGCGCACTGGAGTCGTGGGATACCCGGGTCGGCACCGGCCGGCTGAACACCTGGATCAAGGAAGTGGTGGCCGCGACACCGCCACCGGTGCGTGGCGGCCGCCAGCCGCGAATCCTGTTCGCCACCCAGGCCACCGCCCGTCCGCCGACGTTCGTGCTGTTCACCACCGGCTTCTTGGAGGCGGGCTATCGGCGGTTCCTGGAGCGACGGCTGCGCGAGACGTTCGGCTTCGAGGGCAGCCCGATCCGGATCAACGTGCGGGTGCGCGAGAAGCGGAAAGCCAAGCCCCGCTGATCCGGCGGCGCGTGCAGTGGGCAAGCTCATATTTGCGCCCGGGTCGATCCGGATAGGCTCGTTACAGTGCCAGTGTCGCAAGCGATCTTGATTGTTCTCGCCGCCGTAGGGGCGGGCGCGATCAACGCCGTTGTTGGGTCAGGCACGTTGATCACCTTTCCGACACTTGTCGCGATGGGCTATCCGCCGGTGACGTCGACCATGTCCAACGCGGTGGGCCTGGTTGCGGGCAACGTCACGAGCACCTGGGGCTACCGGCGTGAGCTGCGCGGGCAGTGGGACCGGCTGGTTTGGCAGATTCCCGCGTCGGTTACCGGCGCGATCCTGGGTGCCTGGCTGCTGCTGCACCTGTCGCCCAAGGTGTTCATCAAGGTGGTGCCGGTGCTGCTGATCATCGCGCTGATCCTGGTGGTCCTCGGGCCGCGGATCCAGGCGTGGGCACGGGACCGGGCTGAAAAGGAAGGCCGCTCGACCGACGATGTATCACCAGGCAGGATGGTCGCCTTGGTGGCGAGCACCTTTGTGGTGGGCGTCTATGGCGGCTATTTCACTGCGGCGCAAGGCATTCTGCTGGTCGGTGTCATGGGCGCGCTGCTGCCCGAATCGGTGCAACGGATGAACGCGGCGAAGAATTTGATGACGCTGCTGGTGAATGTCGTTGCGGCGCTGGCCTATACGTTGGTGGCGTTCGACCGGATCAGTTGGCCGGTCGCGGCTCTCATCGCGGTTGGCTCACTGATCGGCGGGTGGTGGGGCGCACGCTACGGCCGTCGCCTCTCGCCAAATGCACTGCGCGGCACGATTGTGGTGGTCGGGCTCATCGGGGTCTACCGGCTGTTGAGCGTGTAGCAGCTCAGCCCTTTTGGACGACGTTCCCGTCGCCGGACTTCTCGATGGTTGGTGATCCGGTGTGGTAGGTGATCTGGTTGTTGAAGCCGGAGACGTCGATAGTGTTGGTGGCTTCCACTGTGACGTTGTTCTGCACGCCGGACACGGTGAGGCTTGCGCAGTGGCCGGTAATCACGACCTTGTTAGAAATGCCGCTGATGTTGATTGACCTCTGGTTGCAGGCGATCGTCCGGTTGTTATTCATGCCCGCGATGCTCAGGTTGGCGCCGGCCGGTGCTGTGGGCGCTGGGCTGGGCGTCGTCGGGGGTGCAGGGGCAGGGGTTTGAGCCTCGCTGCCGGAGGGAGCCGGGCTTGGGGCGACGGTCGGGTTGGGCGGGAGAGTGGTCAACCCACTGTGGGAGGCTCGGTTGACGCCAAAGACCGCCAGCCCCAGCGGGATTGCGATTGTCCCAATGATGAAGAAAGCGGCCAAGATCCACCACACCCGATTGCGCGAGGTGGGTCGCGGCGATGCCCAGGGGGACGGGCTGCCGTACGGCATTGGTTGCGGTGGCGGTGGAAAAGCGGAACGGGGTGGGGCGGCCCATTTCCCCGGCGGCGGGTTGACGCCGGCTTCGGACGCACGCGCCGTCTCAGCCAGTGGCTGCTCGAGCTCTCGGATTCGGGCTTCCGGATCATCCTCGGATTTCATCCACAGATGGTCCCATAACAAGATCGGGGCGAATAGGTTGTTCGCTTTCGGTAGCTTTTCCATCGTGCCTGAGTTGACGAACCGCCAGATCGTCCTGCGTCATCGCCCCACCGGACTGGTCCAGCCCGGCGACACCGAGCTCGTGACCGCCCCCGCGCCCGAACCCGCCGAAGGGGAGGCGCTGGTGCGCACCACCTATGTGGGCCTTGACGCCGCGGTCCGGACCTGGCTCAACGACCAGCCCGGCTACCTTCCGCCGGTGCAGCTGGGCGAGGTCATCCGGGCCGCCGGGATCGGCGAGGTCGTGTCGTCGCGCTGTGACGCCTACGCCGTCGGCGACGTCATCACCACGCTCACCGGCTTCCAGGAGTACGTGATCGTGCGCGACGACGTGTTCAGCACACCCATCCCCGGCGAGAGCGATCAGCTCGCGATCATGTCGGTGTACGGCCCGACCGGCGCGACCGCCTACATCGGGATGACCGACGTCGGTCGGCCTCAGGCCGGGGACACGGTGGTGGTTTCGGCCGCCGCGGGCGCGACCGGATCGGTGGCCGGGCAGATCGCCAAAATCGCCGGCGCCCGCGTGGTGGGCATCGCGGGTGGGCCGGAGAAGTGCCGGGCGGTGGTCGAGGACTTCGGGTTCGATGCGTGCATCGACTACAAAAACGACGACCTGGAGGCGGCGCTCAAAGAGCACTGCCCCAAACGGGTCAACGTCTACTACGACAACGTCGGCGGACCGATTCTCGACGCGGTGCTGGGCCGGCTGGCGATGAACGCGCGGGTGGTGCTGTGCGGCGTCATCTCCAGCTACCTGACCGGCGAACACCCCGGACCGGCCAACTACGTGAACCTGCTCGCCAAAACCGCGACCATGCAGGGTTTTAACGCGCTCGATCAGTGGGGCCGATTCGACGAAGCCTTCGCCGCGCTTCGCCAGTGGGAGCACGAGGGCCGAATCAAGCACCGCCAGACCATCTTTGAGGGCATCGAGTCATGCGTCGATGCCCTCAACGGGCTGTTCACCGGGGCCAACATCGGCAAGATGCTGGTCAAGCTCAGCGAACCCACGACGGGCTAGCTCGCCTCAGCGCAGCTCCTGGATGCGGATCATCGTGCCCGCGGGATCACGCACCGCGCAGTCGCGAACTCCGTAGGGCTGCTCGGTGGGCTCCTGCACGATGTCGGCGTTGGTGGCCTGCAGCCGTTCGAAGATGCCGTCGAGGTCTTTGGTGGCCAGCACGATGATCGCGTAGGTGCCTTTGGCCATCATCTCGGCGATGGTGCGCCGTTCGTCGTCGGTGATGCCGGGGTTTGCCGCCGGCGGGTTCAAAACAATAGACGTGCCAGGCTGATTCGGCGGGCCGACGGTGATCCAGCGCATCGTGCCTTTGCCGACGTCCAGGCGGACCTCGAAGCCGAGGGTGTCGCGGTAGAACGCCAGGGAGGCCTCCGGGTCGTCATGGGGGAGAAAGCTCGAGTGAATGGTGATGTCCATGACTGTCACGCTAGGTGCAGCGTGGCGGCGGGCGCTTCTCGATTCCTGACCGGTCGGGTGACCTGTTTCTCCATGCACGACGGCAGCCCTACCTTCACGCGAGCCGTCTGGTCCCGATACGTGCTGGGCGATACGCCGAGCAGCTCGGTGAAGCGGGTGCTGAAGGTGCCCAGTGACGAGCAGCCGACCGCGAAGCAGACCTCGGTGACGCTGAGATCGCCACGACGCAGCAGCGTCATCGCACGCTCGATGCGCCGCGTCATCAGATAGGAGTACGGCGACTCGCCGTAGGCGATCTTGAATTGGCGGCTGAGGTGCCCGGCCGACATGTTCGCATCGCGGGCGAGCGCCTCGACATCCAGCGGCTTGGCGTACTCGCGGTCGATCCGGTCGCGGACGCGGCGGAGCCGGGCAAGGTCTCGGAGGTGCTGCTCGTCGGCGGGTCTGCTGGCCACCTGCGCGATCGTGCCACGTCGCGTTGGGTTGGGTTGGAGCGAGCTTCGCGATCTGCTGTAGGCTTTCCACCTGCTGCTGGCGACTCGTCGTCGGCACCGGGCTGTGGCGCAGTTTGGTAGCGCACTTGACTGGGGGTCAAGTGGTCGCAGGTTCAAATCCTGTCAGCCCGACACAGGTCAGAGATGTTTTCACCACCTCGACGAGCAGCGAGAAAGCGGTCTGACGACAACGCTGACGACAACGGGCGTAGCATGCTCGTCATGGGTAAGCGCGCAGCTGGCCAAGGCACCATCTATAAGCGGGCTGATGGCCGCTGGGAAGCTCGCCTCACCTACACCGACCAGGACACCGGCCAGCGCAAGCGCGTCGCGGTCTACGGCAAAACGCAGAAGGCGGCACTCACCGAGCTGAAGAAGGTCCGCGACCGCCTCGACGCTGGCAAGCCGGCCCGCGATGCCACCGTGACCGTGGCCGCGTGGTTGGAACGCTGGCGCACCACGACGCTGGCCGTCAGCGACCGCGCACCCGCCACCAGGTCGCTGTACGACTGCCTGAGCCGTAAGCATCTCGAGCCGGCCACGATTGGTCGCATGTCACTGGACCGGCTGCGCCCGCATCACATCGAGGCGCTGATCTTGGCGCTCCGCGAGGCCAAGCTGTCCGACTCGACGATCCGCTCCATCTACACCGTGCTTCGGCTCGCGCTCGACGGCGCGGTGCGTGACGGGCTGCTGGCGCGCAATCCGGCGGCCCAGGTCGGCCGTCCTGGGGTCCAACGGCGCGAGGCGAAGTATCTACCAGCCGACACCGTGACGGCGCTGCTGCGGGCCGCTGAGGCGTCGCGGTACTACCCGGCGCTAGTGCTGATGGCGGGCACCGGGATCCGCCGCGGTGAGGCCGCCGCGCTTGCCTGGGACGCCGTAGACCTCGACGCCGGCACGATGCGGGTTACCGCCACCATGAGCCGCGTCGACGGCGAGCTGGTGACCACCGAACCGAAGACCGAGCGGTCCCGGCGCACGGTCCCGTTGTCGACGACGCTGGTGGCATTGCTCAAGAAGCACCGCAAGACACAGCTGGAGGAGCGCCTGCACGCCGGAAACCAGTGGCGGGACACCGGTTTGGTGTTTACCACCGAGCTGGGCAGTGCGGTCGATCCACGCAACTTGCTGCGCGTGGTCGAGGTGGCAGCGAAGGCCACTAAAGTGGAAGGCATTGGGACGCATACGCTTCGACATTCCGCAGCCGTTGATTGGCTGGAGTCGGGCGTGCATATCAAGGCAGTGTCTGATCTGCTCGGCCATAGCTCGATCGCCATCACCGGCGACGTCTACGGACACACTTCCGATGACACCGCCCGGGCGGCAGTGGATGGGCTGGCCGGCCGCCTCGGCTTGTGACGTTCGTCACTGCCTGTAGCTAACTGCGTGGGTTGCGTTTCTCGGACCCGATGATTTTGCAGCCGTGCTAGCTGCGGCTATGCGCTTAGTGCAGCCAGACAGCCTGTAGACCAATCTACAAGCAGCTGTAGACCAATCTACATGGTGCACAACCGATTTCAGGTTCATAAACTTTGCGGCGCATCGCCCACCACACGTAGCGTCATCAAGTAGCAAGCGCACCGCAAACCCTAGCGGGCGTCAGCGAAAGGAAGATTGATGAAGCAGCAACCCCGAATCCTCGTACCGCACGACGAAGCCATGACCGCGCTCGGGGGCATCGGGCGCACCACCCTGTACGAACTAATCACCACCAAGCGACTGACGAAGGTGAACATCGGTCGGAGGTCGTTCATTACGGCCGAGTCCATCCGGCAGTACGTGGACAGCCTCACCGCTGCGGCCTGCGGAACCAACACGTAGACGCGACAACCACTTTCGGACCCCGGCTGCACCGAACCCCGAAAGGCAACGCCAACGATGGGCGACAAGAACGAGGAAGGCCGCCCCGACTGCAACGGGACGGCCTCCGTATCAAACCCCAACGCCACCAGCATAGCTGACGCCACCGACGGCTTTGACTTCCGCGAGTGGGTGGAAACCGGCAGGAACGCCGCACAGCAGCGGGCGGACCGCGACATCGTGGCACAGTTTGACCGCTGGTTTAACGGCAAGCCCAACAGCGCTGAGCGGCCGCACTCGCTGGTGCAGCGGCTCACCGACCGCGGCCACGGCAAGCTCCTGCGCCGCCCGGCCAACAGCGCCGATCGGCCGGCCATCGCGGCGGCGCCGATCGACACCACCGACCGCAACCGCGCCTACGCCGCCGCCACGCTCGCCGAAGTGGCCCGTGAGGTGGCCGGAACGCCCGAGGGCGCCCGCAACCACACGCTAAACGCGAATGCGTTGCGCGCCTACCGGGTAGCCGACGCTGCCGGCATCGACCGCCAGATCGTCACCGACACAATGGCCGACGCTGGCCGCGCTTGCGGCCTCGACGACCGCGAGATCGACGGCACGTTGCGCTCGGCGGCCGCCGGCGCCGACCAGCACGGCGCGGCCGGAATCCCCGACGGCGACACCAACGGCCACGGCAACACCGACTTCGGGCCCGACCCCGACGCCGCTGGCAGTGGTAACGGCGGCCGGCGGCCGCCTCGGTACACCGACTTCGCGGCGCTGCTGGCCGGCGGCCTGCCCGACCCGCCGGCGCCGACCATCCTGCGCCGCGCCGACGGCCGCGCGATCATCTACCCCGGCAAGCGGAACGAGTTCTACGGCGACCCCGAGGACGGCAAGACGATGGTCGCGCTTGCGGCCGCCGCCGAGCACCTGGCCGCCGGCGGCGCCGTGCTGTTCCTCGACCTCGACAACAACGGCGCCATCGAGACAGCGCAACGGCTGCTGATGCTCGGCGCGCCGCGCGACACGATCACCAACCCCGACAAGTTCCGCCACATCGAACCCGACGACGCCGCCGAGGTGTGCAACATCGTCGCCGACTGCGCCGGCTGGGCGACGCTCGTGCTCATCGACTGCGTGGGCGAGCTGCTGCCGCTGTTCTCGGGCAGCTCCGACAGCGCCGACGACTACACCGCCATCATGCAACGCACCGCCGCGCCGCTGGAACGTGGTGGCGCCGCCGTGCTGCTGATCGACCACCAAGCCAAAGGCCGCGAGAGCCGCTCCTACGGTGCGGGCGGCACGATGGCAAAGCGGCGGGCCATCAGCGGTGTGTCGATCAACGTGATGCGCCGCCAGACGTTCGCACCCGGCCAGGGCGGCGCCGCCGAGCTGTGGATCAACAAAGACCGGCCCGGCGGGCTGCGCCAGCACTGCCCCCGCGCCGACGGCCGCCGCCAGTTCGCCGGCACATTCACCCTCGACCCGCCCGACACCGACACCGGCACCGCGGCTTGGCGCGTCACCGCCGACCGCACCGAGCCGGCCGCCGCCATCGACCCCGTTGTCGAGCGGCACTACACCGCCGCCGCAAAGCTGGCCGCGGGCACCGTGACCGGCGCGACAGTCGCCGCCGTCAGCGCAGCGGCTAACGGGCTGCCCGCCGGCACGCCGCCTACCCGGCCGCAGAAGGAAACGGCGCGCCGCTCGCTGCAAAGCCTGGCCCGCGTCGGCCGCCTGGTGCTCGTCGCCGACAGCCAACCGCAGCGGTGGGAGGTATCCGACGATGGCGATTGCTAGCACACCTGACACGGGCACGCGGCGGGGGCACGCGCGAATTTCAGCAGCGGGCACTCAGCCTGGCACGCGGGCACGGGGGCCAACGGAAGGCGCAGGTCAAGCGGGCACGCAACTGGGCACGGCGGGCACAACACGGCTGCAGATGCAGGGCACGGCACGCGCGTCCCTTAAGGACGCGTGCCGCATGCCCGTGCCCACCGACAGAAAGTGAAACCGCAACCATGGCCAACACCGCGGCGCATCTGGCCCGCTCGACCACTGCGACCCCGCACCAGAACACCCGGCTGCCCGGCGCCTGCAAGGCCAATGCCGAACGCACGCACTGCATCCACGGCCACAAGTTCGACGAGGAAAACACCTACTGGTGGCAGGGCGACCGCCGCCAGCACCCGCGGCGCATGTTTCGCCGTTGCAACGCAGACCGAGCAGCGGCACGTGCCGCCGCCAAGAAATCCACCAAGTAAGAGAGGGAAACCATGACCGCCGACCACTACACAGCGCCGTTCGACCGGCCCGCCGACGAAATCAGCCTGACTCCAACGGGCTACAGGCCCGCCCATCCCGGTCCGAAGGCCAACCTGGGCCGCGGCGCAATGGCCAGCGATGGGGATTGGGCACAGCGGATCGGCCGGCACATCCTGCCAGATGGCCGCGTCGCTGTCCCGCCGCGCATCGCCGCATGGCTTAAGAGGCAGGCGACCTTGACCAATGCTCCCCGCATCTCTGTCCGCGATAGCGACCCTCTGGCGTATGAGGTTTTGGCTGCATTGCATATCGCCGCCTTAAGTCCCAGTTCCGGGAGCGGATCGAAAGTGGCTGAAAGGCAACATCGTACGCAAGAATTGGAGACGTGGATGAGTACCAGTACGGCAGCCGTGTTGCTCGGGGTAACAGACCGGGCGATTCGCAAACGGATAACGACGGGGAAGCTACCCGCCACGCGCCATGGCAGCCGCTGGCTGATCAACCGCAACCACTTGCAAGCACTGGCGCTTAGCGCCTAAACCGAAAGGGCCAGCACCACAATGCCTTCCATCCAGTTTGACCAAGCGAAACGCAAGATGTCTGAGATACGGGATAGCCTCCAACGGGAGGTCAACCAGATCCGAAACAACCCCAAGTACAGTGAAAGCGGCCGAGCCCAGGAACTTGCGAAAACCCTGCTCGTGCATCGCAGGCAAGCCGATTCGCTACGCACCAACTTCAGTGTCGACAACGAAGACGTGCGCTTGAAGCTCACTGCGAAACTGTTCGGGATTCCCAACCGTGCCGATCCCGCAACAATTCTCGTATACCGTGACGCGGAGGACCGGGCCGCCAAACTGGCCAACGCTGATGACGCTGAGGCGATGCTCGCTCGCGCCACCGAAAAAGGCGACACCCTGTTGGCGCGCGCTGTCGCCGGTTACGCGCACAGTAAGAAATGGCAGAACGTCACCGAAAGTTACGCCGAGGCAGCTGGTCTCGCGGATGACCTCGACGAGCTTAACGCCTTGCCTAGTGGCGCCATGCTGAAAACCGCGGTGACAGCCCTGTTCAGTCTGCCCATGCCGCCCGAGCTGCGCACGCTTCTCGGAGACACCTCGGTCGCCAGGCTGCACAGGACTGCCAACGGTGAGGGGTTGCAGCCTTCGGCGCCTGTCGGGTCTTCCGCGATCGCTACGTTCGGATAGCTCGTGGACAAGCGAACTTCCAACGGTAGAAGGGGAGGGGGAGATCCCCGTGCGCAGGTTGGCGGCCCCGGGCCGTACATAGCGTGGGCCTGTTCGCGTATTACGCCCCGATTTTTCGAGTAGGGAAGATATGAGTTCTGGTGAACGCCTACGGGCGCAGATGGATGCCGCGCTAACCCGTGTCGGCAAGGAGTCTGGGCGCAACCTGGTGTGGACGGAGGCCGAAGAGCACCACCTGGCGGCCGCTGCGCGGGCCGCGGATCGTGTCGAGTTGCTGCAGCGGCAACTGGACGTGGAGCTGACTGGCGAGAACCGGGCCACGATCGTGGTGAAAATCTCGGCCGAGCTTCGCGCACTGGATAAGGCCGTCGGCGACCATCTCGGCCGCGTCCAGGTGGGCGACGCCACCGCGAAATCGGAGCAGCATCAGCGGGCGGTGCGTGCCCGGTGGGACCGCCGTGACGCTGCGCGGGCCGCGGCCCGTCAGGGTGCGTTCTGATGGCACGGGACGCCGGGGCGGCGGATCAGTCTGGCTCGGTGCACGGCCTTTATGAATCGCTGTGCGAGCAGGAGGAACGTGACTTCGAAGGCTGGTTGTCTCAGGGTTGGCGCCGTCACGACCCGGACCGCCCGTACCCGCGGCAGGCGCAGTTGAACGCATCGCGCGCCGGTACGCCCATCGACGTGTGCGTCTCGTGGTTGCCGGCGCCGCATCAGCCGGGGTCGGCGGACATGTTTGACCGGGTCGTCGTGTCGCCAAATGGTTCGATGCGGTTTACGGGTGCGGATGCGGCCGCGTGGTTCGTCGAGCAGGGGCTGTGAGGCCCTGAGAAATCACTGGTTTGACCGTCCCTACCTGCAGCGGCAGCTAAAGTCAGCTCGGGATAGGCGAGTTGCCGGGCATACGCTCCCAGGTGCAAAAGTCCGGGCATCGCCGCGCTGCCCGCGCGAGGGTGGGTAGCTCATCGGGAGTTGTGCCCTAGACCAGTGGGTTGGGTGCCAAGGTTCAAATTCAAATGGTCAAACTTGCCGTCATCGGTCCTAAAGGCCCTCTGCCGTGACCTTGTAGATGAGGACGAGCAGGACGGCGAGCCTGCCGCTGTGCTCCAAAGGGTTTTTGGTGCCCGACCGACCGTCGACTTCATACGCGATGCGTGGCCGACTCTGCTGGATTCATGGCTTAGAACCGCCGGCGAGTCCCGCGAGGAGATTGTCCTGGAGCTCCAAGGGGCTCGGGGTGAGAAGGGCATATTGAGGGGTAGCAGAGCGCAACTCGGATACCTCAAGGAACTGAGGAACACCAAGCACTTAAGGGAGATCGTATGGGAAGAGTTTGTGACCGCTGGTGAAGTGCAGTATGACGAACCAGCCGAGAAGGCGATCGCCGCCCCCGCACATTCCAGCGACACCGGCTTGGACGGCACCCGAGAGGGCACGAGCACTAGAGGTCCGCAGCCGACCAGGCAGAAGAGGCCAGGGCAAGAGAAGACCCTAGAGGCGACCCTTTGGGAGGCGGCCGACAGTCTGCGCAGCCGGGTGGACGCTGCTGAATACAAGTACGTCGTCCTAGGTCTGATCTTTCTCAAGTACGTGTCCGACGTCTTCGCCAAGCGGCGAGAGGCATTGCAGCGGTTGGTCGACGACCCGGATAGCGACTACTTCATGCCGACCGATGAGGCGAAGCAGGCCGTGCTGGAGGACCGCGACGAATACACCTCGGAGGGCGTGTTCTGGATGCCCGAAGGCCATCGTTGGGACGACCTGCGCAAGGCGGCGAAACAGTCGGACATCGGCGAGCGCATCGATGCTGCGATGGACGCGATCGAGAAGGAGAACCCGAGCCTGCGGGAAGTGCTGCCGAAGCGTTATGCGCGCCGCGAGCTCACCCCAGCCATGCTCGGCGGTTTGATCGATACTTTCTCCCGCAAGGACTTGGCAGGCGAGGAGCATAGGGCCTAGACGTGCTTGGTCGGGTTTACGAGTACTTCCTGGCCAGATTTGCTACCGCGGAGGGCAGGCTCGCTGGCGAGTTCTACACGCCCCGCTCGGTGGTTCGGCTCATGGTGGAAATGCTGGAGCCGTTCGACGGCCGCGTCTTTGACCCGGCTTGCGGCAGCGGCGGGATGTTCGTGCAGGCCGAGGAGTTCGTTGAAGCGCACGGCGGCCGGCGCTCCGATATCTCGGTGTTCGGTCAGGAGCAGAACCCGACCACCTGGCGGCTGGCGAAGATGAACCTTGCCCTGCACGGCATCGAGGCTAACCTCGGCCCGGAGTGGTGCTCAGCGCCTCCCGCCCGTAATAGAGCCTCGCGCTGCCGTCGGTCTAGCACCGCATCTTTGGGACCACTTCGGGAACGGCGTCAAGGGCGCGCATGCGTTCGGCGATCGTGTCAGCGGCTTCGCGCGCGCTGTCGACGATGTCGTCGAGTTGCAGGTGCAGGTCTCGGAAGTTGGTGCCGACGAGGTTCCAATGGGCGACGGGTCAGCCTTTCCGTGGCAGTACCGTTAGCACCCGCGTCACATGGGCGCCGAACTCGTCCATGAACTTGCGCAGGAATTGCTCGGTTGACTTCTCGGTCACCTCCCCGTCGTCGGTGATCAGCCCGGGACTGAATTGGACGTAGGCCTCCGGCGCAGTCAGCTGTGGTGAGTTGCAATAACTCAGGGCACTACGCAGATGTTGTTGGGCGAGCGCGGTTCCGATTTTGCCGGGGGAGGCGCCGATCATCGCCGACGGCTTGCGGTCCAACGAGTTGGTGCCAAAGGGGCGGCTTGCCCAGTCGATGGCATTTTTCAGGCCGCCGGGCAGGCCGCGGTTGTATTCGGGGGTGACGAACAGCACCGCGTCAACCGCGACGATGGCGTCTTTGAGGGCGCGTCCCACCGGCGGGAAATCGTCGTCGAAGTCGCGGTTGTAGATCGGAAGGTCCTTGATCGGGATCTCCACGAAAGTGAGATTGTCCGGAGCCAACCGGATCAGCGCCTTGGACAACCTTCGGTTGATCGAGTCGGCCGACAGGCTACCGATGATGTAGCCGACCGTGTAGGTGCTGCTGGTAGTCATCCGACACTCCGCTTGCCGCACTAGCAGACCAGTCCAGACTCCGCTCAAGTCTCCACCGCTTCGACAAGGATGACAAGGTTCACGTGACGACGCAGAAATTTGTAGCGGTGCCGCCAATCGGCACCCGTGGCGGGACGGCGCTAAGCATTCCAGTGCCGCAGCCACTTCCATATGCACGTGCCCCTACTCATGTAAACGTCCTGGGTCAGTGACGCCGTGCGTGCCCGACTTGGTCGGCCCCCCGGTGCCGCCAAACCGTTTTCGTCGATCAGCGTCGCGATCGTCTTGCTGAAGCTGTGCGACGAAACGTCAGGTAGGCGCCGAAGCCGAACCACGCTACGCTTCACCACAAGCTGTGCCACGAACTCGGCGGCAGCCTTCGTCTGCCGCATGCGCCGACCCACCGTGGTGCTGCCATACGCGATGGCCTACACCGCACCCGCCGCGCCGACGGCACTGGCCCGCATGGCCGAGGTGATGCGGGTGCCCGACGCCGCGGCTGGTGTGCATGATTTGGTGTTCACCTTCGGTGGCCCGACGTGGTTGGCGGAACTGGGATTTGACCGCGCCGACATCGACCGCGTCGCCGAACTGGCCACCGCCAAACCGTATCCGAACCCGCGTGAAGTGACCCGCGACGGCGTCGGGGCACTGCTGGGAGACGCCTACGCCGGCCAGCGTCCCGGCGGCGGCATCCGTTTCCCACGCACCGAGCTAGAGCAGCTGACACGAACTGTGCTGGTCGTCGGCTAGCGATGTCAGCCTCATACGCCGCGCCACACAACTTCCACAGGGCCGGGTCGCTGGAGCCTGGGCACGACCTCGTCGCTGATGCCGACGTAGCTCACCGGGCTCTGCGACTGCTCCGCAACGGAAACCAGCACTAGGAATGGCAAATGCGATCGCACCCAGCTAAGGAGGTATAGCCATGGATTTCGGGATGTTACCGCCGGAGATCAACTCGGGACGAATGTATACGGGTCCAGGCGCCGGACCGATGCTCGCTGCCGCAACCGCCTGGGACGGGTTGGCCGCCCAATTGCAATCCACCGCGGCGTCCTACTCTTCGGTGATTTCGGGGTTGGCGGCGGGGTGGCAGGGCCCGTCGTCGGCGGCGATGGCGGCCGCGGCCGCACCGTATACGGCGTGGATGAGCGCCACTGCAACCCGGGCCGAGCAGACCGCCGCCCAGGCCGGGGCGGCGGCCGCCGCCTATGAGACCGCGTTCGCGGCGACGGTGCCTCCGCCGATCATCGCGGCCAACCGTGCTCTGTTGATGTCGCTGATCGCGACCAACTTTCTGGGGCAGAACACCCCGGCGATCGCGGCGACGGAAGCGCACTATGCCGAGATGTGGGCCCAAGACGCAGCCGCGATGTTCGGCTACGCCGGCTCCTCGGCGGCCGCCAGCCACTTGACACCGTTTACCAAGCCGCCGCAGACCACCAACCAGGCGGGGGCGGCCAGCCAGGCCGCCGCGGTCGCCCAAGCGAGCGGCACGGCCGCCGACCATGCACAGACGTTGTCTACGCTGGCCGAGTTGGTGCAAGGCATGGCAGCCCCCACCACGCCAGCTGATCCGCTATCGCTGGACTCGATACTTAGCAGCCTCACCGGGCCATTCTCGCCGCTCGCGGTAAGCAGCTTTGGCCTCAGTGGTTATCTGCTTAGCACCGAGCCATACGGGTTGGCCTCCGTCGGGTCGAGCGTGGCCGGCTTAACGCAGAAGGTGTCGGCGTTGCCGTCGGCGGCCAGCGGTGGGTTGTTGGACGGCGGCCTCGGTTCTGGATCGCGTCTGGTCGGCTCGACAGCTGCGGTATCGGCGGGTACGGGCCAGGCCGGTGTGGTTGGTCGGCTGTCGGTGCCACCGGGTTGGGCCTCGGCCGCCCCGGGGATCCGGCCGGTTGCCGTGGTGTCGCCGGAAACCAGCCTAAGCGCCGTCGCTGCGGCAGTCGCCGCTGATAACCAAGGCAGCGTGTTCAGCAACATGGCTCTGTCAACTCTGGCTGGACGCGCCATGGTCGACACTGGCGGCACCGCGCCTCGTTCTCTTGGTGTGGGCGGCGGTGCTTACTCCGGGCCGGCCCCCACAACCTCCGTGATCGTGATCCTGCCTGACGAATGACCGTGATCGACGAGGACCGAAACCTTCAAAACAAGGAGGGCACATGTCTTTAGCTTTGGCGATGGATTTCGCGGTGTTAGCGCCCGAGATCAACTCCGGCCGTATGTATGCCGGCCCGGGATCGGCGTCGATGGTGGCCGCCGCGGCGGCCTGGGACGGGCTGGCCGCCGAGCTGCGATCGGCGGCGGCGTCCTACTCTTCGGTGATTTCAGGGTTGACTGCGGAGTGGCTGGGCCCGTCATCGGACGCGATGGCGGCTGCGGCCACACCATTCGCGGCGTGGATGAGCGTCACCGCCGCGCACGCCGAGCAGGCCGCTACCCAGGCCAGGGCGGCGGCCGCCGCCTATGAAACCGCTTTCGCGGCAACGGTTCCCCCGTCGCTGATCGCAGCCAACCGCAGCCAGCTGGCGTCGCTGTTGGCGACGAACATTTTCGGCCAAAACACCTTGGCGATCGCGGTGACCGAGGCGCAGTACGCGGATATGTGGGCCCAAGACGCCGTCGCAATGTACGGCTACGCCGGCTCCTCGTCGGCTGCCACTCAATTGACACCGTTTAACGAGCCGCCGCACACCACCAACCCGGCCGGGGCGGCCGGCCAGAGCGGCGCTGTCACGAATGCCCAATCGGCATTGGCGCAACTGATGTCGGCGGTGCCAAAGGCACTGCAAGGCGCCTCAGCACCCACCGTGACTACCCAGCCGCCGTCGATTACGACGATCGCCGGGGCTCTCGAGCAGATCGCAGGAATTGCAATAGGTCCCGGGCAAGCCGCCCCCGCAGTCACCGTCATTTCTGGCCTGGCGATACATGCAGGGAATTTGCAAGGCATCCTGAGCGCAGCCGGTTTATCCGGAGCAGCAAGCCCGGGGGTGGGCGGTTTTGCGGCTGGGCTTGGGCCCCCTGCGCTGGTGTCGGCGGGCATGGGTAGTGCGGGTGCGGTAGGGCCGCTGTCAGTGCCGCCCAGCTGGGCGGCGGCTTCCCCGATGGTCAGGCTGGCCGCCGCCGTATTGCACGGCACCAATGCCACTGCGGCCCCGGCGGTCACGGTAGCGAGCGCAGGGACCGTGTTCGGTCAGCTGGCCCTGGCGAGTTTGGCCGGAAGCGCCCTAGGCAACACCGTTCGTCGCGCCACCAGCGCGACCGCAATCGGAGGCGGCCGGCCCACCTCGGACAAGGACAGCCAGATGCCGGACAAACTCAAACGTGTCCTCGCCGAACTGCCGCAGAAACCGGAAACGGTGCAGCACTGGCACACCGACAAGACTCACCTCGACAGCCTCCTGGACCAGCTGTCGAAGAAACCGGGCATCCACGCAGTGCACCTATCCACCGGCGACAAGCCCAAGCCACCCAAGCCACGGTGGGGATAACCGCGGGGTCGCGAAGGTCGACTGGCATCTCGAATCGCGTCGCCGGAGCATTCTGTGCTAGATCGGCATCCGATATCCGAAGAACTCGTGATCCTCGTTGTAGCCACCCTGTCCCCATCCGACGTCTCTGAAGCTGGCAACGAATTCGATCGCCTCGATCCATTTGACCTGCTTGAAGCCAAGTTCGACTTCGTTGCGCAAGCGCAGAGGCGCACCGTGGAGCTCGCTAAGCGGTTGACCGTTCATCTCATACGCCAGAAGGGCCAGCGGCTCGCGCATGTGCTCGATCCTGTGGCAGTCGTAATACCTCCCGGTATCGGGCTCGGGTCCATCCTGGAAGGAGTAGAACACCACCCACCGCGCCGTCGGCAGCGGACGCACAATGTCGAGAATGTCCTTCATGCGGACTCCACGCGATCCCGCCTCACCGGCTGGAGTCGCCCGGCGTGCCGCTCTCGAGGAATGGTTCGAGGATTTCAGCGAAGGCTGGGCAAAGTATTACCAGTCGCAGCGGCGGCGGCAATGGAGCTACTCGGGTTGAATGTCTTCCGGTTGCTTTTCCCCGGGGGTTCGAAGTTGCGGGACCGGTACCGGGTTTTGGGGTTGCCAGACACATGGGAGGCCGGCCGCGCTGCGCGGGATTTGTTCGATCATGGGGCGCGGTGGCGAAGCGTTCGACGCCTGGATGCACGGCCAGCAGTGATCGATGACTGCGCGGTGAACGGGACGAGTACGGCCCGATCACCGACGAACAAATCCGCGAAGGCTACGACGCCCTGCCGGACTAATCCTCTTCGCCGGGCCGATGAAGAAACAGTGAGAGTTTTACCTTGAACGCGAGTCGCATGTTCGAGTCCATCGTGAAGATACGAGTCGCGGTGAGTGCTGAGTTCGCTTCCTTCGCTGAGGCCAAGGTCGCCATCGCACTGAAATCGGCAACTGCCATCTGATTCTCCGGCTCTGTCGGAAGCAGAAGCGGAAACATGTTGGCATAGCCGATCTTTCCGTCGCGAACTAGGTCGCTTGCCAGGATGTCGGCCTCCTCTTGGCTGCCGGGACTGGCGGGCAATTTCATCACCGGCGCCAACAAGAGGCCGGCGCGGCCACGGGGGTTTTCGATGTCGCAGTCGTAGGAGCACACGACAACCAAACAGCTGCCGTCGTCAGACTTGAGCGGTCGGTCCCACGCCTCCACCACCAATAACGGCGGCTTGACCGCCTCCACTCTGGTGCTGTTTAACGTCCATCTCGGAAAGTTTGGTACCGAGCACACGTCACCTTGACGCAGTTGTTCGCCAAGCTCGGTAGTCAGCATTGATAGCTGCTGCTCACCCGTCCGCCCAAGGAAGTTCAAAATCGTCCTCGACAACGACCGTCGTCCGACGCAACTCGGCAAACCAGTCTTCTGGCACCTCAATGGGCACCTGAACGTCGTACAGATACGAGTCGGTCGTCGCCGCGCCGAAGTGCAGATCCTCTTCGCCGATCGCAGCCAACAGCTCAACCACATGCAGAACCCTGCCAAACCGTAATGCCGACGGGCCGACCACCGAGGTCGTCTGCTGAGACAAGAACCTGGGGAAATTAGAAGTTGTCGGTATGTCGAATAACGTCGCCAGAGCCAAGCGGTCGCTGTCGGAACCTTCGGTCAACGCAAGCCCGGCATCACGGGCCACGCGCAATCCCAATGCGCTGACCTCGTCCGCGTCGATCTGTTCCCACGCCGTGGAAGGACGCGACTTGTTCGCAGTCGCGGTCCCCGTCATGATGTGACCCTTCCGGCTAATCTCGTCACAAGATTGTCGGCGATCGCGGTAATCGCTGCAAGGTTCTGAGGAAAGCGCGTGACAGCCTCAGCGGCGCCGAGATCTACGCGCTCGTAGTTGACGTTCACGTCGACGACAACATCGCCGTCATCGCCCATCGTTATGAAGGACATCCGAGTCACGGACTCTTGATCAAGACGCAAGAACACCGACACGTCAGCGCCGAGCAAGTCACGTCCGATCAGCTCTGCCGTGCGGTCCATGTCGATCAGGGCGCGGCGGACCTCGTCTTTCCGCGCCGCTGTTCCCTCGATGGTGAACTGGGCGTTATGGCCGGTGGCCGTGAAAGATCGGGGGCCGACGTACTCAAAGAACGCTTGGGTCATCGCGACCAGATTGCTGGCGTCTGTGGCTGGGTCAAGCGGCTCGGTGACCGCTGCTTGAAATCTCTCGGGGAGGATCGTCAGCTTCCCGCCTCTGGCTTCCGCCTCGAGCGCCACAGGAATCCGTACAGCTGCGTTGAGCGGCCGACCCCGAAATCTGAAGTCGTCTAGCTCGATGTTCTGCACTGGGATGTTGCCTCCGACCAGCACGATATTGAAGTTCTGCATGCCCATATCGGCGACCCAACCTCTCCATCGAATCCGACCGTTCGATCCTTAATCGTAGTGTCACCCACAGAAGCGAGCAGCTGGAAGGTAGCGGGCCGCGTTGGACTTGGTGCGCTGGGAGTTGTCGCTGGTGTCGCGCGTTTCGGGAGTTCACGAGGAGTTCACGAATTTCGGTTGGGGGCCGGAAAAACAGGCTCTGAATTGCCAAAACTGCGGTGCCCGGTATCGGGATCGAACCAGCGCCGCCGCTGGACGGTTCGACGGCAACCGTGACGACAACCAGACGACCACCGCCCATGTTCGCCTATACCCGTACCCGTTTATCACCTGCGGAGACGGACACCGGCGCGCATGCCCGAACCCCCCTTGTATAGCTGGGGGTCAAGTGGTCGCAGGTTCAAATCCTGTCAGCCCGACGAGGAAAAATATGCGTTGACCTGCTGTGACGCGATGGTTGTCAAGACGAGATGACCCGTAGTTGGGGACCATTTGGGGACCACAAGTGCCGGGAGAGCAGGTCCCCAGCGTTCGTCACGGATTGCCGGTCGGGGTGCAGATAACGTTGGGTTGTTGTCAGAGTGCCATGGCCGGCGATCTTTCGGAGATTGTGCATCGGCACGCCGGCGTCGGCCATCCAGGTCAACCCCGTATGCCGCAAGCCGTGGCGTTTCAAGTGCTCGTAGCCAAGCTCCGTTACGACTTCGTCCCACGAGGTGGCGTCGCGCAGCGTGGCGGTGGTGATACGTCCGCCTTTCGGGCCAGTGAACAGTCGAGCATCGGGGTCATCACCTGCAAGCTCGATGCGCCGCCTAACGAGATCGCGGATGGGATCGATCAGCGGGACTTCCCGGGCGCGCTTTCCCTTGGTGTTCTTATCCACCAAGCCACCGGGAGACGGGGTTGTTTGGCGGCGGACTGTCCAGATCCACTCATCCGTGTTGATATCTCGCACCAGGCATCCGGCGACTTCGCCGATGCGGGCCGCGGTAGATGCTTCGAAGATGACCGCGTCGCCCCAGCCCCGGTAGCGGCCTGCTGACTGTGCCACCAGCGCGCCGGCGAGCGTGGTTAGGGCGTTCCAGTCCGGCAGCGCCAGCGCACGTGGATCGTCGAGCTCGTCTTCGGCGAGTTTGTACTCGCGCTGCCAGCCAGTCACCCGGGCCGGGTTGCGGTCGATGATGCCGTCGCGAAGCGCCTGCTCCATCACGCGAACGAGTACAGCGAGGCTGTTCTTCACGGTCGATCGACTGCATTCGTCGACGATCCATCCGTGTACTGCTCGGTCTACTGCGCCGTTCGTGATCATCGTCATAGGCAGGTGCCCGAGAGTCGGGACGACCCGCTTACGCCAACCTGCTAGGTACGGATCGGTGGTTTTGAGTTCGAGACCTCGCAAGGCCAACGTCATGTTCGCCTGACCGTACTCAGACAGCGTCGTGGTGGCGACGTTCGGGTCGACTCCGCGTGCTGCGGCCCGTCCCATCCGCGTAACCCAGTCGACGGCTGCGTCGCGCGTGTCAAACGCTTCAGACTTGGAAGACCGTTTCTTGGTGACGGGATCGACCCACCGGACTCGTGCACGAAACGGCGTCGCCCGATCCGTACGCACCTCGATATCCGACGACAGCGACAAACCTAGCGGCAAAACGAGCTTGTCAGCCATCAGGCAACCTCGCGGGGGTCCACGCGACGACTGGCCAACCAGGCCTCGACGTCGTGGGAGTTGTACACGTACACCCGATTCGATACTTGTACGAACGCCGGCCCTTGCGGCGGATTCGATGTGCGCCATCGGCGGATGGTGGACGCATCGACGTGCAGCAGTTCGGCGAGTTCGTTGGAACTGTACCAACCTCCGTCCAGCAACGTCATCGGTTCAAGCCCCCTCGATCTCCGCTTGTAGAGCGGCAATCCGCTGTTCTTGAGCACGGCCGGACGCAGAGACTGCGAGGACTCGATCTCCAAAGTTGGCATGTCCAATGCGCTGGACCTGCCACGGGATCGGTTCAAAGGTTGAGCTGTCGACAACCGCCGGTCGTGCATCGTCGATGCGCGATTTTTGCCAATCTGCCCGGCGTTCGCGTAATGCGGTCATCGTCGTCGAGAATTGTCGCGACTTGCTGACGACATGGCCGCGATAGCCGAGAGTATGGACCCAGTACAGCATATCGGCGTAGGACTCTTCTGCGGAGATCGCGACAATTGCCCGCAGAATCTCGCGTACATGGTCTGCCACTTCAAGTTGATCGATTGCAGCGGGGCTGAATCTGCGAACTCCGATACCGAAGTCAGCGACCGATTTAGTCACATATTTTGCGAGGTAGCCGGCGATCTGGCGACCGGACATCTGGCCCTCGTTGCCCTCTTTTCGATTGGCGCTCGCAATGACCTTGACGTCGATCTGCTCGCCAAACCGTAGGGTCCTGTCCCCGGGCAAGGCTAGGGACGTTTCTATCGCGGCCTGCTGTACAAGGACGACGAATTGTTTCGCGCTGACGGTCGTGTCGGGCGTTGCCGGTGGTTGACCCGGCTCAGATGCGGCGTCCAATCGGATGACAGCGTGAAAATGCGGGAGCGCTCGCCGTTGCAACTCAACGACTTTCATGAACGAAATCCGCGTATGTTCGGACTGCTCGGCGCGGCGGCATAACTCCCGCTTCAATCCGCGATGCAGGCGAATCGTGAAGCGCCGCCATAACTCTGGGGCGTGCCACGTGAACAGGACGTGTCTGATGTAGTCATAGCAGTCGCGGCACAGCGGCTGCCCTAGCTCAGCGTCAGTATCACGGTGCAAGCGATCGCACCACAACGATTTTCCGTGTTGGCATTCACGGCCGCCCGCGTTTCTTGGATGGCAGTTGCCTGTGGCACGAACCGTGTGGACGGCACCGAAACTGGGCGCGGTCAGGGTCACAAATACCTGCGGGTGATCGGCCACAGTGGAGGGGATATCGTGATGTCCACCGCGTAGACCGGCGTGGATCAGCTGCCAAGTATCACGTGAATACAGGTCGGAGCACGAGGGGCAGACAACGGCTCGTCGGTTGTTGCATCGGGTGAACGCCTGGTGATCGCGTCCGAATTTGTCAAGGCCGGCAAGGTGAATCGGGTTGGCGCAGAACCCGACTGCCTCGACGCGCTGCCACCAGGCGTTAAATCCTGTCGAGCTCGCCCGCCGGATCATCTGGGCAACCACGGCATCGCGGTCGACGCCGTCGGGCAGACCCGGCAAGTGGACAGGAGCGTTCACCGATTGCCCCTGTCTGGACCGGCGCCGTTGATGTTGTGCCCGTTAGCGTTGCTGTGTCCCCTAGGCGGGGTGAACCGGGTGGTGATATCGGTGATGTCGCGATCGCTGACGTGGAAGGCTCGGACACGTTGGGGTTGCGAGGTGCCGTCGATCATCACGTAGCCCACCCCGGGGGTGGTGTCGGCGATGAGGTCGCATTCGGCTCCTGCGTCGCGGGCGCCCTGACCGAGCACCATCGCCGTTTGACTGGCCTCTGTCAGCCGCAGCCCGATGCGCACGGTGAACAGCTGGCGCACCGGCAGGGTGTCCTTGGACGGATCCTGGATCGCGGCCACCACGCTGATGCCGACCGCTCGGCCTTGCGAGAGCAGCAGCCCCAGGAGATGTTCGATCTCGGTCCGTATCTTGCGGTCGGTGACGTAGGCCGTCAGGGCGGCGATCTCATCGATGATCACGACATACAGTGGTTCCGACGGTGTCGGAGTGTGCAGGCGGGTGTACCCGCGTAGCCGGTTGGCTCGGGCGCGCATCACGGCCACCAAACTCCGCAGCACGTCCACAGTGGTGTCCGTAGCGTCATGAGAGAACGCGCTGAACAGCGCTGCCCCGGCGCCCAGCTCCATGCCTCCTTTCGGGTCAATGACGCACAGCCGTACCTGACCTGTTTTGACGCAGGGGGCCACGCCGGAAATCAGGGACCACAGCACCGATCCCTTCCCAGCACCGGTGGCGCCCGCGACGAGCAAGTGATGGCCGAGCACGGGAACCCGCCACGACCGCCGAGTCTCAGTGATCCCGACCGGCACAGCCGACAAGTCGACCTTGGTGCTGGCCACCGGGCGTGGCAGCCGAATGGGTTGGGCCAGAAAGTCGTAGCGTGTGATCGTTATCCGCAGCTCGCCGGGTGCGGTGGGACGGATGATCAGTCGATCAGCGCGCCACGCGGCCGCGAGTTCGCGTGTGCGCTTGTGCCAATCGTCCACCGACTGACCGGTGACCACGCGTAGGTCGATCACGTCGGTTTGCTTGCCGATCCAAATTGCCCGCACAAGAGGTGTGAGAGTGCGGTCCCGGTGACGCGCTGTCAGACCGTTGAGGGCGCAGACCGATTCCCAGGTGCGGGTGTATCGCCACCACATCTGAAATCGCTGCCGCACAGGCCGCGCAATCCAGCGTTCAAAGGACCGCGCGTCCAGCGCAGCCCATAAGCCGTAGCCGGCGCCAAGCCCTATGGCCGTGAGCATCCCGGCGCCGATGCCGTAGCCCAGCATCATTGCCAGACTGATGGAGGCAGGCACGCTGAGAGCCGGGAATAGGATCGCCAACCACACGAGGTAGCCGACCGCCTTGAGCATGGAACAGATCAGCTCGACAATCCAATCATCGTTGGATCGTTGTGATCCGTTGCCGCGTCTCGTATTCGGTGAGTAAGGCATAAACAAGCTCCTTCCTAGAGAGCCTCGGGCTCGATAGGGACTACCCGCCCGGATTCGCTCCGCGAGGAGGTTGGGCGGGCAGCCCTCGTCGATCTCCGAATGGAGTTAGGGGCGGGCAGAGCTGCCAGGGTTCTTCGCCAGCGACGTGTCGGCGCTCTGGCTGATCGCGTCGGCGCGATACGCAATACCCGATCGTCCGTTCTGTGACCATGGCAGTGCCACCAAACCGGTGACAGTCACGGCACCACCGGCGGAGACCTTCGGCTCTCCCGCGACAGTTACCGAAATCACGTCACCGCCCGATTCGTCCAGGGCCATGACCTGGACCAGCCACAAGGGCAAGCCTGTAGCCTTGTCCATCCGCGGTTGGCCGGTGTCGAAGTTCACCCGCTGCTCTGGGGCACGAGTGCAAGTGAATGACACTCCAGTTGTGTTGATAAGTAACTTCATTGACTTTGTCCTTCCCGGTACAGATGGCGCCCGGTCGAGCGCTGGCATCAGTTCAGAGGGACAAATCGGACATTGCTATGGACATGAGCGGACACATTGGTCATCGCCTAGACATTTCGGACACCGTGGTGCGACGGGTCGCACGAGTCTGTACCCATTTGATCCGCGCCGCTGACCGCTCGGCGCCAAACTAGGCTAACCCGGGAGACGCGTGGCACCGACGGGAAGGAGCGAGTGCGAAGCTCATGACTGGGATGCGCGCCGTGATCGGATGATGATTCCGAACGAATCCCTTAGGGAACGGGTACGTGGGAAGAAGCTGTCCGATCGACGCTTCGCCGACGGAGTCGGAGTCTCACTCAAAACCGTGCAGCGTTGGCTCGCTGACGTCGACCACAAGGTTCGTGAGGAAAATGCACGCCGGGCTGCCGAAGTACTCGGATGCACTCCGCACGATCTGTGGCCGCAGCAATACCCGGCATCGGTTGGAACCCACCCGGCGGCCGGCTGGGTCAAGCCGTTTATCGCGACGGTGTACGCGACTCGCAGTCAGATACCTGTCACTATTTGGCAGCAGCACTTCACCGACGCACAGCATTCGATCGACATCATGGTGTTCGCGGCCACGTTCTTATTCGATACCGTCGATAACTTTGTCGACATACTCGTTGATGCGGCCGGGCGCGGCGTCGCCGTACGACTGCTCATCGGCGACCCCGATGGTGCGAGCACGACCCTTCGCGGCGACGAAGAGGACATCGGCGAAGCCGTCATCGCCAGGTGCCGTACCACCGTCGAACTGCTCGCTCCGCGGGCGACGACACCGGGCCTGCAGATCCGGATGCACCAAACGACCCTGTATACGTCGATGTTTCGGGTCGATGAAGACATGATGGTGAACTTCCATATCTATGGCTCGCCCGGCCGCAACAATCCGGTCATAGTCTTCGCGCGCGCTGAGGAGCCCCGACTCTGGGCGACGTTGAACCGGGCATTCGACCGGGTCTGGGACAACGCCAAACCGCTAACCGACTGATGCCATCCCTACCTGAAGGAGGATTGTTCGCCGATGCGAACCGATTATTACAACGACCCCGACGCCCCCGAGCCAAACAGTGTCGTCCCGTCTGCGTCCGCAGTCGTTACCGACGAACTCGGCCGCATCCTGCTGATAAAGCGGCGCGACAACAAGCTCTGGGCCCTGCCAGGCGGCGGACACGATGTCGGGGAAACCATCGAACAGACCGCCGTACGCGAAGTTAAGGAAGAGACCGGCCTGGACGTGGAGGTCACCGCACTCACCGGCATCTACACCGATCCTGCCCACATCGTCGCGTTCTCCAATGGCGAAGTGCGCCAGCAATTCTCGATTTGCTTCACTGCTCGTCTGACGGGCGGAACGCTGGCCGTTGACCACGAGAGCACCGACATCGCCTGGACACACCCAGATGACATCGCGACCCTCGATATGCACCCATCAATGCGGCTACGGATCAACCACTACCTCGAAGCCCGATCGAGCCCCTACCTCGGATGATCGGTTGTCAGATCCAGCTGTACACACGTTCCACAGTCGCTAGGAGCTCGTGGCGTGCAGCGTGGACCGCCCGGTGGACGGGATCGTCGGGCTCGTAGCGCTCCAGCACCTCCTCTAGCCGGTCATCGGGGGCCACCGCCGACCCGTCTGGGCCGGTCGTCAAATCACAGAACGTCAACGCATCCAGCACCCGCTGCGGCGGTTCGGAGAAAGCCGATAAAGCGTTGATCCCGCGCTCCTGCGCCTCGGCCGGCGCACCAGAATGGAAAGCGACCAGCGATACCACCAGCTCGTCAAACCCCGCTCTGCGCGCGAACATTGCGCCGTCGACCGGGTGAAAACCTATCGACCGCAGAGACGGGGCGTAGCCGATGTCATGCAGCCATGCTGCCGCTACCAGGCAATTCCCAGCGGCCACGTCGAAATGTCCGCGAAGGGAGTCCGCGGCCGCCGCGACACCGTGAACGTGTGCGAGTCGCAATGGCAGGGCAGCAAGGCGTGTCTGCGCCGCACCTCGCGCCTCATTCACTTGCGGAGCCGTCATGCCCCCACCCTACGGTCCTGGGTCGTCGTCGCGGTGTATTGGGGAAGTATGTACCCACCCGACGATATCTCCGACGACATTCTGGCCGCCGTCGACGCGCGCTACGCCACGCCGCTGATTTCCGCGCCCGTCAAGGGTGCCTGTTCGACGACGCGATCCATCACTCTGATGCCGGAAGTCGATACGCCGCAGTACATTTCACCGAGTCGCAGATGCTTGCTGGATTGTGGCCGTCGATCGGTCCCCACACTCGGTTTTATGGTTCGGTTGTGGACGGGCGGGTGTTCCTAGGGGAGTCGTTGGCTGCCTTGTCGCTGGCCTATCCCCCGCTGGGGAGCTTTCGACCGAGCTACGTCGTGGATGTCAGGTCTGCTGAGACCCGGACAATCCAGAAATCGCCGCTCAACCATGGTCGCGGTACGTCATATCAAGTAGTGGATGCGAAATGAAATTCGCGGTGAGAGGGAGCCACAGCGGGATAGGTTGACCTTGACGCGAACAGACTCGCGCTTGACAGGAGGGAGCGGCGAAGCATGACCGAGAAGAACCGCAGATGGTTGCTTGCCAGGCGCCCGACGGGAATCGTGGGTCGGGAACACTTCGAGTGGCGGGAAGAGCCGGTGCCCTCGATCGGCGAAGGTGAGTTTCTCGTTCGAAACCGATGGCTCTCCTGCGACCCAGCGCAGCGGACGTGGATGGAAATCGATACCTATATCCCAGTGCTTCCGCTGGGCGAGGTGATGGCCGCCGCTGCGGCCGGTGTCGTGGTTGAGTCGAAGCACCCCGGCTTCGAGGTGGGCGAGCTGGTCTCGGGCGCCTTTGGTTGGCAGGACTATGCGGTCAGTGACGGGTCGGGCCTCGGTGGCCTCGTCCCGGCGCTGAAGATCCCGCCCGGAGTTGACCCTCCGACAGCGCTGTCAGTCTTCGGCGTCACCGGGCTCACCGCCTACTTTGGCCTGCTCGATGTGGGAGAGCCCAAAGCCGGCGAGACGGTGGTTGTCTCGGGAGCCGCCGGGGCAGTCGGATCGATCGTCTGCCAGATCGCCAAGGTCAAGGGCTGTCGTGTGGTGGGCATCGCGGGAGGGGCCCGCAAGTGCCGGTGGTTGCGGGAGGAGTTGGATGCCGACGACGCGATCGACTACAAGACGGAGGACCTCTCCACCCGTCTTGGCGAGACGTGCCCGAACGGAATCGACGTTCTCTTCGACAACGTCGGCGGCGAGGTGCTTGATGCGGTGCTCGCCAATCTCGCGGTCGGCGCGCGGATCGCACTCTGTGGGTTCGTCTCCGGCTACAGCGGATTCGAGAAACGGGCAGCGATCAGGAACCATTTCAACCTCATCCTCCAACGCGGCACTATGCGTGGCTTCTTGGTCTTTGATTACCTCGATCGGGCGATGGAGGCGATCGGTGCGCTCGCCGGCTGGGTTGGTGAGGGAAAGATCAAGAACCAGATTGACGTGGTCGAGGGTCTCGAGAATGCCCCGGACGCCCTGAGGCGCCTCTTCACAGGTGAGAACCTCGGCAAGCAGCTCGTCATGATCGCAGACGAATAATCAGGAGCCCTGCATGGCAGCCGCCGCGCCCGAGGCGCGGGGTCGCTCCGTGTAGGAATACGCCACCAACTAGCGACACATCGTGAACATCGCCGCCGGGCGCGGCCCGTATGTTCCTACAACCACGGCGTTGAGCGTCGGGTCCGGCCGAGTGACCGTGACGTCCTTGCTGGTCGCGTTGGACGGCGCCAACCGCAGATGTCCCGCAAGCGGATCCCGTTACGGGGCACCGCTTCGCCACATCTGCGGCGGAACGCAAAAGCATTGCCTTCTGCCAGAGCGGCCGACAATTAGCGCTGTTGTACCAGTCCGCTTGACGGACTTTCTTCAGCGTCCTTCAGCAGCCCACGCACCGCTGACCGGGATCCGTACGGCCGAAGCATGGTGCTGGCCGGCCGCGGGCGCACGTGCTGTGGCCACCAGAACCAACGTCCCAGCAACGCTGCGATACGGTCCTGGGTCGTCGTCGCGGTGTACTGGGGAACTGTGTCCCCACCCGACGATATCTCCGACGACATTCTGGCCGCCGTCGACGCCAAGACATCAGGCTCTGGTGGTATTGCGCACCTTCGCCGACGCCGAGGGTGACAAGTAGTCGGACACAGGCGGAGGCTATGGATATGGGCGTCGACTTTCGGATCGTCCTCAGGGTCGTTCTCATCTTCGTCCACGCGGGATGCAGTCGCTGATGCTAAGAAGTTTTCGCGTTCGTTTGTGAGAGGTTGAATCCGTTTTTCGCACCTCTGCTGTACGCGCGCAGCTCGGTCCTGACCAAGTCCGTCCTGGGCGG
>JAFAID010000335.1 GCA_019236925.1 Mycobacterium sp. | reverse complement strand
CATGTTGATCGAGCCAGGCACCTGCAGCACCTCGTCCGGGTTGGACAACCCGTACTCGATCACGGAGGCAGCCGTGACGACCTTGTTCACCGAGCCTGGCTCGAACGGGGAGGTGACCGGCAGGTCGCCCATCTGCTTGTCGCCCTGACGCCCGATGTCTTGCGAGGGGTCGAATGTGTTGTCGTTGGCCATGGCCAGCACTTCGCCGGTCTTGGCATCCAGCACCACCGCTGAGACATTGCGTGCACCGGAGAGGTTCTTGGCCTGCTGAACCTGCTGCTGGACGTAGAACTGAATGTCGTCGTCGAGGGTGAGCTGGACGGTCGCGCCGTTGACCGCCTTGTGCTGATTGCGGTAGCTGCCGGGGATGACCACGCCGTCGGAGCCGCGATCGTAGGTGATGGAGCCGTCGGTACCGGCCAGCTCGGCATCCATCGAATCCTCCAGCCCGAGCAGACCGTGGCCGTCCCAGTCGATTCCGCCAACGATGTTGGCCGCCAGCGATCCGCCGGGATACTGGCGCAGGTCTTGACGTTCGGTGCCGACCTCGGGGTATTTGGTGGTGATGGCGGTGGCGATCGCCGGGTCGACGGCGCGGGCCAGATAGACGAACGTCTCGTCACTGCGCAGCTTCTTCAGCAAGGTGGCCTTGTCCGGTTTGTTGTTCAGCCGCAGTGCCACCTCCTTGGCGATATCCGCCAATCGCTTTTGCGGGTCGGGGGCTTTCGCGTTCTTCTGTTTGGCCTCCGCCAGCTGCTTGTGGATCCTGCGCGGCTGGAAGGTCAGCGCGCGGGCCTCCATTGTGAACGCGAGCTGGTCGTTGTTGCGATCGACGATGCTGCCGCGCAGAGCTTTTTGGACATCGGTGACCTTTAGTTGTCCGGCAGCCTCAGCGCGCAGGCCGGCTGCGCGCGGCACCTGCAGATAAAACAGCTGGACGGCGGCCACCAACAGCGCCACGAAGATCACCGCGTTGCCTGCTCTGTGCCGGAAGACGAAGGACGCGCCGCGGGTTCCAAGCTCTACCGCTTGGCGAGTACGACGGTCGCGCGCGGAGCGGACCGGTGAGCTCGGCGTGGCTTTCTTGGATTTTTTGCCTGACTTGCTGCTATCGAGATCCGCTGCGCGCGTGGGCTTCCGGGATTGGCCTCGACGTTGCACCGGTCGCGATGATCGGCCGCCCGACCGGTCTCCGCGGCTCACCGTGGCGCACCGGGCGTTGTGACGGTCAAGGGGCCGAATTGCTCGCCGATGAGCGGCGCGGCGGGTGGCGCGGCGAGGTGGGGTACGCCAACGGGCGGCGCAGCCGCGGGAGGCATCGCGGGTACGCCCAGGGGTGCGGGCCCGGTTAGCGGCGGCGGCACAACGGGAGCCGCCGGGGCCGCCGGCGCGGGACCTGCGGGCAGCGGCACGGCGGGCGCGGGCACTGCGGCAGCCGGGGGCAGCGCGGGCGGCAAGCCCAGCGCGGGCGGCGACCCAGGCAAAGCCTGCGGCGGGAGTCCAGGTCCGGCGGGCGGCGGTTGCGGCGTGCCGGGAAGTGGCGGGAGGTGCTCGGTGCCCAGCGTGCTGGCGCCGTCGGGGGTGCGCACCATCACGTCGGGCCCGGGCGCCAGCGGGATGACCGGGGCGCCGTTGCCCGGCAAAACCCGCATCGGCACCTCGACCGAATTCGCCGGCGAACCCGGCCGCGGCACCGGCTTTTCGTCAGGCAGCTTGGTATTGAGCGGTGGCGGCGGAACGCCCTGCGCGGGTTTGGGCGTGCCGACCACCACCCAATTCCCGGTCGGATCCTGGATCAGGTGCGCGGTGTCCCTGGTCGGGATCATCCCCAAGCCGCGGGCTGCTTCGGCTAGTGCAGGTGCGGACTGCGCTTCCAGCACGTCGCGCTCGAGGGCTTCCTTCTGCTCCTGCAACAGCCGGGTCTGCTGGCGGGCGGTGCCAAGCTGATAGGAGCGCTCAGCAGAGTCGGTGGACAGCCACAACGTGAGGCCCAGCCCGGCGCCGAGGGAACCGATCACCAGCACCACGAACGGCACTTTGGCCGCCAATGTCTGCGGCCGTAGGTCGATCGACGCCAGTCGGCTGAGTAGACGATCCCGCAATGGAGGACGAACAACTTTGGGCGCCTTAGCTTTCCGGGCTTTAGCTCGCGCCTTTGCCTGGCTGGCGTTCTTCGGTCGGGCCGGCCGCTGGACGGGCCGGGAGATCGGGGTGGTCTGCGGCCCGGATCGCGGCATTCGTGGCTCGCGGGCCCGCGCTGACGCTCGCCCGGCACGCGGACGGGTGCGCCGCGCAGGCGCGGGGTCGGCCGGTCGGCGCCCGGTGGTCCGGGAGGTGCTGCCCTGCCCGCGTCGGCGATCGCCGCCGCGGGGCGGTGGCGTTTCACGCTTGGCTTTCATCAGCCTCCCCTCCTCGTTGCCTCATGCCCGGGTTGCATGCGTCGCAGAGCACGCAGTCGCACCGCCGCACTCCGCGGGTTCTGCTGGACCTCGGCGTCGCCGGCGCGTTCGGCGCCGCGCGTCAACGAGCTGAATTGCGGTCCGTGCCCTGGCAGTTCGACCGGCAGATCCGGAGGTGTGCTGGAGGTGGTGGCCTCGGTGAACACCCGTTTGACAATGCGGTCCTCCAACGACTGATATGCCAACACCACGATGCGTCCATTGACCGCCAGCGCGTCCAGCGCGGCGGGCAGCGCGTCGCGCAACGCGTCCAGCTCGTCGTTGACCGCGATGCGCAGTGCCTGGAACGTCCGCTTGGCCGGGTGTCCGCCAGTACGACGGGCCGGCGCTGGAACTGCTTGGTAGACAAGCTCTACCAGCTCGCCAGTCGAAGTGAACGGCGTGCGCGCGCGGCGGCGGATGATGTGTGCGGCGATGCGGCGGGCGAAACGCTCCTCGCCGTACCGGCGCAAGATGTCGGTCAGCGCGGCCTCGTCGTAGCTGTTGACGATTTCCGCGGCGGTCAGCGCTGAGGTGGGGTCCATCCGCATGTCCAACGGCGCATCCTTGGCGTAGGAGAAGCCGCGTTCGCTGCGGTCGAGCTGCATGGACGAGACACCGAGATCGAAGAGCATGCCGTCCACGGATTCCGTTGCAGCATAGCTTGATTCGGCCAGCGCAGCGGCGATACCATCATACCGGGTTTGGATCAACGTAAGCCGGTCGGCGAAACGCGCCAGTCGGGTGCGAGCGATGTCGAGTGCAGTCGGGTCTCGGTCAATGCCGATCAGCCGCAGTCCAGGCAGCTCGGTCAGGAACCGTTCGGCGTGCCCGCCGGCGCCGACGGTCGCGTCCACGAGCACCGCCCCTGACCCATCTGGATGGTGACGCGTCAACGCTGGGGTGAGCAGTGCGACGCAGCGGTCGAGCAGCACGGGCACATGACCGAAACCACCAGTGGCGTCAGGCACGACAACACCTTCCCGACGTGTGTCCAGGCGGGCGACCCGCCCGGTGTCCCTCCGGGCCTGGGGGAAGGCCCCTGCATCGAGGTCCCTGTCCGACAGCACGAACCTGGCGTTGGGGAAGTACGTCAGGGTCGGTTCGGGCAGAGGCCACGGTGCACGGGCACGCGCCTCAGATAATGTCGCCGAGTGCTTCATCGCTGGCTGCGGAGAAGTTCTCTTCGTGGGTC
>JAFAID010000270.1 GCA_019236925.1 Mycobacterium sp. | reverse complement strand
GCCGGCCACATCGCGCAACGGAGAATCCGGCGCACGGCGCTCCTCCAGCGGTTGACCGGGCTCGCCCTCGAAATCGATCAACAGCCAGGACTCCGGCGTGCGCAACACCTGCCCCAGGTGCAGGTCGCCGTGCACCCGTTGCACGGTGATGGTCTGCTCGGCCAGCTTTTGGAAGCGCTGCTCGATCGCCTCCTCGTACTGCTCGAGCTCGGACACCGCCGCGACCGTCGACGACAACCGCGCCAGCATGGTGTCGACCGGGAACGGGGCCTGCGACGTGCCGAGGGTTTCAGCGAGCGTGGCATGCACTGACGCGACGGCTTCCCCGAGCCGGTACGACTCGCCGGCGAAGTCGCCGCCGACCTCGTGGGCGTACAGATCGCCCTCCGCGAACAGATCGCGGACGCTGGCGGTGGCCATTGCCCAGCCTTCGGCCGCGTTAGCCGCGTACTGCGTCGCCATGCCGAGCGGGCTGTTGGTTTCGGTGTCGGCATCACTGCCCTGGGCGGTCAGCTCGTAGCTGCCAAGCAGTCGGGCCACATGCGGGTTCCCGGCCCGGCCCAGCACCCGGTTCAGCTCGATGTCAGGGTTGATGCCGGTGCTGACGCGGCGGAACACCTTCAGGGTGGCATCCCGCTCGAAGATCACGCTGGTGTTGCTCTGCTCGGCGTCTGACACCCGGGGCGCCGCCTCCAGCGGGAGGGTGACCTCCGGCTCCTTGGCGAATACCACATCGGAGCGGACCGCGGACGTGTCGATCAGGGACAGCAGGAATTGGGCCGCCGGCGGGTCATACAGCGCGTCATAGGCGGTCCGGTCGTTGTCGGTGCCGATGGTGGCAACAGTGGTGTACTCGGGGACCGGTGCAGTGTCCCAGGTAACGATCACCTGATAGCGCTCTGCCGAACCGTCGGTGTAAGCGACGTCGACCAGCACCAGGTCAAGGCCATCGTTCAACGCGACGACGTGGCCCGGCTCAGCGCTGGCGATTTCCCGGGCTCGCCCGGCATACCAGCGCTGCTGGGGAAGCCATTCCGACCACGGCAGGTTCATTGCCGCTCCCCTGACTCGGCCAGCTCGAACCAGTAGAACCCGTGTCCTGGCAGGGTCAGCAGATAAGGCAGTTGGCCGATGCGCGGGAACTCCACCCGACCGGTCAGTTCGACCGGCGTGTAGCCACTCCAGTGCTGGAGGTTCAATTCGATCGGCTGCGGGAAACGCGACAGATTATTGACGCAAAGCACCACGTCGTGGTCGGCTTCGCGCACGTAGGCGAGCACCGAGGGGTTAGATCCACCCATCTCCTCGAACCTACCTATCGCGAACGCGTCGTGCCTGCGCCGCACCGCCAGCATGGTGCGCGTCCAATTGAGCAGCGACGTCGAGGTGTCGCGTTGGGCCTCCACATTCACGGTTTGATAGCCGTAGACCGGATCCTGGCTGGGTGGCACGTACAACCGACCGGGATTGGCCGTGGAGAAGCCGGCGTTGCGGTCCGGGGTCCACTGCATCGGGGTGCGCACCCCGTCACGATCGCCGAGCCAGATGACGTCGCCCATCCCGATCTCGTCGCCGTAATAGATGACCGGGGACCCGGGCAGCGACAGCAGCAACGCGGTGAACAACTCGATCTGATCGGGGCCTTTCTCCAGCAGCGGGGCCAGCCTGCGGCGGATGCCGACATTTGCCTTCATCCGCGGATCCTTGGCGTACTCGGAGTACATGTAGTCACGCTCGTCGTCGGTGACCATTTCCAGGGTCAACTCGTCGTGATTACGCAAGAAGATGCCCCACTGCGCCATCTTCGGGATCGGCGGTGTCTGCGCCATGATCTCCGAGATCGGGAACCGCGATTCGCGGCGCACCGCCATGAAGATGCGCGGCATCAGCGGAAAGTGAAATGCCATGTGGCACTCATCGCCACCGGTGTCGGGGTCACCGAAATACTCGACGACATCGCTCGGCCACTGGTTGGCCTCGGCCAGCAACACCCGGCCCGGGAATTCGTCGTCGACCACCTTGCGCACGCGCTTGAGAAACGCGTGCGTCTCAGGCAAGTTCTCGCAGTTGGTGCCCTCACGTTCGAACAGGTAGGGCACGGCGTCCAGCCGGAACCCGTCGATACCGAGGTCGAGCCAAAATCGCATGACGTCGAGCATCGCCTCCTGAACAGCGGGGTTGTCGTAGTTCAGGTCGGGCTGATGGTCGAAGAACCGGTGCCAGTAGAACTGACGGCGGACCGGGTCGAACGTCCAGTTCGAGTCTTCGGTGTCGACGAAGATGATCCGCGCGTCGGAGTACTTGTCGCTGCTGTCGCTCCACACGTAGTAGTCGCCGTACGGTCCGGCCGGGTCGCGACGCGACTCTTGGAACCAGGGGTGTGAATCCGACGTGTGATTCATCACCAGGTCAGTGATCACCCGAATGCCCCGCCGGTGCGCCGCGTCGACCAGCTCGACGAAGTCGTCGACGGTGCCGAACTCCGGCAGCACCTTGTAGAAGTCGCGGATGTCGTAGCCGCCGTCACGCAGCGGCGAATCGTAGAACGGTGGCAGCCAAATGCAGTCGACACCCAGCCATTGCAGGTAGTCGATCCGTTCGGTCAGGCCACGCAGGTCACCGAATCCGTCACCGTTGGAGTCGTAGAACGCCCGGACCAACACTTCGTAGAAAACCGCGTGCTTGAACCAGGTCGAATCGGTGGGCAGCTCTCTGGCGTCGGCGAAGTCGTCGGCACTGGGATGCTCGACAACGCCGGCTTCGACGCGACTTCCCCCGGCCGGGTCATGCTCGACGGTGTCGTCTCTGTCGCTTGTCAAGTCCACGAGTTTACCCGTACCCGGGGCGTCGGATCGCAAACCATCTGCACGCCAAACGAATTGAGAGCAGCAAGCCAAGCTGCGGTGTGCAGGTCAGCCCGGCGGGCCATCCCCTAGCGTCACGTTGGCAGTGCGGCCCCCCAGCCCCACCGTGATGTTCTCGCCGGGGTGGTGCTGATCGAGGATGGCGGTCAGCGCGGTGGCCGAGTTGACGGGCTGGCCGTTGATCGAGGTGACCACGTCTCCCGGGGCAAACCCCGCACCGGCGGCCGGACCGCCCGGAATCACCTGCCTGACCACGGCGCCCGCGCCACCGGCGGCGTCGTTGACACCGAGACCGAGGAATGCCGTCGGACCGATGTGCACCGACGGTCCACCACCGCCCTGAATCTGTCCGGCGATGGCCATCGCCTGATTGATCGGGATCGCGAAGCCCTCCCCGCGGCCGAGGTGGAAGTTCTCGGATGCGGCGGTGTTCAGGCCGATCACCTGGTTGGCGGAGTTGACCGTCGGCCCACCGGAGTCGCCGGGACGGATCGCCGCGTCGACCTGGATCAACCCATTCAACGTTTCCGTGCTGCCGGTCAGGGCATCGGACGCCGACACCGTCTGATTCACCGCGACGACGCGTCCATCCAGCGCGCTGGGCGTTCCGCCGGCACCACCGGCATTGCCCAGCGAGACGGTCGGTTCACCCACCCTAACGGTGTCGGAGTTACCGATGTTGGCCGGCTGCAATCCGCCTCCAGCGAGCGCCAGTACCGCGATGTCATGGCTGCGGTCGTAGCCGATCACCGAGGCCCCGAACGTCTGACCGTTGCCGATGGACCTCACGGTGAGGTCAGTAGCGCCGGCGACCACGTGGTTGTTGGTAAGCACCGTGCTCGGACCGATCACAATGCCGGTTCCGGCACCTATCGCACTCTGGTATCCCAGCTTGACGTCGACATCGACGATCGTCGGGCCCACCTGTCCCACCGCGGCCGGAGCGTCTAGCGGCCGCGGCGTCGATGGCGACGCCTGCGCGGGGGCGGTGGCCAGACTCAGCCCCAGCACCGCTGTCAGACTGAGCAACCACAATGAACGCCGCGACCAGCGGCGGTGCGATTCGCTCATCCCGTTACCTCCTGTTTGGGTTCGAGCCGCACAGCTTCCGGCCCGATTCAAGCTCGGATTGTCGCAACGTCGGGGGATTCCTACGCACGAATTCGTTCACTACACCGTAACCGGGGTTTGCACGTCGGGCATCCTGGTCCCGCCAAACCGGCGCTGATCAGGCGGTTCCCCCGATCTCCGCGATTGGCCGGCCCAGGTGATGGCTGACGTCGCCGATCATGTCCATCAGGGAGTAATCACGGAAGGAATACCGCCATCGGCCGTCGACGCGCTCGAATCGGTCGTGGTAGCGGCCGGTGACGATGGGCTGCAGCGGGAAGTCGTCGGTCTGCTGGATCACCGTGTAGTAGCTGCGGCAACTGGCCGTGCCTGCGGTCTCGTCGACCTCGATGATCGGATTGGTGACGACGTGTTTGGTGCGCGGTGTGCCGTCGGGGTACAGCGTCACCGTGGACTTCCAGATAGCCAGGATGGTCGCCGCGCCGATCGTGCCGTCAGGGCCCTCGGCGACCCGTAGGCGGGCGTGCTCGAAGAGCGCGGCTGCCCCGGCGAAGTCGCCGTTGTCCATGCATTCGGCGTAGCGATACAGCAGGTTGGCGATCTGTGTCTCGGCCGACATACCGCTAAACGGTAGCTTCATAGTTTCCGGCTGGACGGCAACTCGACAGCAAAGGTGTCTATTCGATGGGCGTGCTTGATTCATTCCGGCTTGACGACAAAGTCGTCATCGTGACGGGTGCGTCGTCGGGGCTCGGTGTGGCGTTCGCTCAGGCCTTCGCCGAGGCCGGCGCCGACGTGGTGTTGGGTGCCCGCCGCGTCGACAGGTTGGCCGAGACTGCCGCGCTGGTCGAAGCCGCCGGCCGCGCGTCGCTGGCGGTGGCCACCGACGTCAGCGAGCCCGAGCAATGCCAGGCGCTCGTCGACTCGGCGATGCAGACATTCGGCCGTGTCGACATCCTGGTCAACAACGCCGGGGTCGGCAGCGCTCACCCGGCGACTCGGGAGACACCCGAGCAGTTCCGCTCGGTCATCGACGTCAATCTCAACGGCGCCTACTGGGTGGCACAGGCCAGCGGGCGGGTCATGCAACCGGGGAGTTCGATCATCAACATTGCCAGCATCTTGGGCATCACCACCGCCGATCTGCCGCAGGCCGCCTACAGCGCGAGCAAGGCCGCGATCATCGGGCTCACCCGAGATCTCGCTCAGCAGTGGGGCTCCCGAAAAGGAATTCGAGTCAACGCGATGGCGCCGGGCTTCTTCAAGACGGAGATGACCGACGAGTACAAGCCCGGGTATCTGGAGAGCCAGGCGCATCGCCTGGTGCTGGGCCGCCTGGGCGACGCGCGTGAGCTCGCCGCCACCGCCGTGTGGCTGGCATCCGCGGCCGGTGGTTATGTCACCGGGCAGACGATCGTCGTCGACGGCGGCCTGACGATCACCTGATTCTCTAGGCTGGCGTCGTGGTCGATTTCGACCCCAAGGGTAGGTTCGCGCGTGCGCCGGTGGCCCGGCTGGGCACCGTCGCTCCCGACGGCAGGCCGCACCTGGTGCCGGTGGTGTTCGCGCTTCGCGACGAGGTCGTCTACACCGCTGTGGACGGAAAGCCCAAGACCACCCAACGGCTGCGTCGGCTGGCCAATATCGAACGCCACCCGCTGGTGAGCCTGCTGGTCGACCACTACGCCGATGACTGGACGCAGTTGTGGTGGGTCCGGATCGACGGTATCGCCGCGGTACACGACGAGGGCGATGCCCTGCACGCAGGACACGACCTTCTGCGCGCCAAATATGCCCAGTACCAATCGGTTCCGCTGAATGGCCCGGTGATCGCGGTCACCGTCCAACGCTGGAGCAGCTGGCACGCCTGATCCCCGCCGCGGCGCGGAAATCGCTCGTTACCGGCTGTTCACTCTTGTGCTACGCGGGTGCGAGGGGAAAAGTGACATACATCACGATGGCCCCGCTTGCGGGCGCCAGCGAACCGACGTTGGGCATGAGGAGAGACAGGTCATGACAGACAAGTCGAACACTTCCCAAAGCGGAGGAGCCGCTCCCGCCGTGGACGATCCGACCGCCGTCCGGAACGTAGTGCTGGTAGGGCCGTCCGGCGGCGGGAAGACCACTCTGGTCGAGGCACTGCTGGTCGCCTCCGGCGTGTTGTCCAGACCCGGCTCCATCGCCGACGGCAACACGGTCTGCGACCACGACGAGGCCGAGATCCGCCAGCAGCGGTCGGTCGGTCTTGCCTTGGCGTCGCTGTTGCACGACGGAGTCAAGGTCAACCTCGTCGACACTCCCGGTTATGCCGATTTCGTCGGCGAACTGCGGGCCGGGCTGCGGGCCGCGGACTGCGCTCTTTTCGTAATCGCGGCGAACGAGGACGTCGACGAACCGACCAAGTCCCTCTGGCAGGAGTGCAGCCAGGTCGGAATGCCGCGGGCGGTGGTGATCACCAAACTCGACCACGCCAGGGCCAACTATCAGAATGCACTGGCGACGGCCCAGAATGCGTTCGGCGACAAGGTGTTACCGCTCTACCTGCCCGCCGGTGGGGGTCTGATCGGGTTGCTTTCGCAGACGCATTACGAGTACCAGGGCGGCAAGCGGAACGCGCATTCGCCGGATCCGTCGTACGCCGATCAGATCGAAGAAGCGCGCGGCACGCTGATCGAGGGGATTATCGAGGAGTCCGAAGACGAATCGCTGATGGAGCGTTATCTCGGCGGTGAAAAGATCGACGAGTCGGTGCTGATCGACGATCTGGAAAAAGCCGTCGCCCGTGGCTCATTTTTCCCGGTGATTCCGGTCTGCAGCTGCAGCGGTGTCGGCACCCTGGAACTGCTGGAGATCGCCACCCGCGGATTCCCGTCTCCGGCGGAACACCCGCTGCCCGAGGTCTTTACGCCACAGGGCGCCGCGTTCACCAAGGTGACCTGCGGCTCCGATTCGCCGCTGCTGGCCGAGGTGGTGAAGACGACGTCGGACCCCTACGTCGGCAGGCTGAGCCTGGTCCGGGTTTTCTCCGGCACCATCAGGCCCGACACGACGGTTCATGTGTCGGGCCATTTTGCGTCGTTTTTCGGAGCCTCTGCCGGGGTCACTAACGGTGTCGGCAACAGCCACGCCGACCACGACGAGGACGAACGCATCGGCGCGCTGTCGTTCCCGCTGGGCAAGCAGCAGCGACCCGCGTCGGTGGTGTTGCCGGGTGACATGTGCGCGATCGGCCGGCTGAGCCGGGCGGAAACCGGAGACACGCTGTCCGACAAGGCCGAACCGCTGGTGCTCAAGCCCTGGATCATGCCGGAATCGCTGCTGCCGGTGGCGATCCAGGCACACGCCAAAACCGACGAGGACAAACTCTCGGTCGGGCTGGGACGGCTGGCCGCCGAGGATCCGACGCTGCGTATCGAGCAGAATCCGGAGACGCACCAGGTTGTGCTGTGGTGCATGGGTGAGGCGCACGCCGGTGTGATACTCGACGCGCTGGCGAACCGGTACGGCGTCGCGGTGGACACCGTCGAGTTGCGGGTGCCCCTGCGAGAGACGTTCGGCGGCAAGGCAAAAGGCCACGGCCGACATGTCAAGCAGTCCGGCGGCCATGGCCAGTACGCGGTCTGCGACATCGAAGTCGAACCATTGCCGGAGGGGTCGGGTTTCGAGTTCGTCGACAAGGTAGTCGGTGGAGCGGTGCCGCGGCAGTTCATTCCGAGCGTGGAAAAGGGCGTGCGCGCTCAGATGGAAAAGGGCGTGCACGCCGGTTACCCCGTGGTCGACATTCGCGTCACGCTGCTCGACGGCAAGGCGCACAGCGTCGACTCGTCGGATTTCGCCTTCCAGATGGCCGGCCAGCTTGCGCTGAAGGAGGCCGCGGCGGCGACCAAGGTATCCCTGCTCGAGCCGATCGACGAGATCTCGGTGCTGATACCCGACGATCTGGTCGGCGCGGTGATGGGCGACCTGTCCGGGCGTCGCGGCCGGGTGCTGGGTACCGACACCGCGGGCAACGACCGCACCTTGGTGAGAGCCGAAGTCCCACAGGTTGAACTGACGCGCTACGCCATCGACTTACGCTCGCTCTCACACGGAGCGGCGTCGTTCACCCGCACCTTTGCCCGTTATGAACCCATGCCGGAATCCGCTGCCGCCCGACTGAAATCCACCGACTGACGGGTGCGGGTGCTACCCCTGACTCAGCCAGTCCAACGTCGCCGATAGGTCTCGAACGTCGACGCCTATCGCACGACATTCCTTGACGCCTCGGTCATCAAGCCCGGACACCGCATCGGACACCAGCACGGTTCGGAAATCCCGCTCGGAGGCCTCGTAGATCGACGCCCGAGGGCAGTTCGGGAAGTTACAGCCGGCGAAAACCAAAGTGTCACTGCCGGTATTGCGAAGATGCTGCTCGAGCTTGGTCTGGTAGAAGGCGCCCCACCGCGGCTTGTACATCACGTGTTCGCGGGCACCGACCTGTTGGAGTTCACCACTGAGCAGCAATTCATAGTCCAGCTCAACAGGATTGGGCAACAACTCGGATGCGATCTGCGAACCCGGGCTGCCCGGGACGGCCATCCGCGCGCCCCGTTCGATCGCCTGCTTTCGCACCATGTCGGCGTTCGACCCATCCGGACGGTAGAGCCGGACGACGTGCACGATCGGCAGTGCGCGGCCGCGAAAGTCGGTGGCCAACCTGGCCATGGCCGGGATCGCCGCGCCGGTGCCCTCGATGGGCAACGGCGCGTCGTCGGCATAGAAGTCGCGTTGAACGTCGATCAGCACAAGCGCGGCCGAACCGGGCAGCGGCCGGATGTACGGATCGGTCATAGGGTTGGGTGTAACACAGCGATCCGCGCTTGCCAACTCGCAAGTAGCTAGACGAGTTTCAGATCACTTCAGCGGCTACTTTGCCGCACCGAGCAGGTCAGCTAATGGATTATTTGATCAGCTAATCGCGACATGCGCGTTTCGCGATCCGTTTGCTGCGCACCGGATAGGGTACATATTAGAGATACAGAATGTAAGCGCTTCGGGCTTGCACCATCTCGGAGGGGTGGACACCGTGCGTACAGCGATTCGAAATGTGTGGCTCGCGGCGGCAGTTGCCGTGCTGGCCATGGCGGGTTCGAGCGCCCCGAGCATGGCAGCGATCGCGCCCCCGAACCCGACCGCCGAGACAGTGGACATAGCCTCGATCCAACCGGCGGCCGGCGCGGTGGTTGGTGTGGCCCATCCGGTGATCGTCACCTTCACCGGGCCGGTCGGTGACCGGGCAGCGGCGGAACGGTCGATCAAGATCACCGCGCCGAACCACATGACCGGGCAGTTCGATTGGGTCGACAACACCGTCGTGCAATGGATTCCGGACGGCTACTGGCCTGCCCACAGCCACATCGGTGTTTCCGTGCACGCGTTGTCGACCGGCTTCGACACCGGCGATCAAATCGCAGGCGTTGCCAGCATCTCGGCGCACACGTTCACCGTCAGCCAAAACGGTGAGGTGCTACGCACGATGCCCGCGTCGATGGGTAAACCCAGTCGCCCCACGCCGATGGGCAACTACACCGCGCTGTCCAAGGAGCGCACGGTCCGCATGGAT
>JAFAID010000268.1 GCA_019236925.1 Mycobacterium sp. | reverse complement strand
AAGAACACCGACTCCGGTCGCAGCGGCAGGCCGGCCTCCTTCGCCCGCAGCGCGACCTCCAGGCTGTGGGTCGACGAGCCGCCGAGAGCGAAGAAGTCGTCGTGCACGCCAACCCGCTCCAGATCGAGCACCTCACGCCAGATCTCGCTGAGGATCTCCTCGGCGGGCGTGCGCGGTGCGACGAACGCCGGCTCCGGCACTGGAGCTGCGTCGCCCGCCGCCGCTAACGCCCGGCGGTCCACCTTTCCGCTCGACGTGTGTGGCAGTGCGTCCACCACCGAGAAGACAGCCGGGACCATCGCCGTGGGCAGCCAGTCGAGGAGGAACCGGCGCAACTCAGCGGTGGTCGGCGCGGGCTGGCTCGCCGCCACGATGTGGGCGACCAGCCGGGTGTTCCCACGGCCGTCGTCCGCTGCCACCACGGCGCTCTGCCGAACCCCGGGGTGTTTGTCCAGCGCGGCCTCCACCTCGCCCGGCTCGATCCGCACGCCGCGGATCTGCACCTGGTCATCGAGGCGTCCGAGGTACTCGATGTTGCCGTCGGGCAGATACCGCGCCAGGTCGCCGGTGCGGTAGAGCAGCTGGCCGGGTTCGTCGGTGAAGGGATCCTCGATGAAGCTGGCGGCCGTCGCGTCGGGCCGGTTGAGGTAGCCGCGGCCAACCGCGACGCCGCCGACGAACAGCTCGCCCGGCACACCCGCGGGAACCGGTTGGAGATGGACGTCCAAGAGGTGAATGCGGGCGTTGGCGATCGGTCGCCCGATCGGGATTGTTCGGCTGGGCGCACCGCGCCGGCAGCGGAACGCGGTGACGGTGATCGCGGTCTCGGCGGGGCCGTACTCGTTCCACAGCTCGGCGTCCAGCGTGCCCAGGAAGTGCTGAGCGAGCTCGTAGGGCAGCGCTTCGCCGCCGCACGTCACCGTGCGCAGTCCGACGCAGTTCGTTACCGCCGGCTCGGCGAGGAAGGCCCGCAGCGTCGATGGCGTGAAATGCACTGTCGTAATGGACTGCTCGATCACGGTCCGGACAAGGTAGGCGGCGTCCTTGTGACCCTCGGGTTGCGCGATCACAAGCCGTGCGCCGACGGTCAACGGCCAGAAGATCTCCACCACTGAGGCGTCGAACGTCATCGGCGTGTGGTGCAGCACCCGGTCGTCGGCGGTGAGCTGGTAGGTCGCCTGCATCCACAACAGCAAGTTGCGGACCGCGCCGTGGGTGTTGAGCGCCCCCTTCGGCATGCCGGTGGAGCCGGAGGTGTGGCAGACATAGGCGAGGTTGTCCGAGGTCGTACCGGCGACGGCGGCGCCGGTGTCCTCTGGCGCCGGGTTCGCGGGCACGTCCAGGCAAAGCCGGTGGCCGGTGAAACCCGGCAGGCGCTCCAGATGCCGCCGGTGCGTCACGCAGACCGGCGCGCCCGGTGCGTTGCTCATGATGGCCGCGATGCGGTTGATCGGTTGCGCCGGATCCACCGGCATGAAGGCGCCACCCGCCTTCAACACGCCCAGCAGGGCGACGACCAGATCGGCCGATCGATCCAGTACGACCGGAACGATGCTGTCCGGTCCCACGCCCAGGCCTTGCAGCCGGTGCGCCAGCGCATCCGCCCGCTGGTCGAGTTCGCTGTACGTCAGCTCGTCGTCGGCAAACGATACGGCGACGGCGTGCGGGCTGCGGCGAGCCGTCGCCGCCACCATCTCGTGCAAGCAGTCGGGGCCGTCGTAGCAGACCCGGGTGTCGTTCCACGCCGCCTGCGCACGGCGCTCGGTTTCGGTGAGCAGCGGTAGCTGCGACAACCGCGCGCCGGGATCGGCGACGATGCCGTCGAGCAGCGTGGCGAAGTGCCCGGCCATCCGCTCGATCGTCGCGTCGTCGAAAAGGTCTGTGTTGTATTGCAACTCGCAGATGAGCTGCCCGTCCGCGTCGCCCACCTGCATCATCAGGTCCATGGGCGCGCCGCCCTGGCCGATGTGGACGGTCGTCAGGTCAAGCGGCGCTTGACCCGGGTCCCCGCCCGTACTGCCCTGGAATCGGCGCGGTTGTTCCCAGGCGAACGAGACCTGGTAGAGCGGTGTATGGCTCAGGTCACGGGCCGGGCGAAGTCGCTCGACGAGCAGCGCGAAGGGGTAGCCCTGGTGCGCGAGCGCACCCAGAACCGTCTCCTTGACGCGGCCCAGCAGCGACGTGAACGTCGGGTCGCCCTGCAGGTCGGTGCGCAGAACCACCGGGTTGGCAAGGTAGCCGACCAGACTTTCCAGCCCCGCGTGATCGCGGCACCCGAATGGAGAGCCGATGAGCAGGTCGTCCTGGCCGCTGTAGCGGTGCAGCAACGTGGCGTACGCCGCGAAAAGTGTCATGTACGGCGTTGCCTGAGCGCGTCGGCCCACCTCCCTGAGCCCATTGGCCAGGCGATCGTCCAGGGTGAAACGATGCACGGCGCCGCGGTAGGTCTGAACCGCGCCACGCGGCCGGTCGATGGGTAACCGCAGGTTCGGCGGGAGCTCGCCGGCCAGCTGGTCACTCCAGTAACGCCACAGGCGGTCGCCCTCTGCGCCGGCGAGCATCCGGGTCTGCCGGGCGGCGTAGTCGACGTAGCGCTCGGTGCAGGTCGGTGGCGGCTCTGCACCGTGTTCTGCGGCGTACAGCAGGCGGAGCTCGTCGAGAATGATGTCGATGGACCAGAAGTCGACGGCGATGTGATGCACGGCCAGGAGCAGGACATGCTCGTCGGGTGCGGGGCGTAGCAAAGTCAGCCGAAACACCGGGCCGGTTTGCAGATCGAACGGACGATTGGCTTCACGACGTATCCAGTCGTGCAGCTCGTCTGAGTGCACGTCATGTCGGGCGATCTGCACTGGCCACTGTGGATGGACGAGTTGAACCGGCTGGCCGTCGTGCACGGCATACGTGGTGCGCAGTATCGCGTGCCGGTCGACGACCGCCTGGGCGGCGCGTTCCAGCGCCGACACGTCCAGGTCGCCGCCGATCCGCCCGGCATAACTGATGGTGTATGCGGGACTGCCGGGTGCGAGTTGATAGAGAAACCACAGCGACCGCTGTCCGTACGACAGTGGATGCGCCCGGCGGTTCTCTGCAACCTTGGCTGCCGCGGTCGGATCGGGCTGCGCTGGATTCTCGCCCGAAAGGTTCTCGCCGAGCCAGTCGGCGAGATCGGCGATGCTTGATCCGTCTAGCAGCTGGACGACCGGCACAGCGATGCCCAAGTCGCGTTCGATCTGGGCACGCAACTCCACCGCGATCAGCGAGTCGATCTCAAGGTGGTTGAGGGGCACCTGAAGGTCGAGGCTTGACGGTGTCAGACCCAACTTGTTGGAAACTTGATCGCGCAAGTACGACTCGAGCAACCGTTCGCGTTCCTGCCTGCCCGCCCGGCGCAGGGTGTCGTCGAGGCTCTCTTCGCGTCCATTCGCCTCGCCGGCAGACAGCTTGCCGGCCGCTGCCCGCAGCAGGTCTGCGACCAGCGGTGGGGTCAGACCGTGGCGCAATTCGGAGCCGAGGCGCCTCGCCGTGCCGAAGGCTCGGGTGGCCCCGGCCACGACCGGCTTGAGAAGAGTGGCCGCGGGCAGGACCCCCGATCCGTTGACCCGATGGTCCAGCGGTGTGTCGCTGGCAGCGATGGGGTCCAGCCAGTAACGGTCGCGTTGCCACGGGTAGGTAGGGGCTGCCACGCATTGAGCATCCGATGGATGCAGCTGCTCCCACGCGACCGATTGGCCGTGGGTGTAGAGCGTGCCGAGGGACGCCAGCACAGTGGAGCGGTCCCGATCGTCACGGCGCATCGACGGCAGCAGGGTGCAGGCGCAACCCAGGTCGTCTGCGTCCTCGCGGACCGCGCTCAACAGGATGGGATGCGAACTGATCTCGAGGAATGTGTCGCGGCCGAGGTCCAGCAGTCGCCGCACCGCCGCCGAGAATTGCACCGACGAGCAGAGGTTCTCCACCCAGTAATCCGCGTCGAGGGCACCCTCGGTCACCAGGTCGCCCGTCACCGTGGAGTACATCGGTATCGACGCTGCCGCTGGCCGGATTCCGGCGAGCACGTCCTTTAGATCGGCGCGCAGCGCGTTCATCTGTGGGCTGTGCGATGCCACATCGACCTCTACCCACCGGCAGAATCGGCCGCGCTGCTCCAGCTCTGCTACCAGATCCGCTAACACCGCCGGATCGCCGGAGAGCACCGTCGATCGATGGCTGTTGCTCGCCGCGACCGCGACCCGACCCTGCTGGCCGGCGATAAGGTCTCGCGCCTCGGCAAGGGAGAGCTCTGCGGCGACCATCGCCCCGCTGCCGTTCGCCCGCCGAAGCAGTCGGGCCCGTCCACAGATGACCTGTGCCGCGTCTTCGAGGCTGAGGGCACCCGCGACGTGTGCTGCCGCCACTTCACCGAGGCTGTGTCCTACTACGGCCTCGGGCTCAACTCCCCACGACCGCCACAGTGCGGCCAGCGCGACCTGGACCGCGAAGATGGCGGGCTGGATCACACCGATGTCGCTCAGTCGGGAATCGGCTTGGTCGGCGAGAAGCTCTGCAACCACGGATCCATCCAGGTGCGGGCGCATAGCGGCGTCGCACCTGGCCAGTGCATCCCGGAACACCGGCTCCTCTGCGCGCAACCGCTGTCCCATGCCGAACCACTGCGACCCTTGACCCGAGAAGACGAAGACCACGCCTGATCGCTGGCCGGGACGGCCGTGCCCGGCGGAAAGTCCTGGGCGGGACGCTCCCTGCCGGTAGGCGGCGAGCGACTCGGACAGCGCTGCGGGCGAGGCGGCGACCGCCGCCAACCGGTGGTCGTGGTGGCCGCGACGTGCGCCTGCGGTGTAGCAGAGGTCGGCGAGCGGCGCCCCGGCCGCTAGGGCCAGCTCATACCGGCCTGCCAGCGCGCTCAGCGCCTCGGGGGACCGAGCGGACAGCGGCAGCAGCTCTGCACGATCCTGCCCGGCGCGCTCTGCCGGTCGGGTGTCCCGAACCTGCGGTGCCTCAGTCAGCACGACGTGTGCGTTGGCGCCGCCGAAGCCGAACGAGCTGACGCCAGCGACTGCCCGGCCGCCGTTCTCTGGCCATGGTGTGAGGGTCTGCGCGACGTGCAATGGCAGGCTGTCGAACGGGATCAGTGGGTTGGGCTCCGCGAAGTTCAGGCTGGGCGGAATCGCCCGGTGGCGCAGTGCCAGCGCCACTTTGATGAGCCCGGCCACCCCGGCCGCCGCCTCCAGGTGGCCGATATTGGTCTTGACCGAGCCGACCGCGCACGGGCTGCCCGGGGCCCGGCCCTCTGCCAGGACCGTGCCCAGGGCATTCGCTTCGATCGCGTCGCCCAAAGACGTGCCCGTGCCGTGTGCCTCGACATAGTCCACCGCTCCCGGCGACACACCCGCTCGGCGGTAGGCCTCGGCCAACACGGCTTCCTGCGAGCCCCGGCTGGGTGCCATCAACCCGTTGGTCCGACCGTCTTGATTGGTGGCGGTGCCACGGATCACGGCGTAGATCGGGTCAGCGTCGGCCAACGCGCGACTCAGCGGTTTGAGGACGACGATGCCGGCGCCTTCGCCCCGCACATATCCGTCCGCCTGGGCGTCGAAAGTCTTGCAGCGGCCGTCCGCTGCCATGACGCCGGCCTTACCGAAGTTGATCCCGAGTCCCGGCGAAAGGATGACGTTGGCGCCGCCGACGAGGGCGAGATTGCACTCGCCGTCGCGCAGACTGCGGCATGCCAGGTGGAGCGCGACCAGCGACGACGAACAGGCGGTGTCAATCGCCATGCTCGGACCGCGGAAATCGTAAAAGTACGACAGCCGGTTGGCGGTAATGCTCAACGCGCTGCCGGTACCGGTGTAGGCATCGATGTGGTCAGGGTGGCCAAGCTGGAAATGTCCGTAGTCGTACGTGGAAATGCCGACGAATACTCCGGTGCGGCTGCCGGCAAGTCGCTCCGGCACCTGCCCGGCGTCTTCCAACGCCTCCCATGACACCTCCAGCAGCAGGCGCTGCTGTGGATCCATTCGCGCCGCCTCCCGCGGCGAGATGCCGAAAAACTGGGGGTCGAACTGGTCGACCTGATCGAGGAATCCACCCCAGCGACTAGCCGTGGGCCCCGTTGCGTCCACATTCCAGCGGCCCGGCGGTATCTCGGCGATGGCGTCCACGCCGTCGCAGAGCAGCTGCCAAAAGGCGGCCGGCCCGTCTGCGCTTGGGAACCGGCAGCCGATCCCGATAATCGCGATCGGCTCGTCCGCCCCTGCGGCCCGCTCATCACCGTCGATCCCAGCCGCTGCGACGGAGCGTTCGTCGGTGGGTCCGTCCCCGGCTAGTTGTTTGGACAGCAGGTCGATCGTGGGGTACTCGTACGCGAGCGTGGGGGAGAGCTCCCGTTGAAGCCAGGCTTCCAGCGCAGTGGTCAGCCGGATGGCACGAACCGAGTCAAGACCGTAGTGGGCGAACGGTAACGATGTGTCGATCTCCTGCGGTGGCAGGCCCAGCTGCTGGGACAGCTGGGAGACGAACCATGCCGCGATCTCCTCCGCGCCGAGCCCGTCGCCAACCGGTGCCTGATTGGCAATCGGTGCGGCGGCCGGGGGATCGGGTAGCGACGCTGCCTGCCAATCGGTGAACACGTCGAGGTCGCCATCGAGGAAGCGCTGCCGGCACCTGCTCCGCCGGATCTTTCCGCTTGAGGTTGTCGGGATCCGTAACGGCTCCAACAGGACCACGGCGTCCGGCTGGATCCCGTGGCGCTCGGTGATCGCAGTGCGGATCGCGTCAACAACCTCGCTGATGTCGAGATCAGCGATCCGATCGCGGTCGACCTCTTGCGCGACGATGAGCCGTTCGGAGCCACTCGATTGCGGCGTGCCCGCGAAGGCTGCGCCCCGGCCGCGCAGCAGCGCCGGATGGCTGTCCTGCACCGTGGCCTCGATGTCTTCGGGGTAGTAATTCCGGCCGCGGATGACGATGAGATCTTTCAGCCGGCCCGTGATGAACAGCTCACCTTCCAGCTGGAACCCCAGGTCACCGGTACGCAGGAACGGGCCGCGCCCGGTGTCCGCGAGGAACGCCGAGAATGTCTGCTCCGTTTCGGTGGGCCTGCCCAAATAACCCTGGGCGGTGCTCCCGCCGGCGAGCCAGATCTCCCCAACCTCGCTGGCCGCACATAGCCGCCGCGTCGCCGGATCCACGATGACGATCTCGTGGCCGGGCTGAGCGCGGCCGCAGCCAACGAACGACGTGGCGGCCGGGTGCTCCGGCTCGACGTTCACGACATGCTGGTCGCGTAATGCGACGCCGTCCAGGTGTCGCACCACCGGCACGGCCCAATCCGGCCTGCCGGATGCCAGCAGGGTGGCTTCCGCCAGCCCGTACACCGGGTTGAACGCCTCTGGCTGGAAACCAGCCAGGCCGAAGGCGTCAGCGAACCGTTGGAGGGTGGCGGCATGCACCGGCTCCGCGCCACACATGGCGGTCGACCAGTTGGACAGATCGAGCGCTGCGCGTTCCTCCGCGGTGCTGCGTTCCACACAGAGCTCGTAGGCGAAGTTCGGCGCGGCGGTGATCGTGCCACGGTGTCGAGAAATCGCTTCCAGCCAGCGCATTGGTCGCTCAATGAACGCCTCCGGCGGCATGAGGAAGGAGGTGCACCCGAGGTAAAGCGCCTCAAGGATGCCGCCGATGAGACCCATGTCGTGATGGAGGGGTAGCCAGAACACGGGGACCGCGTTCTCGTCGCCGCGTCCCCACGCATAACGGATGGCTTCCAGATTGTTCAGCAGATTGCGGTGTGTCACCACAACGCCCTTCGGCGAGCTCGTCGAACCCGAGGTGTACTGCACGAAGGCGGTTGCGCTCTCGTCGATGGCTGGTGTGACCCACTCCGCAGCGGCGGCCGGGTTGATGGCGTCCGCGGCACACCATTGCAGGGAATTCCCGCCGGCCAAGTCGTCCATCGCGGTCTTGAGCTCCGCTTGCAACTCGGTGGTGGTGAGGACGAACTCCGCATGTACGTCCGCGACAATTGACGCGACGCGGTCGACTACTCGATTGCGCACCGGCGGGTGGACGGGCACTGCGACGGCTCCGGCGTAGATGCACCCGAAGAAGCTGGCGACGAAGTCCAAGCCCGAGGGGCAGAGGACCAGTACACGTTCGCCCGCAGCGCCGAGTCGTTGCAAAGTGGACGCGATGGCTCGGGCCTTGACGTCCAGCTCTTGATAGGTAAGCCGACTGTGTTCCTCTCCACGTTCCTCCCCTCTAGGGAAGTAGTGGCAATAGTCGAAGGCAACCTTGTTTGGATGGCGTTCGGCCCGCTGCCGCGTAAGGTCTAGCAAAGTTGGCGGGGCTGAACCCGCATGCTCTGGCATCTTCTTTACCTGATCCTGACCTCAACCACGGGGCGTCGGCGACATTGCCTTGCCTGTCGAGCATTTGCTGGCGAGCGACGTTTTGACGAGCGTCGGCAGGCACCCCGTTACCTCCCCGATCGGTTACGCTCCCGATCGTCTGAATCCCCCCTGATCGTCTAACGACCTGGGCCTGAGACCGACTCTACCGGGATCTTCGCGTGGAGCGCGTCCCGAGGCATCCGGGCCGCGGACGCTGAGCGGGTGATTCCGCCGACGAGTACCGGTACGACGCCCCGCCGATCTCAGCGCTCAAGCGGCGAAGAAGTCGGCGGGATTGATCAGCGTGCTGAGGTCGGCCAGCAACGTGGTCCCGGTCGCCTGGACCAACTCCGGCATGTTCGCCCACTCCGCCGTTGCCAGACTGCCGAGTTGAGACGGGAAGTCGTCGTTGGCGGTCAGGACCGCGGTCGCCAAGTCGTCGCGGGCGTTGAGAAGCCCGGCGATGATGCCGGTGTTCGGGTCGAACACCGAGTCATCGAGCAGGGACCCGAGCTGCTGAGGCAGCAACAGCGACAGAACGGTGTCGCCAACCGCCAATTCGGTGGGCAAAGTGATGTCGCTGGCCGCCAAAGGCAGATTGTCGAAAATCGCCTCCAGGCTGCCGATCGGATTGGTCACGATGTCGTGGTCGACAGTGGCCCAGTCCGGGGCCAACGCCGGGGTGAACCTCAGCTCGAGCGGAGTGGTCGGGTCGCTGCCGAACACCGCGTCGAAGTTGTCGGTACCCATGACGCCCTGCAGCCCGTGGAGAATCAATTCCTGTAGCACCCAGTCGGGTTGGGCGTTTTCCCGCGACATGTCCAAGGCGTAGTCGTAGGACAACACGCGCTCTGACATATCGGCGGCATATTCGGCGGGGCTGACGACGGGTGTGTCGGCGGGCAAATAGTTGGCCACATCGGCCACCGGCACTAGCTCGGTCGTCACGGGTAGACCCGTCGGGTCTGTGCCGTCGGGGAGGTTCTCGAATCGGGCGAATATCTCGCCGCTGGTGACGCCGTTGCTGTCGAGCCAGTTCGCCACGCCCGGATTGGTGGCGCTGACCACGTAATAGGTGTAACCGTCCGGATCGTCGAACGCCGTGGTGTTGTTTAAAGTGGTCTGCGCCAACGTATATGGCAACGCCGCACCGAAGACATTCATCAACTCGATCCCGCTGTAGGCGGACGCCACATCGGGCACTTTCACGATCAGCGCCTCGCCGGGATCCAGGTCAAAATTCCCCCCGGACACTTCTGCACTCGGTAGGCCTGTCGCGAAGACACTCGTTTCGGGGGCCAGGTTGCTCATGGTGTTGGCCGGAAGCTCGATCCCGGCGACCTCGGCCAGGTTCATGTTTTCCTGGTTGAACGGCCCAACGATGTTGCCGAAGGCGGTGAACAACGTGGTCAACAACGAGTCGACCGGGGTGATCTGGGTAGCCCCTGGTAACGAGTCGATGTCGGCAGTGGCCGCGTCTGCGCTGGGAAATATTCCGGTGCTCGGTATGGAGAAGAACGCCGGGCAGTCGGACACGCAGTGGATGCTGATGCTTCCGGGGCCCTGCGCCCAGTCGCCCAGCACGTCTCGAATCAGCAGGGAGGCATCACCATTGGTGGTGGCGTCGGTGTCGTTGATGAAATTGACTGCGCCCCTTGGGTCCGTGGGACCGATGTCAACGGTGAACGTGCCGTCGGGATTGACGACGAGACCGTGATCGAGTTCCAGACTGCTCTCGCTGACAGCCGTCGAACCGGTGATTGCTTCGGTCGCGATGGCGAGGGCTTCGGTGCCCTTGCCGACGGTGCCAGTGAGCTCGTAGGTCGCGCCGGGAGCAAGGCCGGCGGTCGCGTGGTAATAGATGTCCGGGGTGAAGAATTGAAAGTACTGACGGGAATCGGCGGCATCCCCGGCCACCACCTCCGGCGATTGGAAAAAAACGCCGTTGAAAAGTTCGGTGACCCTCGAGAGTCCGGCCGAGAGCAATTCATAGTTCGTGTTCTGCAGGCCCGTTAGCAGCATGGCGTCGCTGTCGGGTGTCGCAAACGGCAGCGATGAGTCGTAGGTCACCGCCTGCTGCATTGCGTCGAGAAGCTGATCGAGTGCCGGCTGATACGAGTTATCTGCGGCGGCCTGCGGCGCGGTGATCATCATCAACAGAGCGCCGGCTAGCCCGGTGGCGGCCATCCCGGCCGCTTGAACAGGACGGGCACGCGCGTTCGCCAGGGTGTGCGGCCATTCCATCGGTGAGATTATTCGTCATGTGGACGACAAATAACTTGATTTCAGGACTGTCGGCTAATCGATTGACCCCCCCTTAAAAGGTGAGGGGCGCGGCCCCGCCGGAGGCGTTATGCTTCACCGCGCATTGCCGACGACTGGAAGGGGGGCAGCATGGCCGACGCGTTAAAGGTCGATCCCGTCGCGCTGCACCTTGGCAGCAATCAGATGTTCGATGCGGTCGGTGAGGCGTCACTGGACTTCGCCAGCCATGAGGACGGGCTGGCCGACGCTGC
>JAFAID010000241.1 GCA_019236925.1 Mycobacterium sp. | reverse complement strand
TTCCCACTGCGAACCCCATCGGCGAACCTGGCGTTCCAGATATCCGCTCGGTTTTCCGAAATCGGCGAGTCCGACCGCAGCCGGGTCGACCGCATGCAGGTCTGCCAGCACCCGGATCAGCGCGTCGACGCAGCCTTCGATGACGTGCTGATCACCCAACGCCTCGAGTTCGGCACGACTGCGCACCACTTGCCCGGCAACGTATTCGACCATTTGGAACTGCGCACCGAGCACCGACTCGTCGTCGCACAGCGTGACCGCGCGGGCCACCGGGACCGCCGTGTCGGCGAGCGCCGCGACCACCTTGTATTCGCGCGACATGTCGTGCGCGGACGGCGTAAGCCCGTGCAACGGCGGGCGACGCAGCACCCACTTCGACGAGTCATCGGCGACCAGGAAGGTCAGGTTGGAGCGGCCGCCGGAGATCAGCTGCGCCCGCAGCTCCCCGTCACGGCCGACGCCGGCCGAGCGCAGATACCCATCCAGCGCGACCAGATCGAGCCCGTCAAGCGGCGAGGAAGTCACCGGACTTGTTTATCACTGAGGGGCGCGTTGATTCCGCGGCAGCAGGTCCCAGACATGTTCGGTGCCGTTCACCGTCACCACGCTGGCTTGACCGGACCGAGAGAACAGCAGCCGGGTTACCGACACGTAGTCGATGGGGAACGACAACACCCGCTTGGTCCCCAGAATCTCGTGCAGCACCACGTTGATCACCCCGCCGTGGCTGAAGACCACCACGGTGTCCTCGTGCTCCGCGCCGGCGGCGACGTCGTCGACGGCCGCACGCACCCGGGCCCGGAATGCGTCCTCGTCGACCGTGCTGGGCAGGTGTCCCGCCGCCATGCGAGCCCACTCTTGCGGGTTCTCGTCACGGATGTGCTCGATCGGGATGTACACCGGCAGATCACGGTCGTATTCGGCGAAGCGGTCGTCGATCTCGACTGTCAGACCGCGCGCGGCGGCGACCGGTTCCGCGGTCTGGATGGCGCGACGCTGTGGGCTGCTCACCACCCGGGAGATGGGAAACCTGGCCAGCGCGTCAGGGAGCCGTTCTACCTGCGCCCACCCCTCGTCCGAGAGGTCGGGGTCGGCCCCCTGTCCGGGTTCGCTGCGGAGCGGCAACGCATGCCGCACCAGAAGCAACTGCATGCGCACAGCCTCGCATGCGGTGTACCGCCCTTGGCATCCCGCCAGAGAATGCTATTCTCCAGACGGAGATTGGGGTGTGCAGATGGTGGATGGAGGAGTACTGGGACGCTGGCTGGACGCGAACGGCGCCCCCGGCACGGGTGAGGAGCCCGTCCTCGAGCAGCTGTCCGGGGGCTCACAGAACACGCTCTACCTGATCCAACGCGGCGACGAGCGCATGGTGCTGCGGATGCCCGGCGCCCGGGCCGACGCGGCCCGCATCGATGGGTTGCTGCGTGAAATCCGGCTGGTGCGCGCGTTGCGCGGCACCGACGTGCCGCATGCCGAGCTGATCGCCGCCAACGACGCCGGCGATCTGCTTGGCATGCCCTTCTACGTCATGCGGGCCATCGACGGGTGGAGTCCGATGGACGGCGGCTGGCCGACGCCGTTCGACACCGACCTGACCGCACGCCGGGGCTTGGCGTTCGAGCTCGTCGACGGCGCCGCCAAGCTGGGCCGGGTGGACTGGCGTGCCCAGGGGCTAGACGGGTTCGGTCGTCCCGACGGATTCCACGAGCGGCAAGTCGACCGCTGGCTGGCGTTCCTCGACACCTACCGGGTGCGTGAGCTTCCCGGCCTGGACGAAGCCGCCGACTGGCTGCGGCGCCACCGGCCCGGGCACTACACGCCGGGCATCATGCACGGCGACTATCAGTTCGCCAACGTGATGTTCGCGCACGGCGAGCCGGCCCGGCTCGCCGCGATCGTGGATTGGGAGATGACCACGGTCGGCGACCCGCTGCTGGACTTGGCCTGGTGCCTGCTCGGCTACGACGGAGAGAATCCGCGGGAGGACGGCTTCTATCTCGACATGAAGGGGATGCCGACGCGCAGCGAGTTGCTCGAGCGCTACGAGAAGACCAGCGGGCTGTCATGCGAAAACATCGACTACTACCTCGTATTGGCCAACTGGAAACTCGGCATCGTGCTGGAGAAGACCTACGCCGCCGGGGTGCGCACCGGCAAAGTCGATCCCAAGATCCAGGACGCGTTCGGGGCGATGATCCCGGAGCTGATTGGCACGGCCGCCGAATTGGCGCGGTCGCGATCTGGGAAAATGCACTGAAATGGGTTACGCAGATGAGCTTTTCGACCTGACCGGCCAGGTGGTGCTGATCACCGGCGGCAGCCGGGGGCTGGGCCGGGAAATGGCGTTCGGCGCCGCCCGGTGCGGCGCGGACGTGGTGATCGCCAGCCGGAAGATGGAGAACTGTGTCGCCATCGCCGAGCAGATCGAGCACGAAACCGGCCGCACGGCAATGCCATACCAAGTGCACGTCGGGCGATGGGATCAGCTCGACGGCCTCGTCGAGGCGACCTACAAACGGTTCGGCAAGGTCGACACCCTGATCAACAACGCCGGCATGTCGCCGGTGTACGACAAGCTGACCGACGTCACCGAGAAGCTGTTCGACGCGGTGGTCAACCTCAACCTCAAGGGCCCGTTCCGGTTGTCCGCGTTGGTCGGTGAACGGATGGTCGCGGCCGGACGCGGCTCGATCATCAACGTCAGCACTGCCGGTTCGCTGCGCCCGGCGCCCGACATCATTCCCTACGCGTCGTCGAAGGCCGGGCTCAACGCCATGACCGAGGGGCTGGCGCGGGCCTTCGGGCCGGCGGTGCGGGTCAATACGCTGATGGCCGGACCGTTCCTCACCGACATCAGCAAGTCCTGGAATCTGGACCAGGCGACGCAGAACCCGTTTGTCCACCTGTCATTACAGCGGGCCGGAAATCCGGCCGAAATCGTCGGTGCCGCATTGTTTCTGGCCTCCGACGCGTCGAGCTTCACCACCGGCTCGATTCTGCGAGCCGATGGCGGGATCCCGTAACGGCGATCGCAAGCGCGGCGGAGCGGGGTGCAGCGGGTCGACACCAATAAGACAGGAGTATTCGAGATGGCATGGGATTTCTCTACCGAACCGGAGTTCGAGAAGAAACTCGATTGGATCCGCGAGTTCGTCCGCGAAGAGGTCGAGCCGCTGGAGGTACTCTTCCCCGGCTGCGAGTTCTTACCGCTGAACGACGAGCGTCGCAAAATCGTCGACCCGCTCAAACAGCAGGTACGCGACCAAGGGCTATGGGCCCCGCACCTCGGTCCGGAACTCGGCGGGCAGGGCTTCGGCGCCGTCAAGCTGACGCTGATCAACGAGATTCTTGGCCGCAGCCCTTGGGCGCCAATCGTATTCGGAACACAGGCACCCGATACCGGCAACGCCGAGATCATCGCCCGCTTCGGCACCCAGGATCAGAAGGACCGATATCTGGCCGGGCTGCTGTCTGGCGAGATCTTCTCCTGCTTCTCGATGACCGAGCCGCAAGGCGGCGCCGACCCACGTGTCTTCACCACCCGCGCCGTGCGCGACGGCGACGACTGGGTGATCACGGGGCGAAAGTACTTCTCCTCCAACGCGTCCGTCGCATCCTTTTTCATTGTCGTGGCGATCACCAACCCTGATGTGGCGGTGCATCACGGCGCCTCGACATTCCTGATTCCGGCGGGCACCGAGGGCCTGAATGTCGAAGCCAACCACCATTTGGTCGGAGCGGATCCGCACGAACCAGGGCATTCCCTGGTGCACTACGACGGGGTGCGGGTGCCGTCGGACGCATTGCTCGGTGAGCCCGGCCAGGGCTTCCTGATCCTGCAGACCCGGTTGGCCGGCGGGCGGCTACATCACGCGATGCGCTCCATCGGCATCGCGCAACGCGCGGTCGAGATGATGTCGAAGCGCGCGAAAAGCCGTTTCACTCAAGGTACTTTGCTCGCCGATAAGCAGTTGGTGCAGGAGTTCATCGCCGACTCCTATACCGAGTTGACGCCGTTTCGGCTGACCGTTCTGCATGCCGCGTGGCTGATCGACAGCGGCGACGAGCATGCTGCCCGCGCCGAGATCGCCACCTGCAAGATCTTAGCGTCGCAGGTGCTGAAATCGATTGCACTGCGGGCGATCCAGGTACACGGCGCGCTCGGCCTCACGGACCAGCTGCCGCTGGTCAATGTCCTGCTCGGCGGTATCGCGCTCGGTCTGGCCGACGGGCCGACCGAGGCACACAAGGTCAACCTGGCCCGGATGCTGCTCAAGGGCTACGAGGCCGAAGACGGCGATTGGCCCAGCGAGATGCTGGACATCCGCCGCGAGGCCGCGCGCGCCAAATACGGTGAGCTCGTTGACCAATAGCCGGGTGACCGCGGCTGTCGAGCGTGCCCTCGACGACCGTCAGCGGGAAGCCACCGAGGAAGTTGA
>JAFAID010000235.1 GCA_019236925.1 Mycobacterium sp. | reverse complement strand
GTTCTACCTGTTCACGACCTTTGTGCTGATCTACGTCGTCTCGCGGCACGGGTTCACCAAGACGTTCGTGCTCAAAGCGGTGCTGGCGGGCGCGGTGTGCGAACTCGTCGCGATCCCACTGTTTTCGCACCTGTCGGACCGCATCGGCCGCAAGCGGGTATATCTCACCGGAGCGGTTTTGACCGGCCTGATCGCGTACCCGTACTTCGCTGCGCTGACCCACAGCGGGGCCGGGCTGATCTTCATCGCGATCGTGGTCTCGTTGGTCACGCACGCGCTGCAGTACGGCCCACAGGCCGCGCTGATCGCCGAGAGTTTCCCGACACACCTGCGCTACGGCGGCGCCGGACTCGGCTATCAGCTGGCCTCGGTTTTCGCCGGTGGCCCAGCGCCGCTGATCGCGACGTGGTTGTTGCACAAAACCGGAACCCCGTACTCGATCTCGGCATACATCGTCTTCGCCGCGGTGGTCACGGTCACCTGCGTCCTTGCCCTGCCAGACCGTTCCCGGGTCGATATCGAGGACGCCGCCGTGTACAGCCGATAGCGGTTCTTCTGGTTTACCGCGGCCCTGGGGCGAGTCGTTGCCCACGTGTGCGAACAGCGTGCCCATCGAACCTGGTGAGGCAGGCGGCTAGCCAGGTGGTGGGGGCGGGGGTGGCGGTCCTCCCAACACAATCGGCGGCAGCCCAGGGATCTGGATGACCAATGGACCTCCCGGCGGGGGTGGGTCTGGATTGCTCGGACCGTCAACCGGAACAATCGGCCCGCGCTGCACCGGAGCCGGCGGCGGTGCCGGCGCAATCCCGTTGCTGATGGTGATCGTGATGATCGACCCTGGGATGATTTGACCGCTCGGGGTGGTCCCCACCACGACACCATCAGGCTCGTAGCTGTTGACGGACGTGGGCTGGTCGGCGACCTGGAAACCGGCGTCCTTGAGTCGCTGACGCGCCGCGTCCACCTTCAGGCCGGACACATCGGGTACCCGGCCGCCCGATGCACCATCGACGTAGCGCGGATCGGTTGGCGGCAGATGCACCTCACCGAAATCGGTGGCGATAGGCTTCATCGCCTCGAACCAGGTGCGGGCAGGCTCGCTACCGCCATACAAATTACCGCTGCCGCACCTGCGCAGTGGGAATGAACAGATGCCGGAGGGTGCGCCGGTGTCATCAAAGATGTAGTTCGCCGCCGCGTACTTGTTGGTGAAGCCGACGAATCCCGAGGATCGATGCGACTCAGTGGTGCCGGTTTTGCTGGACAGCGGCAGGGTCCAACCCACCGTGCCGGCCGAGCCGGCTGCGGTGCCGGCACCCTGGTCGTCCTTGCTCAAGGCGTTCGCGAGCGTGTTCGCAAGTCCTTCCGGTACCACCTGGTCACAGGGCTCGGCGCTCACGGACACCTGGTTGCCCCTGCGGTCGAGGATCTTGTCGATCGGGCTCGGCGGGCACCACATGCCACCGGACGCAAGGGTCGCCGCCACATTGGAGAGCTCAAGGTCGTTGAGTTGGAATGGACCCAACGTGAATGAGCCCATGTTCTGTTGCTTGATCAAATCGGCCAAGCTTTCGCCGCTTGTCGGGTCGTAGGCGCGTGCCGTTCCCGGAATCGCGTAGGACCGCAGCCCCAGCCGGACCGCCATGTCGACCGCCCGCGGCACCCCGATGAGCTGGATCAGGCGCGCGAAGGCGGTATTCGGCGAGGTGGCCAGTGCATCGGTGACGTTCATCGAACCGCGGTAGCGGCCCGCGTTTGCCACGCACCAGGTTTCCTTCGGACAGCCGGGCGTATCGCTGCTCCCCAAGCCTTTGGCTGAAAAGTAGCCCGGCACCTGCAGCTGAGTCTTAATACCCATGCCCATGTCTAACGCCGCGGCTGTGGTGAAGATCTTGAAGATGGAGCCTGCCCCATCACCGACGAGCGAAAAGGGCTGCGGCTGCACCGTTTCGCGTGCGTCGCTGTTGAGGCCGTAGGTGCGGTTGCTGGCCATCGCTATCACCCGATGCGCGTCCTTGCCGGGCTTGATCACGCTCATCACGCTGGCGATGCCGTCGAGCGTCGGGCCGGCGAACTTGTCGATCGCCTGCTTGACCGATGTCTGCACCTTGGGGTCCAGCGTCGTGCGGATCAGATAACCGCCGCGGGCAACCTGCTCCTTGCTGATGCCGGCCTGCGCGAGGTAATCCAGCACATAGTCACAGAAGAAGCCATTATCGCCGGCGGCGACGCAGCCACCCGGCAGCTCATTCGGATGGGGTAGTACGCCCAGTGGCTGTGCTTTGGCGGCACGCAACTCGTCGGAGTACTGGGGGAGAGTGTCGACCATGGTGTCCAGCACCACGTTTCGCCGCTCCAGTGCCCCTTCGGGGTTGGTGTAGGGGTCGAGCGCACTCGTCGACTTCAGCATGCCGGCCAGCAGCGCGGCCTGGTCCCAGTTCAGCTGCGAAGCGTTGATGCCGAAATAAGTCTGAGCGGCGTCCTGCACACCGAACGCGCGGTTGCCGAACGACACCAAGTTGAGGTAGCGGGTGAGCATCTCTGCTTTGGAGAGTTTCTCGTCGAGCGTCAGCGCAATCCGGATCTCGCGCAGTTTGCGCGCCGGTGAGATTTCCACCGCGGCTCGCCTCTCGGCTTCGGTCTGCGCGGTCACCAGCAACTGGTAGTTCTTGACGTACTGCTGTTCGATGGTCGATCCGCCGCGGGTGTCGAGGTTGCCCGACAGGTAGCCGGACAGGCCGGTCAGCGTGCCCGGCCAGTCCACCCCGTGGTGCTCAGCGAACCGCTTGTCCTCGATCGACACGGTGGCCAGCTTCATCGTGTTGGCGATCTGGTCGGTGGGGACCTCGAACCGCCGCTGGGAATACAGCCAGGCGATCCGGTTTCCTGCGGCGTCGACCATCGTCGAGACCTGCGGGATGTCACCTTGGAGGATTTGTGCGGATTCATCGGCGACAACGTCAGAGGCGCGGTTGAACAACAGCCCGATACCGCCAGCGACTGGAAACATCAATGCCGCCGCCAGCAGCCCGGCCAACAGGCAGTGCCCCGCGAGCCTGGCGACGGTTGCCGAAGTCGGCCTGCGCTCCGACATACCTCAAGTATTCGCGCCCCGGCCCCAAGATTGCGGCGAATGCCCACAACGGCTTTGTCACAACTCATGCACTACACGGCCGCTGGCGTCGGCCGACCGCAACGGTCGCGATCGCCTCCCGGCTAAACTTACTGTCGGCTAGAAGGCGAAACATCGTGCATATCACCTGGGGTCTGACCGCAACTACCATTGCCGCTGTCGCTGCTGTCGGTCTAGCGGACCCCGCGTGGGCGTGCCAGCCGTTCGACGGCACGTATTCGCTGGACAACAGCGGTGAGCCTGGGGCCTTAACCACCTGGATCGCTAATTCCACATGTGGTCCCACGGGTTGTAGCGCGCACATCGCCAGTTCAAGAGGATGGAGTGGCGATGCACAGCTGGTGGGCGGTCATTGGACTATGACCGTTGACAGGCCAGACGGCACAGTCTGCTTGGACGGCCAGCTGTCCGGTGCGATACAGACCTGGTCGTGGGATCCCGAAACGCTCAACGGCGAAGTAAGCGGAATCCCCAATGGCCAAGGCGCCAACTGCGAGGCACCGGCCGATTCCTTCACTCTGACGAAGGTCGGCTAGCTAACGGGCGCGGCTTTTGAGGCACCGGCCCCGGTAGATCTGGGCCAGGTAAAACCGCCCTGGCGTGAAAACGGATTGGTGAACCAAACGCTGCGCAACGAAATAACCCAGAGGCCGGTACGTCGAGGTCAGCGACTGTCTCAGCGACTTCTCAGCGGCCCGTTTATACCCTGGCGCTTCCATGTTTAGGACAACTTACTTTCGCCTGCCAGGCACGCGGACTGGGGGCTCGATTAGATGACGCGGCAAATGGTTGGGGCGCTTCAGCGCGATGATGCCGACGACCGTCACACGCTCTCGCTGACCGGATTCGGTCAGGCCCAATCGCTACGACCTTGCGAACTGGCGCAGGCATCGGTGATGGGTGCTCTGTGCGCGGCGATCGCGATCATTGCGGTCGTCCTCCCGCACGCAGGTGCGCTGGGTCTGCTGGGTGCCGTGCCGATGGGGCTGCTGGCCTACCGCTATCGGATCCGCGTGCTGATCACCGCGACGGTCGCCGCTGCCGTGATCGGCTTCCTGGTAGTCGGCTTGAGCGGCTTCGGGGCGGTCGCGCTCTGCGCCTACGCCGGCGGGCTGGCTGGAATCGTGAAACGCCGCGGTCGCGGCGCACCGACCGTCACCGCCGCATCCTTTGGCGCCGGTGTTGTCGTCGGTGCCGCGGCGGTGATCGCGTTGACGGTCCTGGCGCGGATTCGGCAGCTGTTCTTCCACGCGATCACCGCCGCCGTGGACGGAGTCGCGACAGTTCTGACGCGGGTGCTGCACATGCGGGCGGTTGCGCAGGAGCTCAAGCGGATCTTCGCCGGGGCATTGGATTATTGGCAGTGGCTCGCCCTCGGATTCGCTGTCGTAGCGATCATGGGCGCCTCGCTGATCGGTTGGTGGGCGCTCTCGCGTGTGCTGGAGCGGCTGGGCGGTATTCCCGATGCGCACAAACTGGACGCGCCGACCAGCACCGGACCGATTCGGCCGGTCCCGGTGCGGCTGGACGAGGTGCGCCTCCGCTACCCGGACACCGACCACGACGCGCTGCGTGCGGTCAGCCTGAATGTGCGGCCAGCCGAACACGTCGCGATCACCGGTGCCAACGGCTCCGGGAAGACCACGCTGATGCTGATCCTGGCCGGCCGCGAACCGACGTCGGGCACTGTCGAACGCCTTGGTGCGGTGGGTCTCGGTCAACTCGGTGGCACCGCCGTCATCATGCAGCACCCGGAAAGCCAGGTGCTGGGCACGCGGGTCGCCGACGACGTGGTGTGGGGGTTGCCTCCCGGCAAGACCACCGATGTCGACCGGTTGCTCAGTGAAGTCGGGCTGGCCGGCCTCGCCGAACGCGACACCGGCGGCCTGTCCGGCGGGGAACTGCAGCGCCTCGCCGTGGCCGCCGCGCTGGCGCGGGAGCCGGCGCTGCTCATTGCCGACGAGGTCACCAGCATGGTCGACCCGCAGGGCCGCGACGCACTGCTGGCCGTGCTGTCCGGTCTCGCCGACCAGCACCAAACCACGCTGGTGCACATTACCCACTACAACAACGAGGCTGAATACGCCGACCGCACAATCAATCTCAGTGACTCGCTGGATAGCACGGCCATGGTCGAGACCGCGCCCGCGCCCGCGCCGACGGTCACGCTGGGCCACCACTCTCACGCGCCCGTGCTCGAACTCGCAGGGGTCGGCTACGAATACGGGACGGGCACCCCCTGGGCGCAGACCGCGCTCCGCGATATCAGCTTCGTAGTGCACGAGGGCGACGGGCTTCTGATCCACGGCGGCAACGGCTCCGGTAAGTCGACCCTGGCGTGGATCATGGCCGGTTTGACGGTGCCCACCACTGGCACCTGTCTGCTTGACGAGGGCCTCGCCTCCGAGCAGGTCGGCGCCGTAGCGCTCCAGTTCCAGGCAGCCCGGTTGCAGTTGATGCG
>JAFAID010000101.1 GCA_019236925.1 Mycobacterium sp. | reverse complement strand
CTTGGGAGTCGCTGATGCGGTGGACCGGCCTCACTAGGCGAAAAGCGCTTGGCGCAGCCGGGTCACGTCGGCCTCGGTGACGCCTGCGCTGCGCAAGTAGCCATCGAGCGAGCCAAAGTTTTCATCGATGGTGCGCCGCGAGGTGTCCAGATATTCCTCGCGAACACCGAGAACCTCGTCGGACAGCCGCGCCTCGGTGAATGCCATCAACTCTGGCGTCACTTCGACGTCCGAGCGTTGCCGGACCGCTTCCAGGATCCGATCCCGCAGCTGGGGAACCGCCTTATTGCTGCTCAGGAAATCCGCCATGATCGCGTCGCGCTCGACGCCCGCGGCCTCTAGAACCAGCGCCACCATGAAGCCGGTGCGGTCCTTGCCGGCAAAACAGTGGGCGAGCACCGCTCGTCCGTCGGCCAGTAAGCTGACCACGCGGTGCAGTGCCTGCTGGGCGCCGTTGTAGGTGGGAAACCTGCTGTACTCCTCGGTCATGTAGCGGCTGGACGCCTCGCTCACGGGTTCGTCGTCGGCCTTGTCCTCCAGCAGCCGCCGAAACGCGTGCTCGTGGGGCGCATCCCCGTCCGGGTCGAGCTCGTCGGGCCCGAGATCGGGGATGGGTAACAGATGAATGTTCACGCCGTCCGGTACCCGGCCCGGCCCGTGGCGTTCCACCTCACGGCGTGAGCGTAGATCGGCGACATCGGTTATGCCTAAACGGTTCAGCTCGTCGCGGCCGGCCTCACCGAGATCGCTCAGTTCGCCGGAACGAAACAACCGGCCGGATTGCAGGACGCCGGTGCTATCGGCGACGTCGCGAAAGTTCCAGGCGCCCTGCAGATCCCGCACAGCCGCGGCCATCTTAGGTGACCGCCGCAGCGAAAGCGCTTTGCTCCCGGCCGATCTCGGCGCGCGCGATGGACCGCATATGGACTTCGTCGGGCCCGTCGAAGATGCGCATCGCGCGCTGCCAGGCGTAGAGCCGGGCCAGCGCCGTGTCCTCGCTGACGCCGGCCGCCCCGTGCACCTGGATGGCGCGATCGATCACATCGCAAGCCATCTGCGGCGCCACCGCCTTGATCTGTGACACCAGTAGGTGCGCAGCCTTGTTGCCGTGCTGGTCGATGGTCCAGGCCGCCTTCTCGCAAAGGAGCCTGGCTTGATCTATCGCGTTGCGGGACTGGGCAATTGCCTGCTGCACCAGACCTTGGTCGGCCAGTGGGCGGCCGAACGCGATCCGGGTGTTGGCCCGGTGCACCATCAGGGCCAGCGCTCGTTCGGCTCCGCCCAGTGCACGCATGCAATGGTGGATGCGGCCCGGACCCAGCCGGGCCTGGGCGATCGCGAAGCCGCCACCTTCCTCGCTGAGCAGGTTGGTGACCGGCACCCGGACGTTGTCGTAGATGATCTCGCAGTGTCCGGGCTGGTCTTGGTAACCGAAGACCGATGTCGAGCGGACCACGGTCACGCCGGGCGTATCGATCGGCACCAGCACCATCGACTGTTGCTGGTGGCTGGCCGCCTCCGGGTTGGTGCGGCCCATTACGATCAGGATCTTGCAGCGCGGATCCGCCGCGCCCGAGGTCCACCATTTGCGGCCGTTGATCACGTAGTCGCCGCCGTCGCGCACGATCGAGGTTTCGATGTTGCGGGCGTCGCTGCTGGCGACCGCCGGCTCGGTCATCGAAAAGCCGCTGCGGATCTCGCCGTTCAGCAACGGCTCGAGCCATTGCTTGCGCTGCGCCTCGGTGGCGAACAGGTGCAGGGTCTCCATGTTGCCGGTGTCCGGAGCTGCGCAGTTAATTGCCTCGGGCGCGATCTCCAGACTCCACCCCGTCAGCTCGGCCAGGGGTGCGTACTCCAGGTTGGTCAGGCCCGACTCAGCCGGCAGGAACAGGTTCCACAGGCCGGCCGCTTTGGCCTTGGTCTTCAGCTCCTCGATGATCGGCGGAACCGTGTGATCGTTGGGGCCGGCCTCGCGGCGGTAGCGGTCGTATTCGGCCTCGGCCGGAAAGACGTAGTCGGTGATGAATTCGGACAGCCGTTTGTGGTAGTCGCTGGCTTTGGCCGACATCGCGAAGTCCATGCCCGTCACGATATGACACCGCCGCTCGGCGGTTCTCGCGGGACGATAGATCCCATGACCGAGAGCCGTCCCCCGCTTCCGCCGTTCACCCTCGAAACAGCGATCGAGAAAGTGCAAGCCGCCGAGGACCTGTGGAACACCTGCGACCCCGAGCGCGTCAGCCTGGGCTACACCGTCGACTCGGAGTGGCGCAACCGCGACGAACACGTCGTCGGACGCGACGCGATCGTGGCGTTCCTGACCCGGAAATGGCAGCGCGAGCACGACTACGCGTTGCGCAAGGGCCTGTGGGATTTTCGTGACAACCGCATCGCGGTGCGGTTCCAGTACGAATGCCGCGACGCGGCCGGGCAGTGGTGGCGCAGCTACGGCAATGAGTTGTGGGAGTTTTCCGAGGCCGGGCTGATGGCCCGCCGCGAAGCCAGCATCAATGATGTGGCGATCGACGAATCGCAGCGTCGCTACTTCGGGCCACGGTCGGAGGCGGAGCACGGCCAAGACTTCCCGCTCTGGTGACTGCCGCTAGGGTGAGGGCCGATCTACTGGGCTAGGGAGCGATGACAGATACGCAGTCGACGGTGGGGGTGGTCGCCGAGTCCGGCACCGACGAGCGACGGGTCGCGCTGGTGCCGAAGGCGGTCGCGCCGCTGGTGAAAAACGGGGTCGCGGTCGTGGTGGAGTCCGGTGCCGGCGAGGGGGCGCTGCTTCCCGACGAGCTTTACACGGAGGCCGGCGCGACGATCGGTGATGCCTGGGCGGCCGACATCGTGGTCAAGGTCGCGCCGCCGACCGCCGACGAGGTTGGCAAGCTGCGCAGCGGGCAGACACTGATCGGCTTCCTGGCGCCGCGCAACGCCGACAACTCGATCGGCGCGTTGAAGCAGGCCGGTGTGCAGGCGTTCGCGCTGGAGGCCATCCCGCGTATCTCGCGGGCGCAGGTGATGGACGCGTTGTCGTCGCAGGCCAACGTGGCCGGCTACAAGGCGGTGTTGCTCGCGGCTTCGGAGTCGACCCGGTTCTTCCCGATGCTGACGACGGCGGCCGGAACCGTGAAGCCGGCCACCGTGCTGGTCCTCGGCGTCGGCGTGGCCGGGCTGCAAGCGCTGGCGACGGCCAAGCGTCTCGGCGCGCGCACCACCGGCTACGACGTGCGCCCCGAGGTGGCCGACCAGGTGCGGTCAGTCGGTGCGCAGTGGCTGGATGTCGGAATCGAGGCCGCCGGTGAGGGCGGGTACGCCCGCGAGCTCACCGAGGACGAACGGGCGCAACAGCAGAAGGTGCTGGAAGACGCGATCAGCGGATTCGACGTCGTGATCACCACCGCGCTGGTTCCTGGGCGCCCCGCGCCGCGTCTGGTGACCGCCACCGCCGTGGAAGCGATGAAGCCCGGCAGCGTCGTGGTGGATCTCGCCGGCGAGACCGGCGGCAACTGCGAGCTCACCGAACCCGGTCAGACGGTGGTGAAACACGACGTCACCATCGCTTCGCCACTCAACCTGCCGGCGACGATGCCCGAGCATGCCAGCGAGCTGTACAGCAAGAACATCACCGCGTTGCTGGACTTGCTGGTCAAGGACGGCAAGCTGGCCCCGGACTTTGACGACGAGGTCATCGCGGAATCGTGTGTGACCCGCGAGATACGAGAGGGCTCCTAAATGCACGGGATGTATGACGAGCTGCTGTCCAACCTGGCGATCCTGGTGCTGTCCGGATTCGTCGGGTTCGCGGTCATCTCCAAGGTGCCTAACACGCTGCACACCCCGCTGATGTCGGGGACCAACGCCATCCACGGCATCGTGGTTGTCGGTGCTTTGGTGGTGCTCGGCGAGGTTGAGCATCCATCGCTCGCGGTGCAGATCATCCTCTTCGTCGCGGTGGTGTTCGGCACGCTGAACGTCGTCGGTGGCTTCATCGTCACCGATCGGATGCTCGGAATGTTCAAGGGCAAGAAAAAGCCCGTCCCCGCCAAGGCTGAGGAGACGGCCGCCAAATGAACTACTTGGTGATCGGCCTCTACGTCATCTCGTTCGCGCTGTTCATTTACGGCTTGATGGGCCTGACCGGGCCCAAGACCGCAGTGCGCGGGAACCTGACCGCCGCGGTGGGAATGGCGCTCGCCGTGACGGCGACACTGATCAAGATCCGGCATACCGACCAGTGGGCACTGATCATCGCCGGCCTGGTGGTGGGCGTCGTGCTCGGGGTCCCGCCGGCGCGCTACACCAAGATGACCGCCATGCCGCAGCTGGTGGCGTTCTTCAACGGCGTCGGCGGCGGCACGGTCGCGCTGATTGCGCTCGCGGAATTTATTGAGACGGACGGCTTTTCAGCCTTCCAGCACGGTGAGTCGCCGACCGTGCACATCGTGGTTGCGTCGTTGTTCGCCGCGATCATCGGGTCGATCTCGTTCTGGGGATCGATCATCGCGTTCGGCAAGCTGCAGGAAATCCTGCCCGGCCGACCGATCGGCCTCGGCAAGGCTCAGCAGCCGATCAACCTGCTGCTGCTGGCCGCGGCCGTCGCCGCAGCGGTCGTCATCGGCGTGCACGCGCGTCCCGGCAGCGGCGGGGCGCCGCTGTGGTGGATGATCGGTCTGCTTGCCGCCGCGGGTGCGCTGGGCCTGATGGTGGTGCTGCCGATCGGCGGCGCCGACATGCCCGTGGTGATCTCACTGCTCAACGCGATGACCGGGTTGTCGGCCGCGGCCGCGGGTTTGGCGTTGAACAACACCGCGATGATCGTCGCCGGCATGATCGTCGGCGCCTCGGGTTCGATCCTGACCAACCTGATGGCTAAGGCGATGAACCGCTCGATTCCCGCGATCGTCGCCGGTGGGTTCGGCGGCGGCGGCGTTGCGCCCAGCGGCGAAGACGGCGGAGACAAGCACGTCAAGGCCACCTCGGCCGCCGATGCCGCGATTCAGATGGCCTACGCCAACCAGGTGATCGTGGTCCCGGGCTACGGCTTGGCCGTCGCGCAGGCGCAGCACGCCGTCAAAGACATGGCCAACCTGCTCGAGGACCGTGGCGTGGCCGTCAAGTACGCGATCCACCCCGTTGCCGGGCGGATGCCGGGGCATATGAACGTGCTGCTGGCCGAGGCCGAAGTCGACTACGACGCGATGAAAGACATGGACGACATCAACGATGAGTTCGCCCGCACCGACGTCGCGATCGTCATCGGCGCCAACGACGTCACCAACCCGGCGGCGCGCAACGAGACGTCCAGCCCGATCTACGGCATGCCGATCCTCAACGTGGACAAGTCGAAGTCGGTGATCGTGCTGAAGCGGTCGATGAACTCCGGATTCGCCGGTATCGACAACCCGCTGTTCTACGCGGAGGGCACCACCATGCTGTTCGGGGATGCCAAGAAATCGGTGTCCGCAGTCACCGAGGAACTCAAGGCGCTGTAAATGCGGCCGAGCAGACGCAAAAGCCCCCAGGCCACGGCGTGTCGGGGGGCTTTTGCGTCTGCTCGCGCTAACTAAACTGGCGGATACGCCTGCGGCGGGTAGCCGTTACCGTCGACGACGCCCCGCAGACCCCACGTCAGGTACCTGAAGTAGAAGTCGAGTTCGTCTGAGAAGTCGTAGCTGGGATCCGGATCTGGAGGCATCTGCCCACCCTCTCGATTGGCATCGACTCGCGACGTGCTTCGTGCAGGAGTCTAATCCCACCGGGCAACGCGCAACAGGGAACAGCCGCCTTGCCTAGACTATCCAACTAGTTGATTGACACCGGGCGCAGCCCGGCCTGCCGATAGCGAGTTGACATGCCATCCGAGAACGGGCTCTCCCGCCGCGAGGAGTTGCTGACTGTTGCCACCAAGCTGTTCGCCGCCCGCGGCTACCACGGCACCCGGATGGACGACGTCGCCGACGTGGTCGGGCTGAACAAGGCCACCGTCTACCACTACTACGCCAGCAAGTCGCTGATCCTCTACGACATCTATCAGCAGGCCGCCGAACGGACGCTGGACGCCGTCCACGACGACCCGTCGATCTCCGCTCGGGAGGCGCTCTACCAATACACGGTGCGACTGCTCAACAACATCGCTGCCAACCCCGAAGGCGCGGCGGTCTACTTCCAAGAGCAGCCCTACATCACCGAGTGGTTCACCGAGGAGCAGGTCGAAGCGGTCCGCGAGAAGGAAACCCAGGTCTACGAGCACGTGCACGGACTGATCGACCGGGGCATCGCCAGCGGCGAATTCTTCGAATGCGATTCGCACGTCCTGGCGCTCGGCTACATCGGGATGACGCTCGGCGCCTACCGGTGGCTGCGTCCGAGCGGGCGCCGCAGCGCCAAGGAAATCGCCGCCGAGTTCAGCACCGCGCTGCTGCGCGGGCTGATCCGCGACGAGACCGCTCGCAGCGAGTCGCCGCTCGGGGTCAGAACCGAAATCGGTACAGCCGGTCGCAGTTAGGCGCTGCGGCTGAATGTGGTCCCGCTGGACGCCTCGGGTCGACCAACATCCAGACTGATGGCCATGACTGACATGTTTCGCCTTGACGGCAAGGTCGCCGTGGTCACCGGCGGCGGCCGCGGCATCGGCGTGATGATGGCGCGCGGACTGCTGCAGGCGGGAGCGACGGTGTATCTGTCCAGCCGCAAGAAAGCCGAGCTCGACGCCGCCGTCGCAGAGCTGTCAGTGCACGGGCCGGTGCAGGCGATCCCGGCCGATCTCGGCACGGTCGAGGGGGTCAATGCGCTGGCAGGTGACCTCGCGGACCGGGAGGACGCCGTCCACGCGCTGTTCAACAACGCGGGCGCGGCGTGGGGGGCGCCGTTCGGCGAGTTCCCCGAATCGGGCTTCGACAAGGTGCTCGACATCAACGTCAAAGGCGTGTTCCTGCTGACCCGCGCCCTGGTGCCGATGCTGACGGCCGCCGCGACCGACGACGACCCGGCGCGCGTCATCAACACCGGCAGCGTCGACGGAATCGTCCCGCCGGGACGCGGCAGAAACAACTTCTCCTACAGCGCGAGCAAGGCCGCTGTGCACATGCTCACCCAGCACCTCGCCAGCGAGCTGGCGCCGCGGATTCTGGTCAACGCGATCGCGCCCGGGCTGTTTCCGTCGCGGATGACCAAGGAGTTGCTGAGCGCGGGGCCGGACGTGGTGGGCGCGCACTTGCCGCTGGGCCGCATCGGCCAACCCGACGACATCGCCGGTATCGCCGTATTTCTCGCCAGCCGGGCCAGCACCTACATCACCGGCGCGGTGATCCCGGTGGACGGCGGCATCAGCGTGATCCGCTAGGCGGCTTTCAGGTTCTTGTCGAGGAAATCGAGCTGGTCGGCGATGACACGCTCGAAAGCGTCGCCGACATAGATTTCGAAATGTTCCTCCGGATAGAGCTTGACCTCACCACGTGGCGCCATCGCCGCGTAGCGACGGGTCGGGCCCGACGGCGCGACCGAGTCGGTTTCGCACACGCAGAACAGGATCGGGCAGGCCACCTTCGCCGCGAGCCGGCCCGGACGGTAGGGCAGGATCTTCACCCCGATCCGCGCGGCGACCTCGTTTCGCAGCACCGTGCCGTCAGGAACCAGCTTCAAATAGCCGGGATAGGCGTCGGGCGCGGTCATCAACGCGACCTCGCCCGGGTTGCCTGCGGTAGGCACCATCACCGGCGGCCCGCCGATCTGTGCGTTGATCAGATCGCGCACCGCCAACGCCGTGACTCGCGCGGTGAGCAACGGACTCCACGTGCCCAGCGAGGCGACGCTGTCGGTGAACGGGCACTGCGAGACGACCGCCGCGATGCCGGGCACCCGAGCTGCCGTGGCGATGACATGGCCCCCGCTAAACGACGTGCCCCACAAGCCAATTCGATTGTGGTCGATACCGGCCAGTGTCCGGGCATAAGCTACCGCAACGGTCCAGTCCTGCAGCTGCATCCTGATGTCGAGTAGTTGACGCGGCGCGCCTTCGCTGTCGCCGAAGTTGCGGTAGTCGAACACCAGGCAGGCGTAACCGGCCGCGCAAAAGCGTTCGGCGTAGGCGTCCAACCGCATGGTGCGGACCGCCCCCAAACCGTGCGCCATCACCAGCAGCGGTGCCCCTTTATTCGAGCCATTACTCTTCGGCCGATACAGCCACGCGCTGACCCGGTCGCGGCCGGAGTTGAACCAGACATCCTCACGCTGCTCGCTCACGACACTCATCCTGCATCGTCATCGAGTGGTGTGGTAGACCGATAAACCGTGGTCATGGCCCCGAGTTTGCTGCAGCAGGTGTCGTCGCTGGTTGGATCGAACTACGTCAGCACGGACCCCGATGTGCTGGCCGGCCGCAGCATCGACCACACCGGCCGCTATCGCGGACGCGCCAGCGCCCTGGTGCGCCCGGGCTCGGCAGTGGAAGTCGCCGAAGTGCTACGCGTGTGCCGGGACGCCGGTACCCATGTCACCATCCAGGGCGGTCGCACTTCCTTGGTGGCCGGCACCGTCCCCGAGCACGACGATGTGCTGCTGTCCACCGAAAGACTCAGCGCGATAAGCGATATCGACACAATCGAGCGCCGCGTCGAAGCCGGGGCGGGGGCGACCTTGGCGGCCGTTCAGCACGCGGCGGCGGCGGCCGGCCTGGTGTTCGGTGTCGACCTGGCCGCGCGCGACACCGCCACCGTCGGGGGGATGGCGTCGACCAACGCGGGCGGGTTGCGGACCGTGCGCTACGGCAACATGGGCGAGCAGGTCATCGGTCTCGACGTCGCTTTGCCCGACGGGTCGGTGCTGCGACGGCACTCTCGGGTGCGGGCCGACAACACCGGCTATGACCTGCCGTCGCTGTTCGTCGGCGCCGAAGGAACGCTGGGCGTGATCACCGCGCTCGATCTACGGCTGCACCCCGATCCGCCGCATCGGGTGACGGCCGTGTGCGGCTTCGAGGACCTCGACGCGTTGGTTGACGCCGGGCGGCTGTTTCGCGATTTGGACGGCATCGCCGCCCTCGAATTGATCGACGCCCGGGCCAGCGCGCTCACCGAGGAGCATCTGGGTGTGGCCGCGCCGGTGCGCGGTGCCTGGCTGTTGTTGGTGGAGCTGGCGTCCGATCTCGACCAGACCGAGCGCCTCGCCGACGCGCTGGAGCAAGTGCGGACATGCGGTGAACCGGCTGTAGGCGTGGATTCGACTGCGCAACAACGGCTGTGGCGGCTGCGGGAATCGATCGCCGAGGTGCTCGGCGTGTATGGGCCGCCGCTGAAGTTCGACGTCTCGCTGCCGCTGTCGGCGGTCGCCGGGTTCGCCCGCGACGCGGATGCGCTGGTTGGCCGCCACGCTGCCGACGCCCTGCCGGTGCT
>JAFAID010000547.1 GCA_019236925.1 Mycobacterium sp. | reverse complement strand
GGGCGTGACTGAAAAAGTTTGGTTCATTACAGGGACATCGCGCGGCTTCGGACGGGAATGGGCGATCGCCGCGTTGGAGCGGGGTGACAAGGTAGCGGCCACCGCGCGGAATACCGCGACGCTGGCCGACCTGGTCGACAAGTACGGTGAAGCCGTTCTGCCGATCCAGTTGGACGTCACCGATCGGGACACGGCTTTCGCCGCGGTCAAGCAGGCGTACGATCACTTCGGGCGACTGGACATCGTCGTCAACAATGCCGGTTACGGCCAGTTCGGGTTCATCGAAGAACTCTCCGAGCAAGATGCACGCGACCAGATCGAAACCAACGTGTTCGGCGCGCTGTGGATCACCCAGGCCGCATTGCCGTATCTGCGTGAGCAGGGCAGCGGGCACATCATTCAGGTCTCCTCGATCGGCGGCATCACGGCCTTTCCGCTGGTCGGTATCTACCACGCGTCGAAGTGGGCGCTGGAGGGCTTCTCCCAGGCGCTGGCCCAGGAGGTCGCCTCGTTCGGCATCCACGTCACGCTGATCGAGCCGGGTGGCTTCGACACCGACTGGTCCGGCCCGTCGTCTCGGCGCGCCGATCCGCTACCCGCCTACACCGAAGTCCTTGCGGCGACCGAGGCAGAACGCCAGCAGCGGTGGTCCGCGCCGGGCAATCCGAAAGCATCAGCGGCCGCGCTGCTGAAAGTGGTGGACGCCGATGAGCCGCCGCTGCGGGTGTTCTTCGGCGAGGCGCCGCTTGGGCTGGCCAAGGCCGACTACGAAAACCGGCTACGCACTTGGGAGCAGTGGCAGCCGGTTGCGGAGTTGGCTCAGGGGTAGCTCACTCACCCTGTGCGAGTCGCCTGCGCGCGATGCGCGCCCGGGCGATGGGCGAGAGTACCGCCTCGTAATGGCCGAGCAGCTCGTCGCAGATCGCCGGCCAGCTGCGCTCGAGCACGCTGCGCCGAGCCGCCAGCGCGTAGCGCTGTCGTTCTGACACCAGATGCGCGACAGCTTCGGGCAGCTGCGCCTCGAACTCTTTGACGGGCAACAGCAATCCGGTGCGCCACGGGGTAACCAGGTCGCGCGGGCCGCCGGCGTCGGGGGCGATCACTGGCAGCCCCGACGCCAGCGCTTCCTGCACGACTTGGCAGAACGTCTCATGTTCGCCGGCGTGTACGAAAACGTCCATGCTGGCATACGCTTCGGCGAGCTCTTCGCCGTACAACGCTCCGGTGAAAACAGCTGTCGGCATTGCTGATTGCAGCTTGGCGCGGTCGACGCCGTCGCCCACGATCACCACCTGCACCGTGCCGCCCGCGGCCAGCGTAGTGAGCCGCTCGACGTGCTTCTCCGGCGCGAGCCGGCCGACAAATCCGACGATCGGCTTGCCGTCCGGCGACCAGTGCTGCCTGAGGGCCTCATTGCGCGCCGATGGCGCGTAACCAATCATGTCGACCCCGCGTGCCCACTTGTGTAGCCGCGGAATACCGTGCGCAGCAAGGGATTCCATCGTCGCACTGGATGGCGCCAGGGTGCGGTCGGCCAGGCGATGCAGGTGGCGGAACCACGCCCAGGCCGCCCGTTCGGTAAGTCCGATTCCGTAGCTGACCGCGAAACCCGGAACGTCGGTTTGGTATACCGCGACCGCCGGCACCCCGAGACGACGGGCCGCCCGCACCCCGCCGTAGCCGAGCAGCGCCGGTGACGCCAAATGCACTATGTCAGGTTCGAATCCGCGCATCGCGCTCATCATCCGCGGGGTGGGAACCCCAAGCGGCAGCGTGGTCACCTTCGGAAACATCCGCGACGGCGTCCGGTGTACCCGGATACCGTCGTAAATCCGATCGGCGGGCGGCTCGCCCGGCGGGGTGTCCGGCGCGATGACAAGGGCTTCGTGGCCGGTGCGGCGCAGGTGCTCGAGTATCCGGATCACCGAGTTGCTGACGCCGTTGACGTGCGGAAGAAAGGACTCCGCGACAATCGCTACGCGCACACTGTCACGGTGTCAGCGGTGCCTGTCGATATGGTTACCTACGGGCATACGTCATGCGAACTCTGATGCAAAGGGGGGGTGGGCAATGCGGTCCTGCCTGCGGGTATTGGTTGCGACGCTGTGGTTAGTGATGTTCAGCACTGGCACCGCGCACGCCGGCGTGCCACGCACCGCAGACGGCAACGGGGTGGCGGTCGGGTCTGGCGCTGCCCCAGTGCAGTTGGAGGTCTTCTGCGAACCGCAATGCCCGCACTGCGCAGACTTGGAGTCGACCTACGGCGACCGGCTGGCCGGCGATCTGGCCGGCGGCCGGCTTGCGGTCACCTATCGCTGGCTGACCTTTCTCGATGACAAACATCACAACGACGCTTCCGCGCGGATCAGCAATGCGCTGTTTCTGGCTGCCGACCCGAGCACGCCCGCGACGGCGTATCAGGCTTTCGTGCAAGACCTTTACCGCCACCAGAGCTCCGACGGCCCCAACAACGGCGACATCGCGGCGATGGCCCGGGAGAGCGGAATAACCGAGGTGGTGGCCGACCGGATCGCCTCCGGCGATTACGCGGCCGATACGGCCGCGCTGAATAACGCAAACAGGGCCCAACTCGGTCAGGTGAACCCGGAAAATCCCGGCACTCCAACGGTTTACGACCTCAAGGCGAACAAGGTCGTCGATATTCAGGACCCGGCTTGGCTGGACGGCGTGTCCAGCTGACGGTCCAGCCGCTTGTCCACCAACGCCAAACCCGCCAAGGCCGCCGCGGCAACCAGCCAGCCGACCACCACGATCGAGCCGGCCGGGATGATTGCCAGCTTGGCGTTGCGGTGCTGCACGCGAACCAGGTTCGGGTTGAGTTTGTCGTATTCGACGTAAATCCGCATCCCCGTTGCTAATTCGGATGGATACAGCACACCGAGCTCTGGACGGTAGGTGACCCGGTCCGGTGTGACGAACTCGATGGTGGAGCGCCGCGGCCCCGCGCTGAGCACCTCGGCCTCCGCCACCCCCATATTGCGTTGAATGGCAATGTCATTGCGCACAGCACCGGCCACCAGCAGCAATGACTGCAGCGTGACCAGGCCGGTCAGGATCAGCACACCGATACGTGTCCAACGCACCACGCGATGCCCCCGGGTGTCGGGAATGTCGTCATTGCGACCGTGGATCAGGATGCGCACCACAGCTTTCAGCGATGCGAGAGCCGTCACGGCCCTGGCAGGAATCTTCACAATGCGGCCTTGATGGCGGCATGCAGCTGCCGCAGCGAGGATCGGTCGGCCTTGACCTCGAGCACCCGCATGCCGGCGCCCGACTCGTCGAGGGCGGAGCCGAGTTCATCGACCTCGATCTGCCGGCTGTCGACGTGGTAGGCGCGACACAGCGCGCCGACGTCCACGTCGTGCGGGGTGCCGAACACTCGGGAGGACACGTCGGAGAAGCGGGGGTCGCCCTGCTCGAGCAGTTCGAAGATGCCGCCGCCGTTGTCGTTGGACACCACGATCGTCAGCTGAGCCGGTGCCGGTTCAGTCGGACCGATCAGCAATCCGGAGCTGTCGTGGACGAAGGTCAGATCGCCGATCAGCGCGATGGTGCGAGGTGGGAGGTCGCCGCCTGCGCGGCTCCGGCTACCCGCCCGCTCATGCGCCAGCGCCGCCCCGATCGCCGTGGACACCGTGCCGTCGATGCCCGCGACCCCGCGGTTGGAGCGCACTTTGATGCCGTGCGGATTGAGGCCCACCAGCGCGGCGTCGCGCACCGGGTTGGACGCGCCGAGCACCAGTTGATCACCGGGGTGCAGCGCGTCGGCGACCGCGGCGGCCACGTGTAGGCCGGTGGTCAGCGGGTGGGCCCTGAGCTGCCCGCGCACTGCTTCGATTGCGTGACGGTTGAGCTCGGCGCAGCGCCGCAGCCAGGCCGGGTTCGGCTCACCCGTAGTGGCCGCCCGGGTGCCGGTGGCCTGGGAATTGCCCGACACGTCGGGCCAGCGCGGGCCGGTGGTCAGCGCATAAACCGGCACCGACGGCTCGGCCAGCAGCGTCGACACCGGTCGATGCAGGGTGGGACGGCCCAGCATGATCACCTGCTGCGGGCGCAGCAACGGCAGCGCCAGCGGGTGCAGCGGATTGGCCGTCGGCGGCGCAGTCGGCTCGGCGACGGTCGGCAACGCGGCCAATTCGGGTTGCTTGCCGGCACCGTGACCGGCGATGACCACGGTGTCCAGGCTCAGGTCGACGTCCAGCGGCTGGTCGAAGCTGACCTGCGGGGAGTAGGTCCATGGTTTGCCGCCCGGGCGCCCCGGCGGGATGGCACCGGGTTCGGGGTCGGGCACCAGCGGTTCGCGCAGCGGGATGTCGAATTGCACCGGTCCGGCGTTGGCGCTGCGGGCACCGGTGGCGGCCGACAGCACCCGGCAGGTGGCCGATCGCCAGGTCGCGTTGAACGCGTCCATCCGCTCCGGCGCGTCCTCGGCCAGCCCGAGGCTGATCGTGGCGCGGACCTGGGTGCCGAAATAACGCAGCTGCTCCATGGTCTGGTTGGCGCCGGTGCCGAGCAGCTCGTAGGGCCGGTTGGCCGACAGCACGATCAGCGGCACCCGCGCGTAGTTGGCCTCCACCACGGCCGGACCCAGGTTGGCC
>JAFAID010000489.1 GCA_019236925.1 Mycobacterium sp. | reverse complement strand
TAGCGAAGCTAGCACCGGCGAAGCCGGATTTTTGAGTCAAGCTTGGCGTCTTGGGTTAGGTGGTTTGCCTCATGCGGCGAGTAGTGTTGTGCTGCTGAGGTTTTCGAGAGCGGCATTGTAGGCGCGAGAAGCTTGCTGCAGTGGTGGGGCGCCGGTGCGGTCGGCGAGGTGTGCTAGGCCGGTGGGCAGGAATCGATCATGTAGACAGGTGAGGAAGTGGGCGGTGTGCATGCCGTGGTCGCTGACTCGGTAGCGGTGGGTGTGCGGGATGCGGATGATCAGGCCGCGGGTTTTGAGTCGGCGCAGGTCATAAGTGGTTTGTGCGGCGGTTACCGCCCCGGGTGGCAGTCCACGCAACTCGACGGTGAGCCTACGCAGATCAGCGTTGGTGAATCCGTTGGTTTGGTAGCCAAACGTCAGTAGCGCCTGCAGCAGTGCGTGGCTGCGCCGCTGGGCCAGCCGTAGTCCGGGGATGCGGACGCCGGTGGCGGTGGTGAGCGTGCCGGTAATGGCCTGTAGCGCATCAGCGCCGGTGATCGGGTCGTGGCCGAGTCGTTGGACGTGCAGTAGACGTCGGTTGGCCGAGAAGCCGATCTCCCGCAGCGCGGGCAGATTAGTCAGCCGTTTGCCGATCGAAAAGTCGGTGGTGTCATTGACCGTGGTTTCGGTGCGCAGCGCCTTTCCTTCCTTGTGGTATTGCTTGATGCGGGTGTGCTTGTAGTCCACATACAGGCTGGGGGTGACGCCCTCGGTGATCACCCGGGTACGGAACACTCCGGGTGTGCGGCGCGGTCCGCGGCGCATCAGGCGGCGGTCGAAGACCAAGGCGACCTGGTCGGGGCGGCCGATGTCGAGGTTGTCGCGGATGACCTGCTCGAAAAACATCCGGCCCGCCACCGGTTTGTCGAGCATCTGAGTCAGCGAGAACTCGGCCTGCAGGATCGACAGCTCATAGCGGTAGCCCGCAGCCCGATCAGCTGTGGTGAACGGGTGCGGCAGGATGGCCAGCCACTTGCGCAGCAGTGCATCGATCTGCTCAGGGCCAAGGTTGTCGCAGATCGTCTGCAGCGCGGCGGGGTCGTCGACCGCGGCGAACCCGTTATCCAACGCAGTGAACTCGATGCCGGCCTTGGCCGCCTGTCGCTGAGCCCAATGGTTGCCGTTGAGGCACAGCTTGGCGTTGTAGGGGAAATAGGAGCAGAACTTGATAAAGAACGGGCCGAAGTCCTCATCGACGCAGTAAAAGTAGAAGTGGTTGACCAGCCCAGTCGCCGACACGATCCACGGGTAGGCGTCCCCATTGGCGTCGCGGCGTTTCTCGGTGCGAAACAGCTTGGTCTTCTCCTGCGCGCGGCCCACGAACAAGACCCCCTCGGTGCCGGTGAACCGGGCCAGGTACTCGTGGGCGATGTCGTCTTTGCGTTGCCCCTTGGCGAAATCGACCCAAGCCAGCCCATGGTCGCTGGCGAAGCGGTGCACCGCCTTATCGAACGCTTCGGTGACACGGGCCAGCGGCGCGGTCGAGGCGATCGGCAACCCCAGCTGCTGATGCACATAGGCCACCAGGCCAGCCGCATACTGCAAACCCGGCACGTAGACGTTGCAGAACATGCGGTCGATACATTCGACCTCAAAGACCACATGCTCAGCCAAGACATCGGCCACAGATCGCGCTACGGTCATGATGGGCTCCGGACGGAGATGGGACGGCCAGTTAGCCAACCAACCGTTATGACGGTTCATACACCGTGCCGGCCCGCCGGTCACGGTCTTCACCCGCCGCCCGGAGCCCCCAAAACAACGGCGACCAGCGGCATGCCTCGTGGGGCTGGGGCGAAGCCCCGGTTAGGTTTACAGATGAACACTTTGGGGCCGTGGTCGACGGCGGCGACCCGTCGCGGCGTCGGAAAGCTGGGAATCACTGAGGCGTTCGAGGACTGAGTCACGCCGGGCGCAGGGTGACCGCTATGCCTGAATAGCGGACCATGCCGGTCACCCGGTCGATGTCGTCCTTGTTGGTTAGGCGATTGACGTTTGCGTCGTGGTGGCCGTGCGGAATCGACACCACCCCG
>JAFAID010000639.1 GCA_019236925.1 Mycobacterium sp. | reverse complement strand
CGGAGGGCGCGGAGATAGACAGCAGCCCAGCTGCGGAATGGCCGCCACGCGGCCGACACCTGGGCGAGAGTGGCTTGCGGCCCGTACTGCACCGTGATTTCGGTGTCGAGGCGGCGCTCATGGTGCGGAAGGGCGTCGGGAGCGTTGCGCCGCGGATGACGACCAGTTCGGCGCCGAAGGGACCAAGGCCCTTGATCTGCCGAATTTGATGGGCGGCCTGATCAGGATCTGTTGCCTGCAGGGCGGCCGCGTCGAGCAGTCCGTCGAGGGCGGCTTGGGCGACGGCGTGCAGGTATTCGCTCTTGCGGCCGGGAAGATCGAGGTCAATAGCCAGCAGTTGCTGAGGTGACGGGAAGGCGCCCGGGGTGGCCGCTAACCGTCGTAATCGAGACCGTGGTGAAACTCCACAACGGAAACATCGACTCAAGCTGAACGGCCCGGCACAACCGCAACAGTCGAAGAGCCAAGCGTTGTCTCGCTTCTAGACAAACGGCACCGATCAGTTCCTGTCTCAGCTCGGCTGCCCACCCTACGCAGGTAAACTAGCCTACGCCTGGCCCGGCTAGTGCACCGGCACGACGCGGGACCGACTCATCGCGCACGGCGTGCCGATTAGTCACACCATTGACCCGCAGTCCGTCGCCGTACGTTTTGTTGACGAGGGATTCCACTGGGCCTCGCGCGACGCGGAGGAGATAGGGATTCATGAAACGTATCGTGCTGTCGATGGCATTCGGCGCGATCGCGATCGGGGCGGGTCTGGCAGCATGCTCGTCGGCTCACCAGCCCTCGCCAACCTCGAGCAAAACCGCAGTGCCACAGCAGGTTCAGATCCCCGACGCGGTCAAGGTGCCTTCCGGCAACAAGCTTGCTGGTTCGTTTGAGGGCCACGGGGTGCAGATCTACCAGTGCACCAACAACTCCTGGACGCTGTTAGCGCCTGCGGCGATCATCAGCGACAACGGCAAACCCATCGCCTTGCATTCCAAAGGCCCGGTGTGGATTTCGACGGCCGACGGTAGTGAAGTCAGCGCAACACCGGTGCCCAACGCCATGGTGAACCACGACGACGCGATACCGGAGCTGCTGTTGAAGGCCACCGAGAATCACGGTGCCGGGCAGTTCGGCTCGGTCACCTACGTCCAGCGCCTTGCGACCAAGGGCGGGCTGGCGTCGAAGGGCCAATGTGCCAATGGGGCCCAGGTGGGTATCCCGTATTCGGCGTCTTACCTGTTCTATACCCCTGGCTGAACCGCGGCAGCCGCGGCTCAGATCAGGTTCTTCTGGTGCTCGCAATGTCAACTCGAAGTGGCCCGCCGCGACGAGGTGAATCGGCTCCCTGCCGCCCGGCTGAAGTTGAGCCCAAATGAGGCGAGTTGGAGATGCGTGCGGCCGGCCGGTTCGGGTGGCCGGCGTGAGAAATCACCCATTCAGAGCCCGGGCAGGAGTGGTTTCAACTCGGCAGTGTTCGTGGGAGTCCGAAGCCGGGCAGCACGCTGTTATCGAACCGCGTCAGGGCGCTGATGTGGTCGCCCGTGAGGGTGAGCACCATTAGGCCGTTGGCGTGCAGCACCAAAGCGTGGGGATCTTTGGTGTAGAGCCCGAAGGCGGGTTGGCCGTTGGCCCGGGTTGGTATCAGTCGGTAGGTGCGTCCCTCGCGGAAGGTCACCGCCGTGTGGAACTGTGCCGCAAGTTCGCGGCCACGATACTGGAATGGCCACGGCGGCATAGACACTCGGACATCTTCGGTGAGCATGGCAACCAGGCCCTGTACGTCTGCGGTGGAGTACGCGCGGGTGAATGCGGCAACAAGCTCTTGTTCGGCGAGTGAGTTCGGCGCTGGTGGCGCCAGGTGCTCATCTGACCGGTTGAGCTCCTGGCGTAGGGTCGCGCGGGCGCGTTTAAGTGCACTCGCTATCGCCTGCTCGCTCGAATTGAGCATGTCGGCCACCTCGCGCGTTGAGTATCCAAGGACATCTCGCAGGATGAGCACGGCGCGCTGACGTGCCGGCAGCAGCTGCACCGCCGTGATGAAAGCCAGCGCTATAGCCTCGCTGGCTTGGTAGCGGGCCTCCGGGCCCGGCGCGTCCGCTGGGACGCCCTCCAGAAGCAGGTCGGGGTAGGGCTGCAGCCACACCACCTCACCGAGCCCGGAGGGCTCGGGCAGGTTAAGCCCGGTCACCGGCGGGCCCGACTTGGGGTGACGGCTTGCTGAACGCAGCGCGTTGAGACAGCGACTGGTCGCGATCCGGTATAGCCAGGTGCGCAACGAGGCGCGTTCCTCGAACTCGCCCAGGCCCTGCCAGGCGGCCAACATGTTTCCTGCAGGGCGTCCTCGGCATCTTGGGCCGAACCCAGCATCCGGTAGCATGCACCTGCAGCTCCCGTCGAAACGGGTCGACCAGCTGGCCAAACGCGCGACCATCTCCGGCGCGGGCCTGGGCCAATAGCTCCTGGGTCACCGTCCACCCTCCACCTGACTCCTCTGGTCAAGATCCCACGTTCAAGGTTTCACCGATATCGACCCCAGCCGGCCCGCAAGTTGGGCGCTTTGCGCCCAGTGTGCCCGCGCCGTGGTGTCTGCCCAGTTGACGGGTTGGCCGCAGCAGCGAGCCCGCCTACACCACCACAGAGAACCAGGAGACACTCATGCGAAAGATCATCGAATACACCCTTGCCTCGATCGACGGCGTATTCGCGGGGCCCGAAACTCGCCGGTTCTACGATTACCGCGACGACGCCTATTACCGCGACGGACTGGGCCTGCTGGTTGCGTCCGATGCCATGCTGATGGGCCGCGTCACCTACGAGGAATTGGCCAAGATCTTTTCGGGACGGCAGCAGCATCCCTGGACCGATCGGCTCAACACGATCACCAAATACGTGTTCTCCTCGACATTGGAGCGCGCCGACTGGGACAACTCAGTGATCGTGCGCGGTGACGCCGCGGCGGAGGTCACCAAGCTCAAGCAGCAAGACGGTGGCCCCCTGCTCGTCTTCGGCCACGGGCTGCTCGCGCAGGCCCTGTTGAAGGCCCGGCTGCTTGACGTGCTCGACCTGTCGATCCATCCCTTCATTGCTGGGTCGGGAGGACTGTTGTTCCACCAAGACCAAACGGCGGCAATGAAACTCACCGCGGCGAAGAGCTTCTCCAACATTGTGAAGCTGACGTACGAGCCACAGTATGACCGATCCTGACCGCGCTGCCGTCCGCGTGAGCCTGACCCCCGTGGGTCTGCCGCACCTGGTGTCAGCCTGCCGGGCGGGCGTTGCGGGCGTGGGCGAGTCGGTAGGAGGTCCGTACTGCTAGGAGAAACGGATTCGCCTCTACGGCAGCGGGTCTATGCGTGCCACCTGCACCCACCGCTAACCGACCTTCACATCGTGGGGATCAATTCTCGCTGTCCGGTCACGTGGCCGGTCGCAGGTTGCGGAACGATGCGGAGGTATGGGCGTGGCGCGCGCCATCCGTCGGGGTAGGTGATGCGGGCTTCGTCGTCGCTGACGCTGGTAGCGATGATCACGTCCTCGCCCGGCTGCCAGTTGACGGGGGTGGCGACCCTGTGGTCAGCGGTCAGCAGCAACGAGTCGATGACGCGCAGCACCTCGTCAAAGTTGCGCCCGGTGGTCATCGGATACACCAGGATGAGTTTGATCCTTTTGTCCGGGCCGACCACGAACACGTTACGGACCGTCTGGTTATCGGCTGCGCTGCGTTGAGCCGGGTCGCCACTTGCGTTGGCGGGCAACATGTCATACAGCTTGGCCACGTTATAGTCGGCGTCACCGATGAGCGGATAGTTCGGGGCGACGCCCTGGGTGGCGCCGATGTCGCTGCTCCAGCCGGCGTGTTCAGCTACCGGGTCGACCGATAGGCCGATGATCTTCACGCCACGCCGGTCGAACTCGTGCTTGATCTTGGCCATGTAGCCCAGTTCGGTAGTGCACACCGGGGTGTAGTTCTTCGGGTGCGAGAACAGCACCGCCCAACTGTCGCCGATCCAGTCGTGGAATCGGATTCGTCCTACAGTGGTCTCCGCGTCAAAGTCGGGCGCGAGGTCACCTAATCTCAGGGTCATCATTTTCTCCTTTTCATTGCGCAGCGGGTCGATCTGACCTGCTGAGGTCCGGGCGCCGGTATCCGCCGGGTCGGGGTTGTCAAGTTGCGCACAGTCGGGCGGTCAAGTTCGCCGAGTTGGTAGGACTTGTCTTTGCGGTCACGCCATTCGGCTGCGGTTGCTGCCGCGAAACGCCACGGCTCACCATCGACCGGTGGGCCGAAATGAACCCGGTCGTCGCCCGCACATTCCAGCGTGGAGACCAACGAGTGTGACGGCATGTTCTGCAGATCACGCAAGCGAAGGCTCAACGGCCGTTCAACCAGCCCGGTGATTGTCAACTCATACAACTCCGGATCCAGTGTCGGCGTTGGGAAGTGGTTGCGGGCATAGAAGTGGGCAGCGGGCATCACGACACCACCGATGAGCGTGGCGGCGTCGTCTCACAGTTCGGCGGCTCTTCCCAACGGGCGCAGTTGGCACGGCACCGGTGCGCCGAGGTGTTCGAGAAGAGCAGCGAGCTTCTCATCGAGGGTTTGGCCCACCGCTGCGATCCGCTGATCGCCGAAGCACCCAAACTGGGCGCTGGGCAGATCGAAGGACAGCATCGCGGTTGGCGTTTGCTGCTGGTGCACGACCAACCGCAGCGGGGCGTGCAGCATGGCGGCCGGGTCGTGACGGTACATCTTTTCAGCCAGCTCGTAATTGCCAATGAGGTACGACGACACGCAGCCATGGTGACCGGCGGCGTGCATCAGGCGGCTGCCCGGACTGGACCAATACCGCACAAAGCCATACGGGGCGTGGTCGGTCGTGGCCCTGACAATTTCGTCCCATTGCGCGCATTGAGCAATCAGCGCGCTCAGTAGGAACGTCGGAGCCTCGGGCACCACGTGATGCAATTTCTGTTCGAATTCGTCAAACGCACAGCCGGTGTCGACACTGAGCAGCGTCGCCGGGTAGCTGGTCGCGCCGTTTTCAGTGGTCTCCGCGTCAAAGTCGGGCGCGAGGTCACCTAATCTCAGGGTCATAATTTTCTCCTTTTTTCATTACGCAGCGGGTCGATCTGACGTGCTGAGGTCCGGGCGCCGATATCCGCCGGGTCGGGGTTGTCAAGTTGTGCACCGAAAATTCCGGCAGGGCACGGAGCCTGGATGATCGCCGTGATGCGGGCGTAACAGTCGAATGCCTCTACGCCCGAGAGGCACGTGCTCGGGCCCACGCGTTGTAGCCGCCGGCAAGGTCTGAAACGTTCTCAAATCCACGCTCCCGCAACAACGATGCGGCCACGCTGGAACGCCGGCCGCTGGCGCAGTACACCACGATAGGGTTAGCCGTGGACACCTCGCCCAACCGCAAGCGCAGCTGCGCCAGAGGGATGTCGAGCGCACCGGCGATGGCGCCGCGCTCGCGCTCGCCTGGATTGCGGACATCGATCAGCGAGACCGCATTCTGGGCGAGCAGACCGTCGAGCTCGCCGGCGCTGATCCGCGGGGAGGATTGGACCAAGTCGCGAAGTCCGAACGGAAACGGCACATCCCGGCCGACATTCAGGTAGCCGATGACGTTGTCCGAACCAATACGGGCCAACCGCATCGCGGCAAGCTGCTCATGGCCGGGATAGGTGATTAGCGCGATCGGCTCCCCGATCTCGGTGACCATACCGGCCGTTTCGGCGAACCTGCCGTCGAAGCCGACATTGACCGATCCGCGGCAGTGTCCGTCCGCGAAATCATCCACGGATCGGGCATCAAGGACCCGGACGCCGGCCCGCAGCGCGGACCGCAGCTCCCCTGGAGTCATCGGCCGAATCGTGCGCGCCCGATCCCGTACCGGACGAGCGCGCCTGTTGATCGCCGCGGCCGCCGCAAAGTATGACGGCGCCGCGGGCTGTCCATCGGTGACGAGGGCGACGAACTCGTCCTCGCTCATCGGCTGCACCGACGGGTTGCTGCTGCGCTGTTCGCCGATGGTCGAGGTAAGTTCGGCCGAGAGGTTCTTCCCGCACGACGACCCCGCGCCGTGGGCCGGCATGACGATCACCTGGTCGGGCAGCGTCAGCAGCCGCTCATGGATCGAACGGTACAGCGCGCTCGCCAACTCGGCGGTAGAGCCGTCACCGAGGTTCGCCAGGTCAGGTCGGCCGACATCGCCGATGAACAACGCATCACCGGTCAGGATCGCGGTGGGTCGGGCCGTGCGGCGCTCGCGCACCAACACACTGATCGACTCCCAGGTGTGCCCGGGGGTGGCCAGGATTTCCAGATCCACCTCACCCAGCCCGATGTGCTCCAAGTCGGCCAGCCGACGGATCGGGTAGTCGGTGAGGGCGGCCTCGCCCATGCCGATCCACGCCCCGGTCGCCTCCGCCAGTTCCAGGTGCCCTGCCACGAAGTCGGCGTGAAAGTGTGTGTTGATCACACCTTCGATCGTCAAGCCCTTGCTATCGGCGTCCGCCAGGTAATCGGCGATGTCGCGGCGCGGGTCGACAACGACTGCGCGCCCGGTTGTTTCGTCGCCGATTAGATACGACGCGTGCGACAGGCACTCGATGTAGTACTGCTCAAGGATCATGGGGCTTAGTTACCTAATCGGTTAGTCGGGTGGGTTTCCGGTCCATTGGCTTCGTCGCTGCTTGCGCGCGGCGACGAGCCCGGGATCGCGGTCCTGTCGGCAGGCTTGCGGTGGTCGACAGTCGCGGCGTGGGTGCTCACTATGAACTCCTGGGGTCTGTTCACCCGCACATCGTCGGGGCTGGACCTGTCAGCGATCCAGTTCACGATGTGTACTAGCGATGGGCCCGATTCGGGCGTGTACTGAATCGGCAATACCTGTAGATCGAGGGGATACGGAAGATGTCGACCTACGGCCAGTACTGTCCAGTCGCCAAGGCGATGGAAGTCCTCGATGAACGCTGGACGATACTCATCGTGCGTGAATTACTCTATGGCAGTGAACATTTCAATGAACTGCGCCGTGGTCTGCCGAAGATGTCGCCGGCGCTGCTTTCGAAGCGCCTGCAAAGGCTGGTCCGCGCCGGCGTGGTGACGCGATCCCGGGTCGCGGGCCGGACGCGCTACAACCTGACGCCCCGCGGGCATGAACTCAAAGACATCATCGACGGCCTCGGCGCCTGGGGGGTGCGCTGGATCGCAGACCTGGGCGACGAGGATCTCGATCCGCACCTGTTGATGTGGGACATCCACCGCAAAGCGCCGATCGAAGCGTGGCCGAGTAACCGAACGACGCTGGCGTTCAGGCTTTCCGGCGTCTCGCCAAAGGTGTCGTCGTGGTGGCTGGTGGGGGATAACGGTCACGCCGATGTCTGCGACAGCGATCCTGGCCACGACGTCACCGCGACGATCTCGGGGAGCCTACGCACGCTGACGCAAATTTGGCGCGGGGATGTGTCGTGGTCACGGGCGCTAATCGACAGCTCGGTATCGATCGACGGCCCCTCGCACGTGCGTCGCGCGGTGCCGGCCTGGATCGGCCAGTCGAATTTTGCGGCGGTGCCACGCCCGGCGAAAAGGCCGGACCAGCCGACAACCTCCGCCATGTGAAGAGCGGCTTCGCCATGCTGGCTTGCGTCGCTGTTACCTCGGAATCAATGGCGCTGAGCGAGTGCGGCGCTTCATCGGAAACCTAGGACGCACCAGCCCATCGAATGCGGATCAACCGGGCCGGTGCTGGGGGCCGCCCGGTACCGCGGCGGTCGCGATGTGGGCCAGCAGGTCTCGCACCGCGCCGGCGGGCGGGGTGCGCGCGCCGACCCAGATCGCCCGCAGGTCGCGCCGCAGGTTCAGGTCCGCCACCGGAACGGAGCGCAGCCGGCCGACAGTGAGGTCATCAACGACGGCGAGCCTGCTCATCACGGCCGGCCCGGCGCCGGCCAGCACGGCAGCGCGGACCGCTGCGGCTGACGACAGCTCGAGTACCGGGGCCGCTTGGGTCATCGTGTCACCCAGCGTTCCGCGGAGAGCGGCGGTGAGCGAATCGCGAGTGCCAGACCCGGGTTCGCGGGTCACCAATGGTGTAAGAGCCAATTCTGCCGCGCTCACCGTCCGATTCCGGCGGGTCCACTTGTGATCGGGTGGCACGATGAGCACGAGTTCGTCGTGCGCGACGACCCGGCTGCGTAATCCTCTTGGCGCTCCCGGGGTTTCGATGAATCCGAGCTCGGCGCCACCGTCGAGCACGGCGGCTATCGCGTGGTCGCTGTTGGTCGTGGTGAGGACCACTTCGGGCGCGGCGGTGCCCAGGCGACCGGCGGCCGCCTGCAGCGAGACCAGCCAGCGCGGCATCAGCTGTTCGGCGATGGTAAGACTGGCGACCACCTTGACCCGGCGCCTGGTCTCGGTGCGCAGGCACGACAGCCCCGCGTCGACGTGCTCGGCGACGTCGAGCAATTTGTCGGCCCACTCGGTCACCACCACCCCCGCCGGGGTCATCTGCGAGCCACGGGCGGTACGCACGACCAGCCGCACCCCGATCTGAGCCTCCATCGACGCCAGCCGCGCAGAGACCGCCTGCTGGGTCAATCCGATTTCCCGCGCCGCGGCGCCCAGGCTGCCAGTCTTGGCGATCGCCACCAGGACCTCGAACGCGGGCAGATCGGGCATGCGGGCACTGAGCCTCATGACTCATGCAACCACAAAGTGGACTTGTGAGCTCACCAACACGCTGTGGGTACCCGCGCGGACTGTTCCGCAGGACCATCGTTCAGGTGACTTATGCAGACCAGCAACCTCAATCCCCGACACCACGCCGCCGCATAGGGTATGGCACCGGGGTTTCCACTCGCCGCCCGCTGCCGCGCTCGGGCCCGCTCTCGCTACTTGATCACCCGCAACGGGTGTTTGAACACATCACACCGAACTGGTTCGCCGCGGTGATGGGCACCGGCATCGTCGCCACCGCCGCGGCCACGTTGCCAGTCCACATCCCGGGCCTGCGCGTGCTGGCAACGATCGTGTGGGCTATGGCCGCGACCGCGTTGACACTGCTGACGGGCGCTTTCGCGGTGCACTGGATGCGTCACCGCGCCAAAGCGAAGGCCTACGCTACCCATCCGACGATGTCACAGTTCTACGGCGCGCCGGCGATGGCCGCGCTGACCGTCGGCGCGGGCACCATGACGGTGGGATCCGACGTCCTGGGAGCCTCGGCCGCGGTGCACATCGACGTTGCGTTATGGACCGTCGGCACCATGCTGGGCCTGATAACCGCCGTAAAGATCCCATACGACATGATCACCAGCCACAGCCACGAGTCGGTGATCGCGCTGCCGGCGTGGCTGATGCCGCTTGTGCCGCCCATGGTGTCGGCGTCGACCGGTGCACTGCTGATTCCCCATGTCGGCCCAGGCCAATTCGGCCGCACGTTCTTCTTCGCGTGCTACGCGATGTTCGGGTTGAGCCTGCTGGTTGCCATGATCACCATCACGATGATCTACTCGCGTCTGGTGCACGCGGGGTTGCCCGCCACACAGTCGGTTCCGACAGTGTGGATCACCCTCGGCGCGCTGGGCCAGTCCATCACGGCGGCCAACCTGTTGGGCGCGCGAGCCGGGATGGTTTTCGCCGACGCGCCATCGCTGGTGTCGGGCCTGCACGTGTTGGGCGTGTTGTACGGATCGGTGATGGCGGGCTTCGCCGCCTTTGTCTTCACCCTGGCCACCGCGCTGACCGTGCATGCGCTGCGCCGGGGCCTGACGTTCTCGTTGACCTGGTGGAGCTTCACCTTCCCGGTCGGCACCTGTGTGACCGGTGCCGGCGCGTTAGGGGTGGCGGCCAACGTGGTCAGCATCCAGTGGCTGGCGGCCGCGTTGTTCGTAGTGCTCTTGTCCGCCTGGGCCACCGTGGCCACCCACACATTGCGCGATTCGTGGTCGGGTCGGCTGTTCCGAGCGGCAGACGGAACACCGCCGCGAGTCGCCGCGTCGCACCCGTTGCCCGCCACAGCGTGACTCAAACGGGCCGGGGCCCGGTAGCCGACTAGGGAACGGATAGCCCGTCCGGTGAGGCACAGTTGCGCCGGTCAAGCTACCTCGGCGAACGTGCGGTGCTTAACTCGGCCAATTCCGCGTGCCGTCGCCA
>JAFAID010000352.1 GCA_019236925.1 Mycobacterium sp. | reverse complement strand
AGTTTGGCGCGCAGCCTATCGTTGTGCTGCACGATTTTCGCGATGACTAAACCCAACAAGAAGTTCGCTGTGACAACAGTAATCAACGCAAGGACGACCCTGGCGACCCCACGAAGCAGGCGCGGAATTAGGCCTGTTTGCATTAGGCCTGTCTGCACTAGACACTACCTTTCCGTCGTGGACTGACGTCACCCGATCGGTCAGGTCAGGGGTTCAGCTGTGGGTGATCACTCGCGTTGTCGCGGCGTGGCCCGTTCCCACCAGTCGATGGTTTCGTCGTCGGTGGCCATTTGATCGAGGAGGTGAGCGATGATCTCGATGTGTGTTCCCCCGCCGCCGGACCAGCAGAACTTCCACAGCTCGCGGGCAGCTCGTTGATAGTGGTGGATCATCTCGTCAATGGCGTAGGCGTCGATCTCGCCGGTGCGGTAGCGCTCGAGCGCGGCCGCAATGTGTTCGATGAGCTCGGCCAGTCGCGCCTGGTGGTAGGTGGCTACGCGTTCGCGCGCGGCCCGGCGTTCGGCCTTCGTCCCCACAGCGGGACGATACCGCGATCAGCCGTCGCCGTGCTAAGGCTTGATCCGGATCTGGCCGGGTGACCACCAACCGAAGTGGGTCGCCTTGCCCAGCTCGAGTTGCGCGGGATGAGCGTCTGCGACAGTGTCGAACTTGCGCAGCGATCCCCAGTCGCGGCCCCAGTCATGAGAGAGGTACGTCGACATCACATGGGCTCGCAGCAACAGGTCGGTGATGCCCAGCAGGCCGCCGTTGACGCCGTCCTGCCAGGTGTCGGTGTCCTGCTTCTTGGCGTTGTAGTCCGGGGTGATGCGGAACTTCGGGATGTCGGTGACGCCGTTGACGTGCAGCATCGGCTGCTGGCAAGGGAACGCCAGGCCGACCGCCCAGTCCAGCAGCACCGGCTGCGTCGAGCCGATGTACTCCTGCAACGAGCGCAGCTCCGGCACCCGCGGCGGGGTCACTGCGACCCAGTCGTCCGGCGTCAGCGACAAGTCGTCGGCCACCACCCGGACCGCGACCGCGTCGGCGGGCATCGCCGACCGCGCGAAGCGCAGGTTGCGCCACACCTTCGGTTGTTCGCCGTACAGGTCGTAGGGCACCAGGCGCCCCGCCGGCAGCACGTCACCGCCGGGTCCGGCCCTGCCGAATTCCAGCACCACGGTCTGCCCGCTGGTGTGGTGATGCAGGATGCTGTTGCCGGTGATCGTGCCCGCGGCGGTGACCACGACCAGGGGATGGCCGGCGTCTGGCTTCGGCAGCTGGTACCACGCCGAGGTGAGCCTGCTCTGCTGTTGCGCGCCAGTGGTGTAGCTGCCGGCCAGCGGAACCCGTTGCGGGTCGAGGCCGTACGGCAGCGGCACCGTCGATCCGTTGATGCCCGGCACCGTCAGCTTGAGCGGCGCATCCCAGTCGTAGTCGGTGCCGGGCTGTGGGACCTCCGTCTCCCTAATCGACTCGGCCAGGGTGCGTTCCGGTACGCCGTTGGGGCTGAACCCTGTTGGGTTGACGCCACCCAGCGGGCCCAACGGGCCGAAATTGTCGGGTAGCGGTGCCATGAAGCCGGCGTTGCTGTCCGGCTCGACAAGGATGTCGTCGGCCAGTCCGCAGCCTCCACTGAACTCCCGCAGGTTGTCCCAGGCGTTGGAGTAGGTCGGGTACTGGCGCACCACTCCGATCACCATCGACGCGACGAAAACCAAGACCATGAACCCGGCTGCGATCGGCACCGGTGCCGCGGTCAGGGCATGCACCAGCCGGCCTTCTCCGCGGCCGCTCGGGGCGAAGTGCAACCAGGCGGCATACAGCGCAGTGATCGCGAAGAGAATGAAAAAGATTGTGCTGACCGTGATTCCGGCGATTTTCGGCATCGTACTGTTGAACGGCACGCCGTAGCTCGACACATACCACCAGCCGTTGGTGGTGGCGAAGCACAGCGCCATCACGAACATCAACGCCGCCAGGAACGCCATCCGGTTACGCGGAGAACGGAGCACCGCCGGCGACACCAGCACCGTGGTCAGTGCGGCCATCGCCGCGCCTACCGCGGCGAATAGCCCGAAGTGGTGCACCCATTTGGTGGGGGTGAACATCAGGAAGAACATGGTGCCGAAGATGACGCCCATCAGCCGCCACGCCGGGCCGCGCGCCACGCCAGGAATTCGCTTGCGCCGCAACATGATGAACATCGCGGTGAACAAGCACAGCGCGGTAATCAAAAAGCCGAATCGGCGCGACAGCGAACCGTCGACGGTGGGCAGGATCAGGTAGTAGTAGCGCAGGTTCTCGGTGTACCACGCCTGGCTGGGACCGATCGCGGTGCGAATCCTGGTGGCTTCCAACACCGTTGACAGCGTCTGGTCGGCGAACACCACGGTGAGGACGACCGAGCCGGCCGCTAACATCGGCGCCACCAAGGGCCAGGTGCCGACCAGACGATGCCGGCGCACCAGGATTCGCAGGATCGGCCGGCCACCCGCGATCAACGCGGCCACGGCGATCAAACCGGTGGGCTGGACAGCGAGGGTGAACGCCGCGGTGATGACGGCCAGCGCCGCCGGCGTCATCCGGCTGTACCGCATCGACCGCTCGATCAGCACGTAGGTGATCAGCGACCCGACCGCGACGATCGGCTCGGGTCGCAGGCCGTTGTTGAACGGCATCCAGGCCGCCAGCAACACCATGCCCGCCGCCCACATCGCCGGCTTGCTGGACGCCACCGCCGGCCCCAACCGCGGCAGCACCTCCCGCGATAGCAGCAGCCAGCAGACCAAGCCAGCGACCAGGTCCGGCAACCGCATCCACAAGCTGGCGTCGCTGACTTTGGTCATCAGCGCCAGCAGGTTGTAGTACCAGCCGAACGGGTCTTCCGGGCTGCCGAACCAGCGGAAGTAGTTGGACATGTAGCCGGCGGGACCGGCGACGCGCGCCATGCCCAGTATGTAGCCGTCGTCTGAGGAGTTCGCGCCGATCACGTGCCAGAGCAAGAAGCCGAATATGACCGTGGCGTCGGCCAGGGTGAAGGTGCGCCAGTTGGCCGGAATGAGACGGCGCATCCGCCGCCCGTCCAATTGGTCGAGGCGCCATAGCGCGACCAGCGAGACGATGGTGGACGCGATCGCCAGCACCATCGCGGCCAGTTTCAGCGTCGTCGGTGTGGTGGAGAACCGGGTGTCGATGGTCGCCGATAACCGCAGCCCGGGCGGAGCGGGACCGGTCAGATCCGTGAACACCCCGACGATTTGCGGGCGCAGGTTGGGATCGGGGAAACCACCGCGTACCGGCTTGCCCGCCGAATCGGTCAACCCGACGAAGGTGGCGTAGGCGCCGGCTCGGGTGGAGGTGATCTCGATGCGCTGGCATTGCGGGGACATCGCCTGATCCCGCGGCACGCTGGCGATCACCACGTTGCGGTCGGTGACGTCGACGCGCTTGCTGTTGGCGACGACGAACAACCCGTTCAGCGCGGCATCTTTACCCTTCTTGGGTGCCGTGCTCAGCACGACCCCGCCCTCAGGCGGCAGGGCGCGCACCACGGAGCACGGCACGGTTACCGTCACGTCGACCGGTGTCAGCGAAATCAACGGTGCCGTAACGCTGTTCAGCTGACCGTTTTGCGGCCAGTTCAGCGTCGCGGTGGTCTGCACGACGGGAAGCAGCGGCGTCGCGACCGACAGGACGAAACCGATCAACCCGGCGATCGTCGCGACCCAGCGCGTCACGCGGATGTCTTGACGGGGGGCTGTTTTGTCTTCGCGGTTCCTGACGGTGGTGACGCTCATGGCAGGGCTCGAATCGGTCCCTGCCGGCTCCAGCCGGGCACTGTGATCACACCCTGTTCTATCGCGGCGACCGGTGCATCATTGGCCGGCACCAATGGGTAATACTTCTCGACCGATCCCCAGTCGCGATACCAGTCACCGCGCAGGTACGTTGAAACCGTCGAGGTAAGCAGCATCGCCCGAGTGAACAGGAACGGACCGCCGTCCTCGCCGGCCTGCCATCCGTTCGACGACGCCGCCGTCTGTTTGTGATCGGGCAGGATGCGGTATTGCGGAAGTTCGGCAACGCCAAGGTGTTCGGAGAATGGCCGCTGGCAGGGGAAGTTGGCGGCGGTCGCAATGTCCATCAGCACGGGTGTGTGCGATCCGATCAGTTGCTGCAGGGTCTGCAGCACCGGCACCCGCGGCGGCGTGAACGCGAACCACTGCTCGGAGCTCAGGTTCGGGTCGTAAGCGACGATGCGTGCCACGTTGGCCTCCGGTGGCGCCCAGGTCAGCGGGAACCGCAGATTGCGCCACGCCGGCTCCGGCCCGATGTCGATCGGCTGCACCTCCGCCAGCGGCTGGGTGGTGCCGTCGGGGCGAGCGACGCCCCACTGCAGTTTCAGCAACTGGCCGTAGGTGAAGGTGCCGTCCTCTTTGTACGACCAGATAGCACCGGCGGCGGAGACCACCACCAGCGGCCGGTCCGGGCTACGCGGCGGCAACTGGTACCACGCCGAGGTCGCGGTGGCGGCGAGGGTGTTCTCGCCGTAGCTGCCCATCACGGGTGTGCGGGCCGGGTCCAGGCCGAACGGTAGTGCCGCGTGGGAACCGTTGACCCCGACCTGGCCTTTTCCGCCTGCGGTGCCCGCGGAGTCGCTCATGGTGGCGTTGGGTTTGTTGGGTGACCCGGTGGAATTCACCACCCCAGGTTTGGTCACCACCGGGTACGACCTCAGGTCATCGCCCACCCCGTCGGGTTTGAAGCCGATCGGATTGATTCCGCCGAGCGGGCCGTCGGGTCCAAAGGTCTGTCCCGGCACCGGCTGCAACATGCCGGCGTTGGGGTCGGGTTCGGTCAACACGTCGTCGGCCATGGCGCAGCTGCTGGGCGAAAGGCCGGAACTGAGTGCCGCCAGGTTGGCCTTGGCGGTGGTGTAAAGCGGGTAGCGGACGACGGCGGCTTTGGCCAGCGAACCCACCTCGCCGAGCACCATGATCGTCGCGACCACCAGCAATGGGGTGGAGGCGAGGACGCGGTTGCGCCGGTTGTCCTTGACTTCGGTGTGCCCGGCGTAGTCCATCCGGAAGTGGTACCAACCGGCCAGCAGCCCGGTGATGATCGAGAGCGTCAGGAACATCGTCGTCACCGGTTGGCTGGCGATGACAGGCGGGATGTCGTACCACGGCACTCCGTAGTTGCCGACGTAGAACCAGCCGTTGATGCCGGAGGTGGCCCACGCCAGCACGAACAGCAGCGCCGTCACGTACAGCGTCAGGTTGCGGCGGTTGTGCAACCCGATCCGGGCGCAAGCGAACGCGGTGACTGCCCCCAGGGCGCCGGCCAACCCGGCGAACGCGCCAAACTGCACGGCCCACTTCGTCGGCGTGAACGTCAACAGCAGCAGGCCAATCGCGGTGGTGCCGATCAACCGCCAGGCCGGGCCGCTGGCCAACCCGGGCACCCGGCCGCGACGCAGCAATATGACCAGCATTCCGAACAGGCACAACAGCAGCACCAGCACTGCGAATCGCCGCGCCATCGACCCGTCAGGGTTCGACTCCACGGTAAGGAAGTAGTAGCGCAGCCAGTCCTGGTACCAGGCGATCGTCGGCCCGACCTTGTACTTGATGCGCCACGATTCGGCGGCCGTGGCCAGCGTTTGACTCCGGAACACCACGACCATGATCAGCGAAAACGACGCCGCCAGCACAGCCAGGGGTGCCAGCAGCCCGTCGGTGGCCCGTCGGCGCCGGATTATCTGCGCGACGGCCCGGGCGCCGGTTAGCAGTGCGGCGATCGCGATCAACCCTTGCGGCGCTAATGTCGCGGCGAGCATCGCCACCACGATCGCCAGCGCCGCGGGCACCAGCTGCCGGGTGGCGATCGCGCGCTCCACCAGCATCCAGGTGGCCACCACGCCGAGGGCGATGAGCGGCTCGGGCCGCAGGCCGTTGTTGAACGGCAGCCACGCGGCCACAAACACCGCGCCCGCGGTGAGTACCGCCACCCGGTTGGTCGCCAGACCGCCACTTCCGGGCCCCAGTCGCCGCAGCACCCAATGGCTGATGATCAGCCAGCACCCGATCCCGGCCAGCGTGGCCGGTATCCGCATCCACACACTGGCGGTGCTCACCGCCGCCAACTTGGACAGCACCGCGAGATACCAGTCGAACGGCGCTTCCGTCGTCCCGAAGTACCGGTAGTAGTTGGCCACATACCCGGCCTTCGGCGCGACCCGGGCGATGGTGAGGTTGTAGCCGTCGTCCGACGAGGTGGCGCCGATGACGTGCCAAACCAGCAGCGTCGCGATCACCCCGGCGTCGGTGAGCCAGGTGGCCACCCCGGCCCGCGGCCAGCGTCTCGAGTTGCGCGGCCTTCGCCGCCCCGACCTCCGGTCGAGGCCGGCCAGCGCGACGATCGAGGTCAGGACGGCGAGCCCGCCCAGGGCCATCACGCCAGTCTTGAGCATCGTGGGGGCGACGATGAACCGGGTATCGACGTCGATGCGAGCCGACAATCCCGGCTGCGCAGGCACTTTCAGGTCGGTAAAGATCCCGCCGACCTGCGGCTTCTTTTCCGGTGGGAGAGTTTTTGCGGCGCCGGGAATCCCGACGAAGTCCGCACCTGTGACGCCGGGGTCGGCCCAGATGTGCAACACACTGCAGGCGCCGGAGCCCACCGCCGAGCGGGCCGCCACCGCGGCAACCGAGTCGCGGAACGCCACGACGACGGTGTCCTTGTTG
>JAFAID010000310.1 GCA_019236925.1 Mycobacterium sp. | reverse complement strand
CGGTTTGAGGCGTCCATCCCGTACTCGCGCGGCGAGGTCGGCGAGCTGGGCGCGATCGGCTTCGACAACGAAGAAAACTGCCCGCCCATTCCGCGGCAGGGTCTTCGGCGGCTCGGCGATGGCGACGAGCGTTCCGCCAGCCCGCACCAGAGCCGCCGAGCGGGCCAGAATGTCTCCGCCGATCACGTCAAACACCACGTCGACTTCGCCTGCGTCCTCCAGCTTTTCGGTCTCCAGGTCGAGGAAGGTGTGGACGCCGAGCTCCCCCGCCCGGTCTCGATCTGCGGTCCGGCCGGTACCGATGACGCGCGCACCGACCTCGCGAGCGAGCTGCACCGCGATCGACCCAACCCCACCCACGGCGCCGTGGATCAGAACCGTTTGTCCGGCGGCGAGGCGGCCGTGGTCGAACAGGCCCTGCCAGGCGGTCAATCCAGAGATGGGCAGCGCCGCGGCCACAGTATGGTCGATGTCGATTGGCAGCGGTGCGAGATTACGGGCTTCTACAGCGGTGTACTCCGCGAGCGAGCCGTTGCGGGCCCAGTCGGCGAGCCCGAACACCCGCTGACCGACGCTCAAACCGGTGGCGCCGTACCCCAACTCAACCACGACGCCCGACAGCTCGTGGCCGGGCACGATCGGTGTCCGGTCACGACCCGCGTGGTCGACCCAAGTGTGCGGCCAGTCAAGCTCCGTGCGTGTGAAACCCGCGGCGTGCACCCGCACGACGACGTCGTTGTCGGCCATCTGGGGGTAGGGCAGGTCCGTGAGCGACAGGCCGGCGACACCGGCCTCACGATCTGAAACAGTGATGGCTTTCATTACAGGTCCTTACCTGATGTGGGTTTTTGTTGTCGGCAGTTATGCAGTACCCGCTCGCATATGTCAGCTAACGCAGCATTTTGATGCGGAGCCGCCGCGCGGCGGCCTACGTTTTAGAACTCCAAGGTGGCCGGGGCCACCGAGCGGCACCGCTACCAGCCCTCGGGGTCGTCGTCGGGATCGTTAATTCGCTTGGGGAAATCGCCGTATGGCCCTCGTGCGCGGGAACAATGTCGCCTTACCGCCGACTTGTAGTAAGTGCTAGCGCACATGCAGCCAGCTAGCGCGGTAATCACCCGCACTGCGGGGAAATCACCGCTCGTACGACAGGAATGAAACCATGAACATCACCACCGCCGCGATATCAGCGGTAGCGACCGTGGCAACGGCAGCAGGCATCGGCATCGCCGCCCCACCAACCGCCTCCGGCGACAGCAATCCCGTCACCCAGAAATTCGGCACCGAAGAAACCCTCGTCAACGGCGGCGTTACCCAGGGCTGGACCGTCGACAACCTCCAACCCAGCACGGACGCCATCAACGTCCCGATCCGCGGCAAGCTCTGGGAGGCCACCGCCACGGACAAAGCCATTCAAGGCCAAGCCATGCCCCTCCCATTTCGCTTCAGCGCTCGCACCCCGGGCGGTGAAGACTACGTATACGTCCTGGGGGTCCCAACCCCCCCATCCTTCAGCTGGAACTACATACCCCAGGGCCAATCAGCCACCGGCAAACTGTACTTCGATGTCACCGGCGATAACCCCAACGGTGTGGTGTACCGGACCGGACCGACGGACCTGCTCCTATGGGTGAAATAGTCCACGCCACCCCACCACCTCAGGGAGCCGACAGGCTCCCCTGAGAACATTCGGGGAGGTGCCGATCCGCCCAGCTGCTGCTGCCTGCCCAGACGTCTTCAACAGGTGGTGGCAGCGACTGGCTGAAGAACGTTCTAGAGGCGGTGTGCTCGCTGCGGGGGTCACCCCTTTTCTTCCGGGAGCCCTCGCCGAACCGTCCGCCCTGATCGAAAACAATCGCCGTGTGTCGCAAATCACCAAAAAGAGCTGCCGAAAAGTGACTGATTTTCCCTGCTCGGCCGCCGATCTGTATGAGAGCGGCTCACCGGGGCCGCCGCCACACCGATGGGAGTGGCCAATGGGCATAGCGATGCGCACTGGGCATTACAGGTTTCCCGACGGTTCGGTGCTGCGGGTGGACCTTGAGATGGGACGTTGGGTAGGCACGCTCTACGCGCCCTCCATGACGATCAAGACACAAATCGTCGGTAGTGATACTGAGGTTCACGCCTGGGCCGCCGGCCTCGCGGCATAACATCCCTCGGCACCGGAACAAGGTGGAGCGGTTTGGGCAAGTGGTGGTACCGATTAGCCGAAGTACCGTTTAACGCGCGGAGAGCTACTTCGCGAGGTTTTGTTGTTGCTCCGTAGCGGAGTCCCCTATGTCGCCGTCTGACTCTGCGCCGACAGTCAAACTCCGAACTTGGCGCGGGCCTCGTCCGTGACCGGAGTGGATAGGTTGACAAGGTTTCCATCTGGATCCCGGAATAACAGCGCGCGGTTGCCCCACGGCATGGTTGTCGGCTCTGTCACGACCTCGGCGAGGTGCTCACGGAGCCGGTCGTATTCGGCGTCCACGTCCTCGACAATGAATTCCATAATCGCGCTCCGGTTTGCTGCTGGCTCGGCGGATCCGTCTCCGAACAGCGGTACGGTCTTGTCACTGCCGATGGCCAGCGTGCCAATTGGCGTCGGAATCTCAGCGAACAGCTCGTTCCCCCATACCGCGGAGACTTCGGTGACCATCTCGTAGAAATCGACGAGCCGATTGACGTCGGCCGTGATGATGCGGGTCGAAATGAACTTCATGCAGCCCTCCCTATGGGCCACGGCGGTGCCGCTGGCGTGCAGCGTCTTGTGCAAGGCATGCTAAAGCACCCTCTCCGACAACCAAGGCGGCGATGTTGCTCACGGCAGCAGGTCACTGAATCCTGTCGTGCTTCGCAAGGTCGTGAGTCCTACAGAGCAGCTTGAGGTTGGACGGATGCGTCGGACCCAGCGGCCACGGCACCGTGTGGTCGATGTCGGCGTAGTCAGCCGGGCGATCGCATCCGGGGAACCGGCAAGTCAGATCGCGGCAGCGAATGAAATCAGCCAACGCCGCCGACGGCCGATACCGCGGCTCGGGCGCACAGTCCTTCGGATGGACCACCGGCGTAGTTTCGCCGAAGTCGTCAGCTGGCGCACCGCCTCCGCCGACAACCCGCCGAAGCCCGGCACTTAGCCCGGAGCCAACACGTCGGCCAACACGTCGGCTCATCCACAAGTTGCCCCTATGGCGCGTTCTGTGGATAACGGGCTCGATTGTTCGGCGGCTTGCTGCCCAGCGGTCGCAACGCGGGCGCAGCCTGGGAAGATGCATATATTGTGGGCGGATCGAGTTCGCCGGATGAAGGGGACTTCGACGGTCAACAGAGGCAAGACCCCACCACGGGACCCGCTCACGTCGGGCGAGCGCCGCGCCGCGCTGATAGTGGCTGTCGTTGTTGGTGGTGTCATCCTGGCGGGCGCGCTTGTCTGGACGCTGACTGGCCACTCGTCGACATATGACCGGTCCGGTGACGGCTGCGTCACGGTCGCGTTCCCGAGCAGCATGGGTGGTGGACTCGAGCACGCGTGCGGCGCGGCCGCGCACGACTGGTGTCGCGCTGTCGACGGCCAGAGCGACGCGCATGCTGTAGCAGTTCAGGCTCAGTGTCGGGTCGCGGGCATTCGCCGGTAATCGCCCTGCCCGGCGTCAAAATAGGGTTGGCGACGCCGCTCGCCCATTTCTGCCAGGAAAGTCCGCCAAAGAAGCGGAAATTAAAAATTAACAATCAGTCATCTGGCAGAAACCGCCCGATGCGATAGTTTGACCGCTCTGTGCGCGAACGCGTTACCCATCGCGAGGGATGACGATATGAACCCTTATCCCGACTGGCTCAGCTCCGGGGATAACGCTTGGCAGTTAGTGGCCGCGACCCTGGTCGGGCTGATGAGCATCCCCGGTATTGCGGTGCTCTACGGGGCTCTCGTCCAAAAGAAGTGGGCGGTCAACACGATGTTGATGGCCTTCACCGGGTTTTCGCTGGTGTTGGTGGTGTGGGTGCTGTGGGGATTCAAGATGGGCTTCGGGGACCCGCTCAAGCTCGGCCCAGGCATCCTGCAGTCCGCGGTGGGTAAGCCGCGGCCCATCTTGGGTGCCGACAACCAGCATCAGGCCGTCATCCCGCTGCTGAGCGCCGGGATGCCCCCGTTCCGATTCTCCGAGACCACGCTGGCCTACTTCCAGTTCGTGTTCGCCGCCATCACCCCGCTGCTGTTCTTGGGCAGCGTGGTCGGCCGGATGAACTTCAAGGTGTGGCTGATCTTCGTGCCGTTGTGGTCGACCTTTGCCTACTCCGTCAACGCCTTCCTGGTGTGGGGTGGGGGCTTTTGGGCGCAACCGCACGCCGGCGCCATAAAGGCGTGGACCACCGGGGCGCTGGACTTCTCCGGCGGATACGTGATCCACCTGGCCGCCGGCACCAGCGGGTTCGTCGCCGCCGCGGTGATCGGGCCCCGGTTGGCCCGCGACCGCCAACGCGCGGTGCCCAACAACCTGCCGATGGCCGCAGTGGGGGCAGGCATCCTGTGGCTGGGCTGGAACGGGTTCAACGGCGGTGACCCCTACTTCTCCGGCACCAATGCCTCCCTGGCGGTGCTCAACACCAACCTGGCCACCGCGGTGGCGCTACTGACCTGGGTGATCTGGGACATCTTCGCCAGCCGCGACCGTAAACCCACCTTCCTGGGTGGAATCAACGGCATGATCACGGGCCTGGTGGCGATCACCCCCGCCGCCGGCTTCGTCAACAGCTTCGGCGCCATGATCATCGGCGTGGTGGCGTCCTCGCTGGTGTGGATGTCCTGGAACTGGCTCTCCCGCACCCGGCCCTTCAAGAAGGTCGACGACACCCTGGGCGTCGTGCACACCCACGGTGTGGCCGGCCTGACCGGTGGTCTGCTGGTAGGCGTGCTGGCCGACCCCCACATCATTCAATACATCGGCAATGGCAAGGACGTCCAAGACGTCAGCGGCAGCGGCTGGCTGTGGGGCCATCATCCCCAGCAAATACTGATCCAACTCGGCGCCGCGCTCACCATCATCGTGTGGGACGCCTTCGTCACGTTCGCCATCCTGCGAATCCTCGGCCTTTTCATGAAGCTGTGCGCACCCGACGAGGCCTTGGAACTTGGCGATGTCGCGGTGCACCAAGAAGAGGCCTACCCGGACGAAACCATCGTCGCCGGGCGACTCGATCGAACCTTCGTCGACGCGGATTCCGCCCAGCGTCGCGCGCCCTCGGAGAGCTGATTGTGCGATGAAGCTGGTCACTGCCGTCGTGAAGCCCTTCGCGATCGAAGACATCAAGGCCGCCGTCGAAGCGGCGGGAGTGCTTGGCATGACCGTCAGCGAGGTGCAAGGTTACGGTCGGCAAAAGGGCCACACCGAGGTCTACCGAGGCGCCGAATACCAGGTTGACTTCATCCCCAGGATGAAGGTCGAGGTGGTGGTCGATGACGAGTCCGTAAACCGCGTAGTCGACGGCATCGTCAACGCCGCCCGCACCGGCAAGATCGGTGACGGCAAGGTCTGGGTAACGCCGCTGCTCGCAGTCGTGCGCGTGCGAACCGGCGAGCGCGACTCGGACGCCATCTAGAGCTTTCTGTGCTACCCGCGGCGTCGACGCGCTCGAGAGCGCTGTCGTCGGAACGAGCAGTCTGAGTTCGGGTTTGGCGGCTCGCGTTACCGTTGCCGGCTTCGGCGGTCACGCGACGGACGCCCATTGTTTGTCTCCCGGTCACCATGGGGCGAATTGGGTCTGCGAACCTTAATCCGACGCACCGGGGGGCCAGACGAAGTCGCGAAAGGGCCGTCATGACAGAACACTTGCGTGCTTACAACAGTCTGTGGCAGGTCCGCAGCGACTCGTGGTGCCGATTGGAGGAGTCGGCTGATCGCCTGACGCGCCCGGACACCGCGGGAGCATTGAAAGAAAAATGCATCGCCGCCTGCCAGGAGTTACTGGCTCGCCTCAGCACGTTGGAACCGTATTGGGCATTCCCCGGCTCGCCGCAGTTCGCACGCGTCCAACGACTTTTTGCTGCCGGCAGTTACGACAAGTTCTCGCAAGCGGTTGCGCGAATCAACCGGGCGCTGACCACAGAGTCGTACCGAACAGGAGACGTCGAGAACGCCGGGGCCGACGAGCTGGACATGTTTCCGGCCGATCCGCGTCAACTCGAGGGTCAGACCGAAGCGGAGCGCGACCGCCCCTATTTCGAAGTGCTCGTCGTCGAGAAGATGACCGAAGCTCAGGAACGTGCGCTGCGCACCGAGGTCCGCAAGTGGCGTCGCCCCGATGACGAATTCGTCTACGAGCTTGTGGTGGTGGCCAGCGGAGACGAGGCGCTCATCGCGGCACGGCTCAACGTGAACCTGCAGGCGGTGATAGTCCGGCGGCGCTTCTCGCACCAATCGACTCGGGATCTCTCATCGCTGTCGGAGTTCGTCGACACCGGGGTGTCGCACGACTTGGCCGATCACTATTCGCCTGAGGAACGCGCGCAGATCCTCGCCACGTCGTTGACGAAGTTGCGCCCCGAACTCGACCTCTACCTGATGACCGAGATCGAGGTGGAGGACATCGCCGGGCGCCTGGGCCAGTACTTCCGCAGGGTGTTCCACGCTCGCGAAGGCATGCTTGAGCTGCACCTGTCGATCCTGCAGGGTGTGGCGGCGCGCTACCGCACCCCGTTCTTCAGCGCGCTCAAGCAGTACAGCCACCGACCCACGGGTGTCTTTCACGCCCTGCCGATTTCGCAGGGCAAGTCGATCGTCAACTCGCACTGGATCAAGGACATGGTCGGTTTTTACGGCCTGGAAGTGTTCATGGCCGAGACCTCGGCGACGTGCGGCGGTCTTGACTCGCTGTTGGAGCCCACCGGTCCGCTGCGCGAATCCCAACAGCTCGCGGCGGAAGCCTACGGGTCGCGGCACACGTACTTCGTCACCAACGGA
>JAFAID010000300.1 GCA_019236925.1 Mycobacterium sp. | reverse complement strand
TCGCTAAAACGCTGCGCCCGGCGATCCTGGCCGCCAGCCACTCCGACGGGTTGCGGCGCACGGCCGAACGGTGGCCGGTCACGGCTGCGGTGGTGCACCGGTTCGTGCCGGGTGCGTCGCTCGATCGGGTGCTGGACAGTGTTGCGGCACTGCGAGATTCGGGCCGGCTGGTCAGCATCGATTACCTCGGCGAGGATGTCACCGACGTCGACGGCGCGAATGCCACCATGCGCGCCTATCTTCAGCTGCTCGCCGCATTGGGACGACGGTCGGATGCCAGTCATGACGGTGTGCGCCCGCTGGAGGTATCGTGCAAGCTCTCGGCGTTGGGGCAGGCACTGGAGCGCGACGGCGAGAAGATCGCCTTGGAGAACGCGCACACCATCTGCGAGCGGGCCGAGCAGGTCGGCGCGTGGGTGACGGTGGACGCCGAAGACCACACCACCACGGACTCGACGCTGTCGATCGCCGCCGATCTGCACACTGATTTCCCTTGGCTCGGCGTGGTTTTGCAGGCCTACCTTCGGCGTACCCACGGCGATTGCGAACAATTCGCCGCATCCGGGGTTCGGGTACGGCTGTGCAAAGGCGCCTACGACGAGCCGGCGTCGGTGGCCTACCGAGACGCCGGGGCGGTGACCGACTCGTATTTACGCTGCCTTCGGGTGCTGATGGCGGGCTTGGGGTATCCGATGGTCGCCTCGCACGATCCTGTGGTCATCGAGGCGGTGTCTGCGTTGGCGAGGGAATATGGCCGGGGCGCAGGTGATTTCGAATACCAGATGCTATACGGCATCCGTGAACCCGAGCAGTTGCGGCTGGCGTCCGCGGGCAACCGGGTGCGGGTGTATGTGCCGTTTGGTACTCAGTGGTATGGATACTTCATGCGTCGGCTGGCCGAGCGACCGGCGAACCTGACGTTTTTCATGCGGGCGCTCGCGGAGCGCGGTCACTGAGCGACGGCGTGGCCATCCGGAAGCTGTTCTCAGGGTGCTCTCACGACGGGCGCGCCACGATCACCGGCTTATGGACGGCTTGAACGACCGCGTTGCTGACCGAACCCAAAAGCATGCCGGCGAATGCACCACTTCCGTGACTCCCGACGACGACGAGCTGGGCGGATTCCGATGCGTCGACGAGCGCACGCGCTGCTCGATCCTGCACGAGGCGCTTGTGCACAGTCACGTCGGGATAGCGTTCTTGCCAACCCGCTAGCGCCTTGGTCAGCAGGTGATCTTCTTTGGTCGTTGTCGGCGACCAGTCGTAGCCGGGAATTGCATCCATATCGATGTCGTTCCACGCGTGCAGCGCGATCAAGTCGGCGTGTCGAAGTGACGCTTCCTCGAACGCGATTGCCGTAGCGAGGTCTGAGGTTGAGCCGTCGATTCCCACGAGCACGGGAGCGTTTGCGGGATCTGGCGTCTGCGGATCCCCATCGCGGATGAGCGCGACGGGACAATGCGCATGCCGAATCAACCCAGAACTGACCGAGCCGAGAAAACTGCGAGACAATGCCCCGCGCCCGGTAGAGCCGACGACGATTAGCTCGGCGTCTTTGGATTGGTCGACGAGCGCCGGGACGATGGCCGAGGACAGCACTTCGCCATCGATGTGTATCCGCGTGGTATCGGCGATGGCGTCACGGGCGATCTTCGATGCGTTTACCACGAGGCTGCGATCCTCGGCCACTTGCTCTGCTGGTGATTCTTCGAGGACTGGGGCTTGCGACCACGTCGGAGCGGCGGGATCCTCCACGTACACAATGGTGAGCGGTACGCCGCGGATGGCCGCGTCGTGCGCGGCCCAACGAACGGCGGCATCGGATACCGGCGATCCGTCGACGCCGACGATGATGCCGTAACGCTTTGTCGTTGAGGACATTTTGATCTCCCTTCGTCAGCGAGAACGTTAATGCAACGTCGACCCGTCGGCCATGGATCTTTGGTCCCTGCTCAGACGGTTGCCGGCCCCCCTTCCGCGGATATTGGCGCCCATTGAAGCACCGGCCAGGGACGGCGCACGGCACGCCGTCCACACCACGTTCTTGATAGATCGACCGTAGGGCCGAAAGTCCCTCCGCGCCGGTTCCGTCGGCTCCTATCGGATCGGCCGCGCCATTGTCACTATGGCGAAGTGCGAAGCTAACATCGCGCTTGCAACATGTCGGAGGTCGGCGTGCTGGATATAGCGTTCATTGCCCTGCTGGTCGGCTTGACTGCGGTCGTCGTCGGATTCGCCGTCGGATGCGATCGGTTGTCGGGTTCCCAAGAACCTGCGCCGTCAGAGCCCGGCCGTGAGGGGCCGCATGACATTTGACGATGTGACGGCAATTATTGTGGCGGTCCTGCTGGGTGCATACCTGGTCTACGGCCTGATCCGGCGCGGGGACGTGTAAATGATCGCGGCGAGTTGGGCGCAGATCGCGGCAGTGTTCGCGCTGCTACTCATCAGCACACCGCTGTTGGGGGGTTATCTCGCCAAGGTGTACCGCAATGAGAGCGCACCCGGCGATCGCATATTTCTTCCGGTGGAGCGGCTGGTCTACCGGTTGCTGCGGATCGACCCCCGCGGTGAGCAGCGCTGGATCGCGTTCGTCGGCTCGGCGGTGGCGCTGACCATCGTTGGAGTGCTGCTCAACTACCTGATCTTTCGCTTACAACACCTGTTGCCAGGTAATCCCGATCACTTACGTGCAGTCAGCCCGTCACTGTCGTTCAATACCGCGGTCAGCTTTGTGACCAACACCGACTGGCAAAACTATGCGGGTGAGTCGACGTTGAGTCAGTTCAGCCAAATGTTTGCGCTGGTGGTGCACCAATTTTTGTCAGCGTCCATCGGGATGGCGCTGGCGGCGGCGTTCATCCGCGGTGTGATCCGCACGCAAACAACAACATTGGGAAACTTCTGGGTCGACACGGTGCGGTCTCTGGTGCGAGTTCTGGCGCCGATGAGTTTCACGATCGCCATCGTGCTGCTGGCCGCAGGCGTGATCGACAACTTCCATGCCACACGGGTGGTGGCGACGGTTTCGGCGACGGCCCAGCAGAGGATTCCCGGTGGTCCGGTGGCGAGCATGGTGCCGATCGAAATGATCGGCGACAACGGCGGCGGCTACTTCGGCGCCAACATGGCTCACCCATTCCAGAACCCCAACCCGGTGATCAACGTGCTCACCATCTGGCTGGCCGCCTCAATACCGTTCGCGTTCCCGTGGGCCTATGGCCGGCTCGTTGGATCCATGCGCGAGGCGACGGTGCTGATCGTGGCCATGGCGACCCTATATGGGGCGTCGGTGATCGTGGTGGCCGCTCTGGAAGCCCACGGCAACTCCCATCTCCCGCAGTTCGGCATTGCCCAGTATCCGACCGCCACTAACCCCGGCGGCAACCTCGAGGGCAAGGATCTGCGGCTGGGAGCGACCGGGTCGGCATTGAACGTCGTCACGATGACCTCCACCTCCACCGGTGGGGTGGACTCGGCCATGGAGAGCTACACACCGCTCGGCGGCGGCCTGTCGTTGGCGGACATGATGCTCGGGGAGGTCATCCCGGGCGGCACCGGCACCGGCCTGTACGGGATGTTGATCTTCGTGCTCATCACCGCGTTCATCGCGGGGCTCATGGTCGGACGAACGCCGATGTATCTCGGTAAACGCTTGCTCGCCGGGGACATGACGCTGGCGGCGATCTACATTCTGGTATTGCCGGTCACGGTGTTGAGCTTCGCGGGAGTCTCGCTGCTGCTGCCGTCGGCTGCCCACCAAATCTCCGCGACGGGGCCGCATGCCGTGACCGAAGCCGTTTACGCGTTCACGTCTGCCGCGCATAACAACGGGTCGGCGTTCGCCGGCCTATCCGGCAATACCCTTTGGTACAACTCGACGCTGGGTTTGGCCATGTGGATCGGGCGGTTCTTCGAGATCATTCCCGCGCTGGCGCTGGCCGGTTCACTGGCACGCAAACGCACCTATACCGTCACCGCCGGAACTTTGCGTACCGACACGCCGCTGTTCACTGCGCTGCTCGCCGCGATTGTCGTGATTCTGGTGGGTCTCACCTACTTCCCGGTGCTGGCCCTCGGGCCGATGGCCGAGCACTTCTCCGGGCACTTTGGAGTCTGAGGGAGTCGCAGCGATGACGACGCAGACGGCTGCCCCGCCCGGTCGGCACATGGGCCGCGAAACCCGACAACTGCGCGAGCTGTCCATCGTCGATCCCCGGATCGTCCGCAAGGCCATCGTCGACGCGTTTCGCAAGCTCGATCCACGCCTGATGGTGCACAAGCCTGTGATGTTCGTCGTCTATATCGGAAGCATCTGGACCACGCTGCTGTTTATCCGTGACGCACCCCGATCCAGTGCCAACGACAACCTGTTCACCGGCCTGGTGGTGCTGTTCTTGTGGTTCACCGTGCTGTTCGGCAACTTCGCCGACGCGATGGCCGAGGGCCGCGGCAAGGCGCACGCCGATGCGCTGCGCCGGGCGCGGCAGGAAACTGTCGCACATGTCCTGCAGCCCGACGGGAACACGAAGGACACCCCATCCACAGAGCTGAAAGTCGGTGACCGGTGTGTCGTCGAGGCCGGTCAGACGATTCCCGGCGACGGTGAGGTTATCGACGGGATGGCGATGGTCGACGAATCGGCCATCACCGGTGAGTCGGCCCCCGTGGTGCGGGAATCCGGCGGTGATCTCTCGGCGGTCACCGGCGGCACCGTGGTGCTCTCCGACCGCATCGTCATGTCGATTAGCTCTGCGCCCGGGCAATCCTTTCTGGACCGCATGATCGGGTTGGTGGAGGGTGCCAACCGGCAACGAACGCAAAACGAGCTAGCCCTGACCGTGGTGCTGATCAGCCTGACGTTCATCTTCCTGGTCGCTGTCAGCACTTTTCAGTTGGTCGCGACCTTCTCGGGAGTCAAGCAGCCGATCGTGTTGTTGGTTGCCCTGCTCGTGCTGCTGTCACCGACCACCATCGGGGCGTTGATTTCGGCTATCGGTATCGCTGGCATGGACCGGATGATCCGCCGCAACGTGCTGGCTATGTCGGGACGGGCGGTGGAAGCCGCCGGTGACGTGACCACGTTGCTGCTGGACAAGACCGGCACCATCACCTTCGGTAATCGGATGGCCACCGAGTTCGTCCCGGTCGGCGACACCGATATCCACACCTTGGCCGAGGCGGCGCACCTGTCGTCGCTGGCCGACGAAACCCCTGAGGGCCGTTCGATTGTGGAGTTCGCTCAGCACCATTACGGCTGCCAACCGCGCGACATTGCCGGTGCGGACTTGGTCAATTTCACCGCCAAGACGAAGATGTCCGGCATCGACTTGCCGGACCGGAAAATCCGCAAAGGCGCCGTCGGGGCGGTCAGCGACTGGGTCCGGTCCAACGGCGGCACAGTGCCACCGGATATGGACGGTGTCGTGGCGCGCATCGCCAACAGTGGCGGCACCCCGCTGGCGGTTGCGGACGAACACCAGGTTTTAGGCATCATCCACCTCAAAGACACTGTGAAGCCAGGCATTTCGCAGCGCCTGCGCGCCATGCGGCCGTTCGGAATCCGCACCGTGATGGTTACCGGCGACAATCCCGCCACAGCAGCGGCCATCGCCAAGGAGGCCGGCGTCGACGAATTCATCGCTGAGGCGACGCCGGAAAACAAGATGGACCGGATTCGCGCCGAACAGGCCGGCGGCGACCTCGTCGCCATGACCGGCGACGGCACCAACGACGCACCGGCCTTGGCGCTGGCCGATGTGGGGGTAGCCATGAACAGCGGCACGCAGGCTGCCAAGGAGGCCGGCAACCTGGTCGACCTGGACAGTGACCCCACCAAGCTGATGGAGATCGTCGAGGTCGGCAAACAGCTACTGATCACCCGCGGTTCCCTGACGACGTTCTCGGTCTGCAACGACGTTGCGAAGTACTTCATCGCGATCCCGGCGATGGTGCACGGCGTCTTTCCGGAGTTGGGAGCGATCGACATCCTCAACCTGCACAACCCGCACACCGCGATCCTGTCGGCGGTGATCTTCAACGCGATCATCATCGTGCTGATGATCCCGCTGGCGCTGCGGGGTGTTCACGTCAGGGCGATGGGCGCCACCGCGATGCTGCGCCGCAACGTGCTGATCTTCGGAGTCGGCGGACTAATCACCCCGTTCGTGCTGATCAAGCTGATCGACGTCGCCATCGTCGCGCCGATAGGAATCCACTGATGCTGCGCCCACAACTGCTCCCGGCGATCGTGCTCACCGTGCTGGCCAGCCTGGTGCTGGGCGTCGCCTACCCACTGGCCACCTACGGCATCGGCCAACTGGCCTTCCGGCACCACGCCGAGGGTTCGCTGATCAGCCGCGATAACGGGGTGGTCGGCTCCAGCCTGCTCGGTCAGCCGTTTACCGATCCCGCCGGCAATCCACTGCCCCAGTATTTCCAGCCCCGGCCGTCGGCCGCGGGAAACGGCTACGATGCCACCGCCAGCGGGGCCAGCAACCTCGGCCCCAGCGATCCCCGGCTGATCGCCGCCATCCGTGACAGGGCCGCTGCCTACCGTGCCTTCAACCACCTGCCCGCCGGCGCGGCGGTGCCCATCGACGCGGTAACCGCGTCCGGCTCGGGTCTGGATCCACACATCTCGGTGGCCAACGCCGCGCTGCAGTCACCACGGGTCGTCGCCGTCCGGCACCTGCCGCCCGAAACCGTGGCAGCACTGGTCCGCGAACACACCACCCGCCGCGCGCTTGGTTTCCTGGGCGAGACCGTCGTCAATGTCGTCGAACTCAACCTTGCGCTTGATCAGCGGCAGCGGCCGGGACACTGACGATTACTGCTGTGCTGCCGTCCGGACCGGTTTGAACCCGGAGCGACGCGTCGACCGTCTCAAGCAGGTCGCGCGCCGCCTCGACAGTGAAAAGGTCGCTGCGCCCTTTGGCGAGCCCTTGTTCGGGTTTACCGCTGTGGAAACGGATTTCGACCCAGTCACCGCACACGGTTGCAGAGATCGTCGGCGTTCCGCCCGATGAACTGAGCCGAATCATATTGGCGGCCAGAGCGGTTACCACCCGTGTGAGCACCGAGGCGTCGCAAACCACATTGGGCAAGTTTTCTGGCAACGCGACATTGATGGTGCGGTGACCGGGACCAAGTTCGTCAAGCGCGGCTGCCACCACCTCGGCGACGTCGACCTGGCGTATGCGCACATCCAGTGCACCGGCCCGGGCCCTGGCCACATCGTCTAGTTGCTTCGCCACTACGCCGATCCGGTCCACCGCACGCTCCAGCGTGTCGATCTGCTCGCTTTCCCCGGCTGCGGCGGGTGTCGCGCGCAGCGTCGCGACGGCCCGCTTGGCCGAGTCGACATCGTCGCCGAGCACCCCACCCGCGGCGGCGACCAGGGCGGTTCGCCTGCGCTCGCTGTCGGCCTCCTGTTCGGCGCTGGCGGCGCGTTGGCTGAGCCTGCGCTGGCGCAGGCTCTGAGCGATCTGCGAAGCGCACGCGGTGAAAATCTCCATGTCAGCCGCCGACAACACCGGGCCCCGGCCGGCCAGGATCAACGAGGGCTCCAACTCGGCCTGTACCGTCGCCTGCTCGAGTCCCTCCGGGGGCCGGGCCCCGCTGCTGGCGATGACCAACCAAGCAGCCGAAGGCTGCGTGGTCGGGCGCTCCAGCACGCTCAGCCCCTCCAACCCGAAAGTCTCCCGCATCGACTCCAACAGCTGAGGAAGGTCACCGCCCCCGCGTAATTGCGCCTCGGCCATCGATGTCAACACTGCGGCCTCGGCACTTGACCGGGCGGCAAGGCGGTGCCGTCGGGCACTGACTTCCACTGTCCAGCTCACCAGCGCCGCCACCGCCAGATACACCGCCAGCGCTACGAGGTCGTCAATGAGCGCGACCCGGGGTGAATACTGCGGCCGGATCAGGAAGACATCCGCCGCCGCCACGGAGATCACGGCGGCGGTCAGCGCCGGAAACCAACCGCCGACCACCGCTATGAGAACGACCACAGCCAGGTATACCAGCAGGTCAACGGAGACGTCCGGCCTAGGACGCGACAGCGCCAACACCGCGGTCACGGCCGGTAACAACACCACCATCAATGCCAGCGCCTGTAAGCGCCGGCTTCGACTGACACCGCTCAGCTGCGGAAGCCGCACCAGAAACCGGGTCGGAGTGTCATCGCTCACCACATGCACGTCGAGGCCCGGGCTCAACCGAGTCAGCCGACGGGCCACCACCTCTCGGCCGTTCAACAGCCGCCACCACGGCCTCGGTCGGCTTTCGCCGATGATCACTTGGGTGGCGTTCTCGTGCTGCGCGAACTGTGCCAGCGCGCTGCTCACGTCGTCGCCCACCACCTGATGCCAACTGCCGTCCAGATCCTCGACCAAGGTGCGCAGCTTTGCCAGCGTCGCCGTGTCCGCCCCGGGCAGCCCGTCGGTAAGCGCCACGTAGACGGCCATCAGGTCGCTGCCGGGTGTGCGCGCCACCAGCCGCGCTGCCCGCCGGATGAGCGCCTCACTTTCCGGGCCGCCCGACACGCCCACCACGATGCGCTCCCGGGCCTCCCAGCCCGTGGTGATCCCGTGCTCGCTCCGGTAACGGCGCAAACCCTCGTCAACCCGGCCGGCCACCCACAACAGCGCCAGTTCCCGCAGCCCGGTCAGATTGCCCGGCCGGAAATAGTGCGACAGCGCCGCATCGATGCGATCCGGTGGATAGATGTCTCCGGCAACCATGCGGCGCCGCAACGCCTCTGGCGACAGATCTACCAGTTCGATCTCGTCCGCCTTCCGTACCACCACATCGGGCACCGTCTCGCGCTGAGTCACACCGGTCATCTCTGTCAGTACATCCCCAAGCGACTCGAGGTGCTGGATGTTGAGTGTCGTGATCACATCGATGCCGGCATCGAGAAGCTCCTCCACGTCCTCCCAACGTTTCCGATTGCGCGAACCGGGTACGTTGGTGTGCGCCAGTTCGTCCACCAGCGCCAGTTGCGGACGACGGGCCAGCACCGCATCGATATCCATTTCCTTCAGCTGCATGCCCCGATACGGGATTTGACGCTGGGGCACCAATTCCAGCCCCGTAACCAGCTGCTCCGTCGCCTGTCGGCCATGCGTCTCGACGAACCCGATCACGCAGTCGACGCCCTGCCGGCGCTGGCGGTGCCCTTCGAGCAGCATCTCGTAGGTCTTGCCGACTCCCGGAGCAGCACCCAGGTACACACGAAGCCGTCCCCGTGCCATCAGCAGCCAGCTTCTTCGACTGCGCGGGCGCGCCCGTCCACGCGCATCAGCCTAATCCCGGGATCTGCGGCGGCACCGGCATTCATCTGTGCTCAGTGCCTGAAACTGATGCCCGGGTTGGCGTCGAAGAAAAATAAGCTGTCGCACAAATGATTTCGAAGCTGGCAGACGGCATTCAGCAACGCCTGTGCCGGCGCAACTTTCGCCGCGCAATGACGGTCGGCCCCTTTTTCCGGTGCCCTTCGGCCCTACGGCGTTGATTCGCGGCAGCGTAACAACGAAATTATGCGACACAGAACCGATTTACCGGCGGCTATTCACGTCGACGTGACGACGCACGGTCAGCTACCCGGTATCGACGACTACGTACAGGAAAAGATCGGTGGGCTCAGTCGGCTCGCGCACCAACCCATGCTGCATGCCCGTGTCAGGCTGAGCAGGCATGCCGATCCGGCGGTGGCCGACCCAGTGGTCGCCCAAGCCAACCTGGATGTCAACGGCCGCCTCGTCCGCGCCCAGGTCGAGGGCGAGACCGCCCGTGAAGCGGTCGATCGACTCGAGGCGCGACTGCGGCACCGGCTCGAACGCGTCGCAGAACGTTCGGAAGCCAGAGGCAATACTTCGCAATCTGACCCGCATGAATGGCGTCATGAGTCTGAGCCCACATATCGGCCGAGCTATTTCCCTCGGCCATCTGATCAACGTCGAGTCATTCGGCGCAAATCATTCACGCTGGGCACCCTCACGGTCGACGAAGCGGCGCAGGAAATGGAACTGCTCGACTACGACTTCCACTTGTTCACCGAAAAAGGAACAAAACAGGCCAGTGTCTTGTACCGGACGAAGCCGACCGGATACCGTCTCGCGCAGGTCATGCCACTGCCCGAGGAACTCGCGCCATACGAGCTGTCCCTGACCATCAGTTCGCAGCCGACACCCTGCCTCACGCTTGAACGTGCGAAGGAGCGGCTCTCCCTCCTCGGGCTGCCGTTCCTGTTCTTTGTCGACGTGGACCAGGGCCGAGCCGACGTGCTGTATCACCGCTACGACGGCCACTATGGACTGATCTGTCCTGCCGGTTGATCCGGTGAGCGGCGACCAACGTCCTTCTGCAAGAGGGACTTCCTACTCTGCCCCCGAACGCTGCCAAGTGGTCAGATCGAAGGGCGCCAACAACGAAGTTGACTGAAGTAAAAGGGGTGCGCTATGGCGGTGGTAGCGATCAACGGCCTGGGACGGATCGGCCGGGCCACTCTGAAAGTCCTGACCGGGCTCGACGGCATCCGCGTCGCGGCTGTTAACGATGTTGTCCCTGTCGATAACCTGGCCTACCTGCTTCGCTACGACAGCGTCTACGGCCGCTCCCCTCACCCGGTCTCCGTCGACGACAACGCCCTGGTGCTCGACGGTCAGCGAATTCCGGTGTATTCCTGCCGCAATCCCGCCGAACTGCCGTGGTCTGAACTTGGTGTCGACCTGGTTTTCGAGTGCACTGGGGTGTTCCGCCGCGAACCGGAGCTCGCCGCGCACCTGTCGGCAGGCGCTAAGTACGTGCTGCTATCCGCGCCCGCCAAAACTGAGAGCGTCGCCACGGTTGTGCACGGCACCAGCCAGGCGGTCCAAGATGAACAGATCATCTCCTGCGCCAGCTGCACCACCAATTGCATCACGCCGGTGATGGAGATCCTGCAGCGCCGGATTGGGGTGGCTCGCGCGGTGATGACCACGGTGCACGCCTACACGGCAAGTCAGCAGTTGATCGATGGGCCCAGTAAGGACGCGCGGCGCGGGCGGGCGGGGGCGCTGAATATGGTGCCCGCCTCGACCGGCGCCGCACTTGCCACTACCCGCGTGCTACCCGACTTGGTCGACCGGTTCGACGGTGTGGCGGTGCGCGTACCTATCCCGGTCGGCTCGATCGCCGACATCGTCGCGGTCACCACTCGGCCCACCAGCGCGGACGAGATCAATGACGTCTTTCGTAACGAGGCTGATAGCGATCGCTATCGCGGGATCGTCGGGGTCGCAGAGGATCCGATTGTGTCGGCCGACATCGTCGGCGACCCGCGGGCCTCGGTGGTCGACGCGGCGATGACCCGTGTCGTGGACGGCACCCTGGTCAAGATCATGGCCTGGTATGACAACGAATGGGGATTCACCAATCAGATGGTCCGCACCGCGTTGGCCGTGTTAGGCATCGACCACAGCCTCTAAGGCGGCGGACGGTGCCTGCTATTTCGAATGTTGAAGCAACGCTTGGCGTTATGAATTACGGAGGGTCCCGATGACTTCCACCAATGCACAAATGGTCAGCGCCGCAAGGAACCTAGCCGCGCTTTTCGTGGATCGGGTCGAGGCCACGCCGGACAAGGAAGCATTTCGCTACCTGGATCACGGAGAGTGGGTCTCGGTTACCTGGCGTGACACCGCTACCCGCGTGGAGTCGCTGGCGGCCGGCCTGCTGGCCCTGGGCATCGAGCCAGAACAGCGGGTCGGTATCGCATCCAGCACCAGATATGAGTGGATCTTGGCCGATCTCGCGATCATGTCCGCCGGGGCGGCCACCACTACGGTCTACGCGAACACCATCACGAGGGACACCGGCTACATCCTGGCCGACTCAGAATCCCGGGTTGTCTTTGCCGAAGACGCCGACCAGCTGGCCAAGCTGACGGCGTGTCGCGGCGAGTTGCCCGCCCTGACCAAGGTGGTGGTGTTCGACGGCTCAGCCGACGGGGATTGGGTGATCACGCTGGAGGATTTGGCCGAACTCGGCGCGAAGTTTCTGGCCGATCATCCATCGTGCGTGCGCGATACCGTCGCGGGCATTGCGCCGGACCGGTTGGCGACGTTGATCTACACGTCGGGAACCACCGGCCGGCCCAAAGGTGTTCGGTTGTCTCACAAGGCTTGGGTCTATGAGGGGGCGACCGTAGACGGGTGGGACATAGTCCATGCGGACGACGTGCAGCTGTTGTGGTTGCCGTTGGCCCACGCGTTCGGAAAGGTGGTGCTGGCCGCCCAGATGGGTGCCGGGTTTGTCAACGCGGTGGACGGCCGGGTGGACAAGATCGTCGACAATTGTGCGGTAGTGAAACCCACTTTCATGTGCGCCGCGCCGCGAATCTTCGAGAAAGCATATGCACGCGTCGTCACCACTCAACGGCAACAAGGCGGGATCAAGGCCAAGCTGTTCGACAGGGCCTTCGCGGTGGGAGTCGACGTGGACCGGCGCCGGCGGGCCGGCCAACGCGTCGGGCCGGCAATGAGCCTGCAATACAAGCTGTTCGACCGGCTGGTGTTCAGCAAGGTGCGTCAGGCATTCGGCGGGCGTATCCGGTTCTTCGTCTGCGGCGCGGCGCCGCTGAACCGCGAGATCGCCGAGTGGTTTCACGCCGCGGGTCTGCTGATCCTGGAAGGTTACGGGCTCACCGAAGCCGCAGGGGGAGACGTCTTCAACCTCCCGGATCACTACAGGCTCGGCACCGTCGGCCTGCCGCTCGAGGGCACCGAGGTGCGCATCGGTGCCGGCGGGGAAGTCCAGCTTCGCGGCCCCAACGTCATGATGGGCTACCACCACATGCCCGAAGCCACCGCGGCGGCCTTCACCGACGACGGGTGGCTGCGCACCGGCGACGAGGGCAGCCTGGACGACGAGGGCTTTCTCAGCATCACCGGTCGCATCAAAGACATGTTCAAAACCTCGGGCGGCAAATATATTGTGCCGCCGGCGATCGAGGAGAAGTTCATCGCTCTGTGCCCATACGCCAGCCAGTTTCTGGTATTCGGGGAGGCGCGTAACTTTTGCGTCGCGCTCATCACGCTAGACGCCGACGTGATTGCGGGCTGGGCCGCCGAACATGGCTTAACTGGAGCGTCTTACCAGGAATTGGTCAAGTCGCAGGCAGTGCGCGACCTGATTGAGGAGCACGTCGCCCGGCTCAATGCCGAGCTCAACAGGTGGGAAACGATCAAGAAGTGGGCCTTGCTGGAGCGCGACCTGACCGTCGAGGGTGGGGAACTCACACCGTCACTGAAGGTAAAGCGGGCGGTTGTAGCGGAGCGGAACAGGGAACTTCTGGACTCCTTTTATACGTAGCGAGGGCCACCAGAAAAAGTGACGCGGATGTGTGCGCCAGGATTCTTAGCGGACGACGAGCAAGGCGAAATCGCTGTGACGCAACGCATGATCTGCAGCCGGGCCGACGAGTTGCTGCACCTCACTGGTCTGGGTGGCCCCAACGACTACTAGTCGAATGGCTTTCGCGTGTTCGCTGAGGTAGTTCACAAACGTACCGTATGCGGCAACGTTGCGCACATCGACTTCAGGATAGTGCGGCGTCCAAAGCGCGACATAGCGATCGAGTATGGCGCGCCTCCGGCGACTATGTTCGTTGATAGGGTGGTCATTCTGGAGGTCATCGAACCCAGACCGCCACGCCGTCATCAGCACCACCGGAGCGTTTCTGCGCTTCGCCTCCTCGAAAGCGAACTCCAGGACTCGATCGTCGTCGACCGACCCATCAAACTGCCCGACATCACCTTGTCATCGACGCCCTTCAGGACGGGGTCGCCCTCGCCGGTGAGCAGCGACTCGTCGATCTCGAGTCCGGATTCCTCGACCACCACTCCATCGACCACGACCTGGTCACCAGGACCCAGTTCGATGACGTCGTCGAGCACTACTTCGTTGGGCGTGAGTTCACGTGCGCCGTCCGCCCGGCGCACCAGCGGCTTGGTCTGCCCGACAATAGACAGTCGGTCCAGCGTTTGTTTGGCCCGCAGCTCCTGCACCATACCGACGACGCTGTTGACGATGATCAAAAGCCCGAACAGCGCGTTGATCAATGAACCGGTCGCGAGCACGATGGCGAACAACACGGCCAGGATCGCGTTGATCCGGGTAAAGACATTGGCCCGGACGATGTCGGCCACGCTGCGGGTAGCCCGGATCGGAAGGTTGTTGACCCTGCTGTCGGCAACCCGCTCTGTCACTTCGGCAGGTGTCAGCCCAGCGGCCGGCAACGCGGTCATGAGGCGCAAGCCTACGGAAACGCCGCCAGAGGCACTGGCCATCAAAGCGGTATCACGGAGCCTAGGCCCTTGACTGGCGGACCACGATCACCGGCGTCCGGGCCAATAGGGCAACGCTTTCGCTTACCGAACCCACCAGCATCTCGCCGAATCCGCCTCGGCCGCGACTGCCGACCACAATCAGCTGGGCGTCCGCCGAATGTGTGACGAGCTGACGTGCCGGCTGATCGCGAACCACGATCCTGCGCACGTTGACGTCCGGGTACTGCTCCTGCCAAGCCGCTAGGCGCTCGGCGAGCATTTGTTCGGACATCGACTGTGCTGCCGGCCAATCGACGTCGGGCCAATCCGATACATCGACATCGCTCCAGGCGTGCAGAGCGATTAGCCCCACGTTTCGCCGCGACGCCTCCTCGAATGCGATCGCGGTCGCCAACTCAGATTCCGACGAGCCATCGATGCCGACCAACACCGGTGCCTGACCTCGACGCGGCGCCAACGGCTCCTCAGCGTGCGTGATCGCAACCGGGCAATGCGCGTGGCGTATTAGCCCGGAACTGACCGAGCCGAGCAGCCGGTTGGACCAACTGTCGCTGCCATCGGAGCCGGTGACCACCATCTCGGCGTCTTGAGACAGGTCAATCATTGTGGGAACGGCAGCAGACGACAAAACTTCCGTGTGGATCGTAGTCGGACCGCCATGCTGGCAAGTCTTTTCAACGATCTTGACCGCGTCATCAAGTAGTCGGCGCCCGTGATCCTTCTGCCATTGCGCCAATCCCGGCGGCAACGGCTTGTTCCACCACGACGTCAAGTTCGGCGAAATCGCATGTACGAGCGTTAACGGGATCCTCCGCAATTCGGCATCGCGCGCCCCCCACTCCACCGCGGCCTTGGCGGCCGGGGAGTCGTCCACGCCGACGACAATTCCCAAATGCGCGTTGTGTGACGACATGGCTTCTCCCGGAGCGCTAGTTTCCAACGGCTGCCAAGGACGCTATTGGAGATCGATACGCAGGATCAGGGGCATTTGTCACTACCGATATGGCCAAAGGGCTCGCCAGACTCAAGTGAGACTGCGGTCAAGTCGATGTCGAGATGGACGACACCACTGTCGTAGCTCTTGTGCTGCGGACGCAGGCCCGCATCGTGGAGCAGGTTGAACATCAAGTCATTCGTCGTCAACACGTCGGCGACCAAATGCCGAACTCTGTTATCACGGGCAATCTGTGTAAGTCGCGCAAGCAAAGCGGTTCCGACTCCGCGCAGGTGGTCTTCGTGCGCGACGACCACAGCGACATCCGCCGTTGCCGGCTTACCGGACATCGCATAGTTCGCGACGCCGATCAACGTTCCGGATTCGAAGGCGCCCAGTGCGTAGTCTTGGCCATTGCCGTCAGTGAGTTTGTCAGCCAGGCTTTTCAGATACGCGGGATGCATCGTGAAGAATCTCAGGTAGCGATCGCGGTCGCTGAGCGCGTCGTGGAGGGCGATGACCGCGTCGATATCCGTCGGTTCTAGCCGCCGCAACACCAACGTGGCACCATCCTGAAGCGTCGCGGTAAATACATCGTTCACGACTCTGCTCCCGGTCATTTGTTAGCTGCCTGGAGGCTTCCGCAGGGTCGTACTAGGAGCGGACGACCAGGATTGAACACTCGGCGTGCCCGAGGATGGGATGGCGATGTGGTCCAAGTAGACGCGCGACTTGGTCGGCATATGCGCTGCCGATTACGGCGAGCTGTACCGTTCTGTCCATAATGGCAACGAAATCTGCAATGTCGGTTCGGGTGTTCCCCGCGTAGATTTTTACGCCCGGGTGGCGCTGACCCCAGCCCTGTACCCGGCGGTTCAGCTCGTCACAGGGCATGTCACCGGAGTCTTTTCGCAACACTCCCAGGGCCAGAACCGGTGCGTCGCGTAGCCGTGCCTCTTCAATCGCTTGCTCGACCACGTCGTCGCTGTCGGGTGAATCGTCGACGGCGACCACGATCAAAGCGCTGTGGGGCTTGAGCTGGCTCTGCTGGCTGCGAATGATCGCGACCGGGCAATGGGCGCCCTCGGCGAGCTCGGCGGCAGTGGAACCGAGTAATGCCTGCGCAAAGCGCCCGATTCCCACCGAACCGATGCAGATCATCTCGGCGTCGCGGGATTCGGCGATGAGCGCCGCCGCAGGATCGCCCTCAATGATCGCGGTTTCGACTTTGACCGGTTTCCCGGCGGCCTCGACCGCGGCGCACGCGATACTGAGCGCGGTCTGTCCATATTCGACTTCCATCCGCACATTGCCGACCGACGCGAGTGGGGCGGGCTCTACCCGTTCGGGGATGACCTCGACCAAACGCAGGAGGACCTCTCGACTGATGGCTTCGTCGACGGCCCATTCCGCGGCGTGGATCGCGGCTTGAGAGCCGTCAATGCCGACTACGACAGCGGATTGTGATCGGTTCGAATCACGCATCGTTGTTCCCGTCAGCTTTCCACCCGTAGAACTTCGGCCACGGTTCGCCGCGGTGTGGGCGGCGGCGCTTTCTCGGTGACCGGCACCACGCCCACTCGGACCAGGATTTGAGGTACCGCTTCGTGATCCATCAGCGACTGGATGAGTTCACGGGTGACGTAGAGCTCGGTCAGATGTGTCACCGGGCAGGTGGCCAGGCCGTGCATCGTGCACTCGAGCAAGACCGCGGAAAGCGCTTCGCCGGAAGCCAATGCGTCGGCGCGGCCATTGCCGTCGGTGGACAGCAGCAGGATCTTGGCATGGTCTTCTGGAATCTCGGCGCGCCGTTCGGGTTGATGGGTAACCGGGAACACCCGGTCTATCCCGACTCGGTCACCCTCGGCTTCCGAAACCAGGGCACTGTATGGAATTCCCTCCGATGCCTCGAATGGTGCTGTCCACCAGTGAAGGTCGTTGTTGTAAGGAATGTCGTAAAACCGTAACGACTCGGCGATCTGGGATGCCTCCACGATCCGAGGACGTGAATCGTCGGAGAGGATGTCCAGGTGCACGGCTGCTTGGTCGACCGCGCTGGCCAACACCGGCTCGAAGGATTGCCAGTCCGTTGGTCGGCTGAACGGCAGCCGATCGGTGCGGCGTGCCCAGATGGCGCCGGCCCGACGGCGATCTTGGTCGGTCACAGCGTCGATCGGGGTGAATTGGATCGACGCCAGGTGATTCGGATTGTTCGGACTTGGAAAACGTTCGACGTTCGACCGCCAACCGGCCGCGGCCATCGCTACCCGAAGATGATCGAGGGCCGCACCGCAACCGATCAGCGCTTCTCGCGCGGACTGGTCGCTGTCCACTACTCGACTTCGGTCCAGGAACAACCGGAGTTGGCCGCCATCGAACACCCACTGCCAGGGTTGGCTGTTGTGCTGTGACGGAGCGCGGCATGCTGACCTCACTGCATCCTCGATGACTCCGACTTCCACCGCGGTGGCAGGCATCTCTCGACCTCCTGATCGTTACTTGCCGTCAAGGGTCGTCCGAAGGCACTGGCTACAGCAGGGCCATTGGTCCTCGATCCGGGTGCCGTCGGGTCATGCGTCGGATGGCCGAGCGACCGGCCAACCTGAAGCTGTTCTCGGGGGCTCTCACGACGGGCGCGCCACGATCACCGGCCTGTGGACGGCTTGAACGACCGCATTGCTGACCGAACCTAAAAGCATGCCGGTGAAAGCACCACTTCCGTGACTCCCGACGACGACAAGCTGGGCGGATTCCGATGCGTCGACGAGCGCACGCGCTGCCCGGTCACGCACCAGGCGCTTCTCCACAGTCACGTCAGGATAGCGTTCTTGCCAACCCGCCAGCGCATCGGCCAGAAGGCGATTCTCTTTGGTCGTTATCGGCGACCAGTCGAAACCTGGAATTTCGGACATATCGGTGTCAGCCCACGCGTGCAGTGCGATCAAGTCGGCGTGTCGACGCGACGCTTCCTCGAACGCGATTGCCGTAGCAAGGTCCGCAGTTGAGCCGTCGATTCCCACGAGTACGGGAGCCTCTGCGGATGGTGTCTGCGGATCCTCATCGCGGATGAGCGCGACGGGACAATGTGCATGCCGAATTAGCCCAGAACTGACTGAGCCGAGAATACCGCGAGACAATGCCCCGCGCCCACGAGAGCCCACGACGATTAGCTCGGCGTCTTTGGATTGGTCGACGAGCGTCGGGACGATGGCCGAAGACAGCAATTCGCCATTGATTTGGATCTGTGCAGTATCGGCGGTGGCGGAACGGGCGATCTTCGACGCGTTTTCGAGCAGGGTGCGATTCTCGGCTTTTTGCTCTCCCGCCGATTCTTCGAGGACTGGGGCCTGCGACCACGTCGGAGCGGCGGGATTCTCCACGTGCACAAGGGTGAGCGAAAGGCCGCGGATGGCCGCATCGTGCGCGGCCCAACGAACGGCGGCATCTGATTCCGGCGATCCGTCGATGCCGACGATGATGCCGTAATGCTTTGTTGTTGAGGACATTTTCATCTCCTTTCGTCGAGGAGAACGTTAGTGCAGCGTCGACCCGTCGGCCATGGGTCTTTGGTCCCGATCCGGGCGCTGTTAGGTCGGCCCGACGTCAGCGGGCGTCGGTTGCTCGCCGCGGGCGCGGACGTTCGTTGGCGAACCCTCGGACCAGGTGCGCCCGCACAAAGTCAGCGACAACGTCTGGGTCGTCCATGTTAAGTGTCGATGACGGTGTGCTGAACAGCGAGAACAATATGCGCGCGAACCACTCGCCGGCGGACTGGATGTCGAGGTCTTTGCGAACCTCGCCGGTGAGCTTGGCCGCGGCCAGGTGGGGCGCGAGGAAGTCGACGCATTCACGAAGCAATACCGCGGCGTCTTTGGTCAGCAGCAGGCTGATCGCGTCTTCGTCGAAGTACTTCTCGGAGGCGATGACTCGTCGTGCCTGGGTCACGAACACCGCTGCGCGGCTGAGCTTGTCCTCCAGCGACTTGCCCCGGTCCATCGCCATGGACATCTGCCGGTAGAACTGTTCGGAAGCCTGTTCGGCGCAGGCTTCCACGATGGCGGCCTTGTCGCGGAAGTACTCGTAGATCGTGCTGCGGGAAACACCCGCCATCTTCGCGATGTCGACGATCGTGACCTTCTGCAGTCCTTGCTTGCGGAAACAGCTATACGCGGACTCCACGATGAGATCGCGGGTATCGGTTGACTGGGTCAACGCGGAACCTTGAGTCATCACGGAACCAAAGCACCTCTGGGCACCAACCCGGCATCGGCCGATTCGAATGCTTCGTTGACGTCGGTGAGATGGAACGGCTTGGGCATCAGCCGGCTGAACGGAAAGCTGGTGTGCTGCAAGAACGACAAGCCGATCGCCAAGGAGACGGGATCGTAGAGCATCACGCCGCGCACCGATTTGTTGCCGTAGACCAGCACGCTGGGGTCGAGTTCGAAGGTCCGTCCCGTTCCGATGTTCCCAACCTCGAGCAGCGTCCCGCCGTTGTTGAGGAACCCGATACCGTCGGGAATGACGCCCGGAGCGCCGACGACTTCGAGCACCCAGTCGGCGCCGATGCCGTCGGTGCGCTGATGGATCTGTTCGGTGATCTCCGCGGTCGAGATGCCACTGGCGTCGATGCAGTACGTGGCGCCGAAATCGGATGCGACGTCCAGCCGCTCGGCGAGCTTGTCGATGACGATGACCTCCGCCGCGCCCGCGGTGTGCGCGACAGCGGCGGCGTTGATGCCCAGCCCACCGGCGCCCTGGATAACGACGGTGTCGCCCAGCCGCACGTCGCGCAGGGCGAACAGCACTTGCGCCAGCGCACAATTGAGCGGCGCGACGGCTTCGTCGGCGAGGTCCTCGGGCACCTTGTACAGCGGCTGTCGGCGGGTGGTGTAGTAGTACTCGCCGTGTGCGCCGACGAAGTGTGGGGCTTGGTCGTGGGTGCGGAATTCGCCGGCCATCAGGTTCTGGCAGGCGTAGGGCCGGCCGCGTGCGCATGCGTGGCATTGCCCGCAGGTCCAAAAGTAGGGCGTAACGACACGGTCGCCCACCGCTAACGGCTTCCCGGTCGCGTCGGTGGTCAGCCCCTCGCCGAGTTCGGCGATTTCACAGACCATTTCGTGGCCCATCGCGAACGGATAGAACAGCGGGAGCTCGCCGCGGAAGATGTGCAAGTCGGATCCGCAGATTCCGGCCATCCGCAGTTTCAGTGCGGCGGTACCCGGTGCCGGCGTGGTGAGCGGAAACTCAGCGAGTTCAATCGGTCCGCCGATTGCGGTGAGCAATGCGATCTTCGGCATGGCGCTCTTCCCTACCTGTCCGGCGCGAGAATCAGGCCGCTGGTCGGCACTCCCGTGCCCGAGGTGACGAGCACATGCTCGACGTTGTCGACTTGGTTGTACGAAGTCCCGCGTATCTGGCGTACGCTCTCGGTGATGCCGTTCATCCCGTGGATGTAGGCCTCACCGAGCAGCCCGCCGTTGGTGTTGATCGGCAGCTCGCCGCCCAGCGACAGCCGCTCGACGGTGGCGAAGTCTTTGGCTTCGCCGCGGCCGCAGAATCCGAGTTCTTCGAACTGTGTGAACACGAACGGCGTGAAATGGTCGTAGATGAAAGCGGTTTGGATGTCTTGGGGCTTCAGGCCGGAATCCCGCCAGAGTCTGTCGGCGACCACGCCCATCTCCGGCAGACCGGTGATGTCGTCGCGGTAGTAGCTGGTCATCATTTCGCCGTTGGCGGCTGCGCCCTGCGCGGCCGCGGTGATGATCGCCGGCGTCCGGCGCAGGTCGCGGGCGCGTTCGGCGCTGGTGACCACCAGCGCGACCCCGCCGTCGCTTTCTTGGCAGCAATCAAGCAGTCGCAGAACCGGTTCGATGATCCAGCGCGAGTTCTGGTGGTCTTCCAATGTGATCGGACGCTGGTAGAACCACGCGTCGGGGTTGTTGGCCGCGTGCAGACGGTCCACGACGGCGATGCGGCCGAAGTCTTCGTTGGTGACTCCGTAGGTCGACATGTAGCGCTGAGCGTGCATCGCGACCCACGCTGCGGGAGTAAGCAATCCGAATGGCGCGTAGTGCGCCATAAACAGCGGCGTCTCCGCGCTGGTGCGTCCGCTACCGCCGAAGCGAAATCCGGAACGCTCGTTGAACGCTCGCCAGCAGACCACCACATCGGCGACGCCAGACGCGACGGCCATCGCCGCATGCACCACCGTGCCCGCCGCCGCCCCGCCGCCGTGATGTACGCGGCTGAAGAAGCTCAGGTCACCGATGCCCACATTTCGAGCGATGTCGATCTCGTCGCTGGAGTCCATGGTGAAGGTGACCATGCCGTCGACATCGCTGGGCGCCAAGCCGGCATCGTCGAGCGCAGCGCTGACCGCTTCGCACGCCAGTTGCAGCTCACTGCGCCCGGATTCCTTGGAAAACTCGGTCTGGCCGATGCCCACGATCGCGCAGCTGCCGGGCAGCGAGCCGCTCACGCGCCTGCTCCGTCGAGCAGGCTCAGAACGGCGGTGCCGGAAACATGATCGCCAAGGCTGTTGGAAGCCTTGAACGTCACGTCGACGAAGTTCTCGCCGTCCGAGCCTTCGGTCTTGCCGGTCACAGTGCCGGTGAAGCGCAGCGGATCGTCCGGAAAACACGGCACACCGAGGCGAATCGACAGCTTGGTCACCATCGCTTCGGGTCCGGCCCAGTCGGTGAGGAACCGCACGCAATACCCGTTAGAGGTCAAGATGTTCATGAACAAGTTGGGCGAACCCTGCTTGTTGGCGTACTCGCGGTCGTGGTGTACCGGCATGAAGTCGCGCGACGCGATCGCGCCGGCCACGATCATCGTTGTGGTGATCGGGATCTCGAGCGGGGTGACCTCTTGGCCGACCTCGATGTCGCTCCACCGCAGGGTCTTTGCGGAAGTCGTTCCGCGAGTCTTGGCTGTCGTCATAGCCGTCCTTCCGGGTATGTGCTGCCGAGGTGAGCCAGCTGTTGCGAAGCCGAACCCAACGTGAGTTCGTTCTGCTTGGCCCATAAGAAGTAGCGATGCAGGGGATAGCTGGTGTCGATCCCGATCCCGCCGTGCACGTGCTGGGTGGTGGCCGCGACTCGGGCGCCGGCCTCGGCAGCCCAGAACTTCGCGATCCGTGCCGCGCGGTTCGCGGGCCGGCCCTCCGCGATCAGCCAGGCCGCATGCCAGGTGGTCCACCGGATCGCCTCGACGTCGATGAATCCGTCGGCCATCCGCTGCTGCACCGCCTGGAAGCTGCCGATCGGACGGCCGAATTGCTCACGCCCGGTGGTGTATTCGGCGGCCATCCGCAAGGCGCGCTCGGAGACGCCGAGCTGGATCGCGCACAGACCGACCAGCGCGCGGGTGTAGAGCGAACCGACCCGGGCGCCCGGGCCTTCGAGCCGATCCGTGGCGGAAACGGTTGCGCCGTCGAGGAATACATCGGCATGCGGTTCGCGGGTGGTGGTCGCGACCGGTCGGACGTCGACGCCGTGGGCATCGGTTGCCAGCAGGAACAGTCCCACGGTGCCGCCATCTATAGAGGCGGGAATCAGCACAGTGTCGGCGAGTTGGGCCGCCGGCACCAGCTCTTTGGCGCCGTCCAGCCGCCAATTCGCGCCGTCGCGGCGTGCGGTGGTAGCTGGTTGTGTCGGGTCCGAGCGGCCGGGCTCCTGCAAACCCGCGCTGAGGATGCGGGTTCCTTCGATGACCCCGGGCAGGAAGCGTCGCTGTTGCTCGGGAGTCCCGTGCCGGGCGATCGGGTCGGCGCCCAGCAGCAGCGTCGGATAAGCAGGCACCGGAGCCACGCTCCAGCCCACTTCGGCCAGCAACACCCCGAGTTCCACGAAGCCACCGCCGTTACCGCCGACCGATTCCGGTAAGGCGGTGCCCAGCAGGTCGACGGATGCGAGCTCTTTCCACAGCGCGGCGTCGTAGCGGTATTCGCCGGCCTCGAGTTCGGTCAGTCGTACCGGGGTGGCTCGACGCTCGAACAGCTCTCGGGCCAGCTTGCTGATGGTCTCTTGCTCTTCGGTGAACGTGAAGTCCATAAAAATTCACCCGATCATTCGGCAGCGGGTCGGAACTGGTGCAACACAAGGTCGTCATCGAAGGTCTGGTAGAAGACCTCGACCGGCATCCCGACCGTGACGTCGGTCGGGTCGATGTCACACAGGTTGGACAACAGCCGGACGCCTTCGGCGAGCTGCACCAGCACGACGATGTAGGGGTAGTCGAAAAAAGGAAACCGTGGCTCGTGTGGCATCACGTAGCTGTAAACGGTGCCGCGGCCGGACGACTCGATCGCCTCCCAGTCCAGGGAGCGGCAGTTCGGGCACATCGGCCGCGGCGGATTGCGCAGCGTTCCGCATCCATTGCAGCGCTGGATCAGCAGCTTATGGTCGCGCAGCCCGTTCCAGAAGAACTCGGTGTCCGGGCTGATCGTCGGGGCCAGTCGGGTTGCCATCAGCGTTCCGGCCTGAATCGAAGCACGCGGAATCGCTGGCGTCCCAGCACTTCACCGTTCTGATCGGTGTAGGTGATCACCCAGGTCAGAAAGAAGCCGGTGCCCAGCGCTGTCTTCTTCTCGTCGGAGACGTCCTCGAACACCGATGTCGCGCTGATGACGTCGCCCAGCCGGGGATAGCGCTCGATTTCGAACTCCGAGTTGGTCGCCACGGTGCTGCTGTATCCGGCCTCATCAAGAAACGCCGTGGGATTGTTCTTGATCTCCATCGGTGCACCGCCCCGCTCGCCGATGCCCTCCAGTTTCGGCGACGGCATCGTCCAGGTCTGCAGCATCACCGGTGGTGACACGATGCCGCCGAACCGCGACGCGGCCGCGAACTCCGGGTCGAGATAGACGGGATTCATGTCGGCGAGCGCGTACGCCCAGTGCCGGATCATCGGTTGATTGACCGGATCCGGTGCCACCGACGGCTTTCCGGCACCGCCGGTTGGCTGGCCGACAAGCGCCTTGAGCTTGTTACGAAACTCGGTATCTGAGTCGGTCACTGAGTTGATCCTCCTGACTGGTCCGTCGCGCGAAGGTCACGTGGTGCCCGCGGCATACCCAATCCGGCCATCGCGATGATGTCTCGCTGGATCTCGTTGGCGCCACCGCCGAATGTGCTGATGACCGCAACCCGGTAAGCGGATTCCAGCGCACCGCGCAGAGGCGCGTCGGCGCCACGCCGTAACCCGTTGTGGTCAAGCACTTCCAGCAGCTCGCCGGCGACCTGCTGGGTCAGCTCGGTACCGAAAACCTTCACCGCCGAGGCTTGTCCCATCTGGAGCCCATGGTCTCCAACGCCCTGGGCCATCGCGGCGTTAACCCGAAGGTTCATCAGTTTGTATGCGGCGACCTGTGCCTCGACCCGGGCCAGGGTGAATTGCACCCAGGGCTGGTCGATGACGCGATCGCCGTCGAGTTCGGTGCTGATCGCCCATTGCAGCGTCTGCTCGAACAACGGCTCGAGCGCACTGAGATTGCCCAGGGCGGCCCGTTCGAAGTTCAACTGTGTGGTGATCAGCTGCCAACCCTGGTTTTCGCCGGCGACGATCGCGCTCGCGGGCACCCGCACATTGTCATAGAAGGTGTAGAAGGTGGAGATGCCCGGCATGGTATGCAGCGGCTGCCAGGAGAATCCGGACGACGAAGTGGGCACGATGAAGATGGAAATGCCTTTGTGCTTCTTGGCGTTTGGATCGGTACGCGCGGCCAGCCAGATGTAGTCGGCGTGCGCGACGCCGCTGGTGAACATCTTCTGGCCGTTGATCACGTAATCTGCGCCGGCACGGACCGCTGTGGTGCGCAGGGAGGCCAGGTCGCTGCCCGCCTCCGGCTCGGAGTAGCCGATCGCGAACTCGACGGTGCCGTCCAGGATTGCCGGCAGAAAGGTTTGCTTTTGTTCCTCGGTGCCGAACTGCATCAGGGTCGGCCCGACGGTGTTGAGGGTCACCAGCGGAATGGGCGCGTTGAGGCGTCGCGCCTCTTCGGCGAAGATGAACTGCTCAATGGCCGAGAAACCTTGCCCACCAAACTCTTTAGGCCAACCGACACCGAGCAGGTTGGCGGCCGCCAGCGCGCGTACGCATTCCCGTACCGCGGGACCGCCCTCCACACGTTCGCTGACGGCGGCCTGCCGCTCCGGCGTCATCACCCGTTCCATCGTTGCGCGGATCTCGTCGCGCAGCTGCTCCTGCTCGGGGGTGTAGTCGAGGCGCATCGGTCAGGCACCCAGCCGTACCGGCATCCGCTTGACCCCGGGTACCATGGTGGCCCGCATCCGGTCGACGTCACCGACCAGCTCGAGCCCGGGAAACCGGCGCAGCAGCTCCTCGAACATCACCGTCGCCTCCAGACGGGCCAGTTGCGCGCCGACGCAGGAATGCTCGCCGCACCCGAAGGCGATGTGCGGGTTGGGGTGGCGCGTCACCTTGAATTCTTCTGAATCGCAACCGAATACGTCCTCGTCACGGTTAGCCGACCCATACAGCATCACCACTACGTCGCCTTCGGTGATGCGCTGGCCACGGATCTCGACGTCGACCACCGCTGTGCGCGCCATGCTGACCACAGGGCTGTTCCACCGCAGCATCTCCTCGACCGCGCCGGGAATCAAGCCAGGATCCTCAACCAGCAGGCGGCATTGGTCGGGGTGCGAGATCAGTGCCAGGGTGCCCAACGCGATCAGATTTCGGGTGGTTTCATTGCCGGCCACCAGCAGCAGAAACGCGAAGTTGAGCAGGTCTTCGTCGGTAAGCCGGCACCCGTCGATCTCGGCGGCGGCCAGGACCGACAGCAGGTCGTCGCGCGGTTCGATGCGCCTGGCCCCAATCAGCTTGTGGAAATACTCGAAGAGCTGCCCGGCGGCAACCAACGGGTCAAGGTCGATTTCGGGATCGGCGGTCCCGGTGGCAGCATCCGACCAGATCCGGAATTGCTCCCAGTCATCCGGCGGCGCCCCGATCAGCTCAGCGATCAGCCGGGTGGGCAGGGGAGCGGCGATCTCTTCGGCGAATTCATGCACGGAATCCGATTGCACGCCGTCAAGAATTCCCCGCACGATCTCACGGATCTTCGGCTCCAGCACCGCAACACGGCGCCGAGTGAACCCCGAATTGATCAGCTTGCGTAGCTGCCGATGTCGCGGCGGGTCGGTGAAGATGAGGCTTCCTGGCTGCACCGGGTTCGGCATCGCCGGGTCCGGGACTGAAACGCCCTTGGTCGAGGTGAACGTGGCGGGGCTGCTCGACACGAAGCGGATGTCTTCATACTTCAGCAGCGCCCAGAACTTGGTGACGTCGTTCCAGCACACCGGAGCCGTCGCGCGCAGCTCGCGGTAGGCCGGATAGGGATCGCCGGCGTAGAAGTCGGGCGAATGCAGCGCGTCCGCTGGAGAGGACGAGAAACAAGCTTTAGCGTGCACGGGCCTCCTCCCTGGACATGATCGGTGCGACCGCGATCGTACATTTTCACATGATCTGTCCGGTGCACTCTGTTTACTCTGGCGGTACCGGCAATGTCAATATGCTTGTCGTCAAGCCGAAATAGGCGCACAGCAGTCCGAGTGCCATGTTGACCATTGACGACAGCAGCCCGACAGGTGTACACCAAACGTTGAGCCGCCAGACCGTTCGAAGGAATCAACATGGCCGACCAAAGCTCACTCATCGACACCTACTCGGTCTACATCGACGGGCAGTGGATCGAACCCGAGAATGGCCGCTACGACGACATCAGTCCGGCCACCGAGGCGGTGATCGCGTCGGCGCCCGACCCGAGTCCCGCTCAGGTCGATGCCGCGATCGCGGCCGCCCGCGCCGCGTTCGACGCGGGGCCGTGGGCCGACGCGGGACCCGAACAGCGGGCGGGCTGGCTCAACCAGCTCGGCGCGGCGTTGCTGGAGCACGCCGACGAGTTTTACGCGCTGTCTCAACTGGAGTGGGGCTGCACCGCCAACGAGCGAGTCATCCACATCGACGGAGCAGCGTTTACGACGTTGAACATCGCAGAACTGGCCACCCATCCCTTCGAGGAGCAGATCGACGCCTACGGCGCCGCCGGAACCACCTTGCTGCGCTATGAGCCGCTCGGGGTGGTGTCGATTCTGACGCCGTGGAACTTCCCGCACTTTCTCAATGTCATGAAGGTGAGCGCCGCGCTGGCCGCGGGCAACACCGTCGTGCTCAAGCCGTCGCCGCTGGCCCCGCTCGCCGGTCTTGCCCTTGCGCGAATCATTGACGAGCACACCGATATTCCGCCGGGCGTGGTCAACGTCGTCACCCCGTCCGATATCGAGTCCAGCAAGATGCTGACGGTCGACCCGCGCGTCGACATGGTGAGCTTCACTGGGAGCTCGGTGGTCGGCCGGGAGGTGATGGCCGCGGCGGGGGGCACCATGAAGCGGTTGCTGCTCGAGTGCGGAGGCAAGTCGGCCAGCGTCGTGCTCGACGACATCGCGCTCAGTGACGAGATGCTGGAGCGGATGCTGTTCGAATCTTGCTCCTTCCATGCCGGGCAGGCCTGCATTCTGCACAGCCGGCTGCTGCTTCCCGAATCGATCCACGACGAGGTCGTCGATCGGCTGGTCGCCCTGGCCCGGGCCGTGAAGGTCGGCGATCCCGCCGATCCCGAGGTCCAGATGGGCCCATTGATCAGCGCCGCACAGCTGCAACGCGTTCAAGCGCTTGTGGACCGAGCCCTCGACGACGGCGCCAAGCTGGTGACCGGCGGCGGCCGGCCGGCCGGCTTGGATACCGGCTTCTACTTCGAACCCACGATTCTGACCGAAGTCATGCCCGATGCGACCATCGCCCAGGAAGAAGTATTCGGACCGGTGCTCTCGGTACTGCGCTATGGCGACGACGACGACGCGGTCCGGATCGCCAACAACTCGCAGTACGGACTTTCCGGAGCGGTCTGGGGCAGCGACGTGGACCGTGCGGTCGGCATCGCCCGCCGGGTGCGCACCGGGCAGATCGCGGTGAACGGTTTCGGTCCCGGCGGTGCGCCGTTCGGTGGCTTCAACCAGAGCGGGTTCGGCCGGGAAAGCGGCGGGATCATGGGAATTCGTCAGTACATGGAGCCGAAGGCCATGGGACTGCCGGCGTGACACGCGCCGGCGACGATGCAGAGCGAAGCGATGCTGAGGAGCGGCGCTTCGCTACGGCCGGCGACGAAGGTGCCGGCGCAGCCGGGATCAAGGAGTGGCGCGCATGACCGGCGCCCTGGACGGGCTTCGTGTCGTCGAGATCGCCAACGAGATCTCAGGTCCCTACTGCGGCAAACTGTTCGTCGACCTCGGCGCCGATGTCACCAAAATCGAAGGACCGGAAGGAGATTCGCTGCGCCGATGGGGGCCGTTTCCCGGCGACGAACCCGATCCGGACCGGTCCGGGCTGTTCGAGTACCTCAACGCCGGCAAAGGCGGCGCGATTCTCGACGTCACATGCGAGAGTCAGGCGGCGGTCGCACGTGAGCTGATCGGCGACGCCGATGTCCTTATCGACGCCCTTGCTCCCGGAGCCCTGGACAAAGCCGGACTCGGCGTCGAGGCACTGCAGGACATCAACCCGCGCCTGGTCGTGGTGCGCATCTCAAACTTCGGACAACACGGGCCGTTTCGCGCTTCTGCGGCCACGTCGCTGACGATGCAGGCGGCATCAGGCTGGATCTCAGCGCGCGATCCCGACCGCCCTCCCGTACAGGCCGGTGCCCGGATCGCCGAATACGTCGCGGGCTGTTACGCCGCTCTGGGCGCGCTGACGGCGTTGCGGAGCGCACCCACCGGTCGGGTGACCGAGGTCGACGTCTCGGTGTTGGAGGCGCTGCTGTCCACGCTTCCGTACCCGATGCTGCAGGCCGAACGCATGCGCGCGCTGGGCCTGGTGTCCAACACGCGCCAGGCCCCCATGCTGGGTGTCGTCGGCGCGGGTGACGGCTGGGTCGGGATCAACTGCCTGACCGGGCAGCACTGGCTCGACGTCTGCGCCATGCTCGGACTGCCGGAGTTCGGCGAGCAGCAGTTCGCCATCATGATGGGGGGTCCGGAGCGTTCCGAATTCTTCGCGCTCGCACAACCGTGGCTGAGCGAGCGAACCGTCGCCGAAATCGTCGAACTGAGTCAGGCACTGCGTATTCCGGCGGCGCCGGTGGCGGACGGCGCCACCGTGCTGGAATGCCCGCAGTACGTCAAGCGGGAATTCTTCGTCGATGCCGGGGGAGAGGGCTCGTCTTTCCGACGGCCGGGACCGCCGTTTCGCCTCTCGAAGACCCCGGCGATGCCCGTCCGTTCCGCGCCGCGACTGGATGGGGCGTCGGTGAGCGCCGAGCGGTCGCGCCGACGATGGCCGGCCGGCAAGATCACCGATCCGTCTTTGCCGTTCGCCGGGACGAAAGTCCTTGACCTGACCACTTTCTGGGCGGGCGGCTATCTCACCTGTTACCTGGGCGCCTTCGGCGCCGACGTCGTCAAGGTCGAGTCGATTCAGCGGCCCGACGGATTCCGGTACTCAGCGGCGTTTCCGCACGAGGGCGACGGCTGGTATGAGCGCGGCGCGCTGTGGCAGGCCACGAATCTCAACAAGCGAGATATCACGCTGGACTTGACCTCCCAGCCTGGCCGCGAACTCGCACGGCGGCTCGTCGCGCAGGCGGATGTCGTGGTGGAGAACTTCTCCCCGCGGGTGGTGGAGCAGTTCGGGCTGGATTACCAGTCGCTGGTGGCGCTGCGCCCAGACGTAATCATGGTGCGCATGCCGGGATTCGGCCTCGACGGCCCATGGCGCGACTACGTCGGCTGGGCGCTGAACATCGAACAGGTTTCCGGCATGTCGGCGGTGACCGGTTATCCCGACGGTCCGCCGTGCAACGTGCAGGGTCCCGCCGATCCTATCGTCGGGGTGCACGCAGGCGTGGCGCTGCTTGCCGCGCTCGAGCACCGCCGCCGCACCGGCGAAGGTCAGCTGATCGAGGTCGCGCAGATCGAAGTCGCCGCCGCTGTCGTGGGCGAACCGGTGATCGAGTATTCAATGAACGGGGTCGTCCAGCCGCGCGACGGCAATCGGCAGCGCGGCTACTGCCAGGGGGTCTACCCGACCGACACCGACGCTGCGTGGGTGGCGCTGTCGGTGCGCGACGACAACGACTGGTCTCA
>JAFAID010000185.1 GCA_019236925.1 Mycobacterium sp. | reverse complement strand
TTCCCGGGCTAACTCGCGCAGTGACACCCGGTCGGCGCCGCGCTCGTCGACAAGGCGCGCGGCCTCGGTCAGGATCGCGGCCCGCAGGTCTCCGTGATGGTAGGTCGGACGACTCATCAGGCCAGCATAGACGACAAAATTGACAGTGACTAGTTCACGGCCGTACGCTCGTCCGCAGAACTTGCCATTGTCTAGATTGGAGAGAGCTGAAATGGCCCCGTTGATCAGCTTGCTGGCGGGAAGCATCGTGGCCCGGATCGCGGGCTGGGCGGGCATCAACTACGTCGATTCCTGGATCAAAGCGATCGCCGTCGGCCTGGCCGCGATGTTCGTTCTGACCGGCGTCGCGCACTTCGTCCCACCGCTTCGCGCCGCCTTGATTGCGATCGTGCCTCCGCAGCTGCCGGCACCGGGCCTGCTGGTGACCCTTACCGGCGTGCTAGAGTTCCTCGGCGCCGCGGGCCTGTTGGTTCCGACCACTCGCATTGCTGCGGCCGTTTGCCTGCTGTTGCTGATGCTGGCGATGTTCCCGGCCAACATCTACGCGGCGCGGATGCCCAATCCGCCCAGGTCGATGACGACGCAGCTACCCCTGCGCACCGCTGAGGAGATCGTCTACCTGGCCGCTGCCGTAGTGGTCGCGATCGGCGGCAGCTAGCAGCCAGGCGTATTGGTAGGCCACCTCTTTCCAGCGCTCGTAGCGCCCGCTGATACCACCATGGCCGGCGGTCATCTGGGTCTTCAACAGCACCGGATTACCGTCGGTTTTGGTGTGCCGCAACGCAGCTACCCATTTCGCGGGCTCGACGTAATAGACCCTGGTGTCGTTCAGGGACGTCATCGCCAAGATGGGCGGATACTTTTGCGCGGCGACGTTCTCGTAGGGCGAATAGGATTTCATGTAGCGGTAAACATCGCTGTCGTCCAACGGGTTTCCCCATTCGTCCCACTCAGTGACGGTCAGCGGCAGCGACGGGTCCAGAATCGTCGTGAGCGGGTCGACGAACGGGACCTGCGCCAGAATCCCCGCGAACAGATCGGGGGCCATATTGGCCACCGCGCCCATCAGCAGCCCACCGGCACTGCCGCCCAACGCCACCAGCTGTTCGGGTCGGGTCAGTCCGGAGTCCACCAGATGGTTTGCAACCGTGACGAAGTCGGTGAAAGTGTTCTTCTTCTCCAGCAGCTTCCCGTGCTCGTACCACAAGCGACCCATCTCGCCGCCCCCGCGGACATGAGCGACAACAAACGTCATGCCGCGGTCCAGTAGCGACAGCCGCGCGATGGAAAAACGCGGATCCTCACAGATCTCATAAGCGCCGTAGCCGTAAACAAGTGCCGGAGCAGGGAATTCGATGTTCACGCGGTGCACGATCGAGATCGGAATCCGGGTTCCGTCGGCCGCGTACGCCCAATCCCGGCGTTCCACGTAGTCCTCGCGCCGGTAATCACCGAGTACCGGCTGCTCGCGCAAAAGCGTGCGCTGGCCGGTGACGAGATCCAGGTCGTAGATCTGCACCGGGGTGACAAACGACCCTGCGCCGATCCGGAGCTTGGGTGAGTCCCAATTCGGGTTAGCACCCAGACCTGCCGACATCAGCTCGGAGTCAAACGCGATCTCCTCGGGCTGTCCGTAGTCAGCGCCGTCGATGGGCCACAACTGAATTCGCGGCAATGCTTCACCGCGGTAGCTGACCACCAGGTGCCTGGCGAAGGCGTCTACGGCGTCCAGCCGAACGTCGTCGCGGTGACTGATCAGCGTGCGCTGCGCGCCGGGGTCATCGACGGGTGCCTCTACGAGGGTAAAGTTCACCGCACCGTCGTTGTGCAGGATCAGAAATCGGTTCTGCCCGTCGACGATCGCGTGCTCCACCGAGTACTCGACACCGTCGCGCCGCGGCAGCACGGTGACGAACTCGGCGTGCGGGTCGGCGGCGTCCGCATAGCGGACCTCCGAGGTGATCGCCGACGCCGACACGATCAGCACATAGGCGTCGCTGCGGGTCCGACCCACCGCTAGCCAAAACCGTTCATCGGCTTCGTGGTACACCTTCTCCGCGGGCAGACCCGAGGCAAGGCGGTGTCGCCACACCGTCTCTGGGCGCCACGCCGCGTCAACCGTGACGTAGTAGACGGTTCGATTGTCGGTAGCCCAGGTCGCCCCTGCGCCGATGCCGACAATCTCGTCCGGGTATTGCTCTCCCGTGCGAAGATCCCTGAACCGCAACGTATAACGTTCATCACCGACGACATCGACGGAGTACGCCAGCACATTGCCGTCCGGGCTGACGCTGGCGGCGCCCAGTGAGAAGTAATCGTGCCCCTCAGCTTCGACGTTCTCGTCGAGCAATATCTGTTCACCGGGAATCTCGGTGTGCTCGTCGAAGATCGGCGGGTTCCAATCGGCCGGATCGGCTACTGGGCAACGGCATTGGACACCGTATTGCTTGCCTTCGAAGCTACGGGCGTAATACCACCAGGCGTCACGCCGGATCGGTACCGACAGGTCGGTTTCCTTGGTGCGTGCCTTGATCTCGTCGAAAATCCGCTGCCGTAACGGCTCAAGCTGGGCGGTCGACTGGTCTGCGTACTCGTTCTCGGCTTCTAGATAAGCGATCACCTCGGGACTGGACTTGTCCCGCAGCCATTCATACGGGTCAACGAACACGTCACCGTGAAATTCCCGCTGAGTCTCCACCCGCTTGGCGACGGGCGGTGCAGATACTTCAGTCATGCCTGCGGCCCGATCCAGTCGTCGAACCGCAGCCCGGAAATTCGCTCGTAGGCCTCGATGTAACGGTCTCGGGTGGCGTTGATGATGCTCTCGGGCAGCGGCGGCGGGGGCTGAGATCCCGCGCGGTCCCAGCCGGAGTCGGGGCCGGTCAGCCAGCTACGAACGAACTGCTTGTCGAAACTGGCCTGCACCACCCCGACGCGGTAATCGGCGGCCGGCCAATAGCGCGATGAATCGGGCGTGAAAATTTCGTCGGCCAGCACCAAGTTGTCGTGGGCGTCGATACCGAACTCGAATTTGGTGTCTGCGATGATGATTCCTCTTCTCAACGCGTGGTCGGCCGCCTGGACATAGGTCTGCACAGTACGATCGCGCAATTGGTTGGCGCGGACCCCACCGACCATCCCGATCACCTGTGCGAACGAGATGTTCTCATCGTGTTGTCCCAGTTCGGCTTTCGTCGCCGGAGTGAACAGCGGTGAGGAGAACCTGCTAGCCTCGACCAGGCCCGGAGGCAGCGTGATGCCACAGACTTTGCCGGTCTGCTCGTAGTCCAGTAATCCCGAGCCGGTCAGGTAGCCGCGGGCGACGCACTCCACCGGAACCATCTTCAGCTCTCGCACCACCAATGCGCGGCCAAGGACCTCGTCGGGAATGCGCGGATCATCCGGTGGACCGGCAAGGTGGTTGGGCGCCTCGACGAGGTTGAAGAAGAACACGCTCATCGCGGTCAAAATCCGACCTTTGTCGGGAATCATGCTGTCGAGCACATAGTCGAACGCCGAGATCCGATCGGTGGCGACGAACAAAAGATGATCGTGGTCAATGCGATAGAGCTCGCGGACCTTGCCACTGGCCAGGTGCCGGTAGTCGGACAGTGCGGGACGCATCGGGACAGCCTAGCCGGGTGACGATGCGGGCCTGGAAGGCCCGAGGTGGGGGTCCCCCGCGCGCGGGGGAGAACCCGGCAATCGGACCTAGCCGGGCCCGGAAGGCCTGAGCAGGAACCCGGCAATCAGGCCCAGCCGTGCGACGATGCGGGACAAACGGACCCTGTGCTGGGATCAGGACTATGAAATCGCGGTTTCTCCCTTACGCCACCACACCGGGCCGACTGTTGGCGCAGTTGTTCAGTGATGTTGTTGTCGTCATTTGGACATTCATCTGGGTGCTGGTCGGGCTGGCGGTGCACAGCGCGGTGTCGACGATTGCCGAGGTGGGCCGGCAGGTCCAAGGCGGCGCGGATGGTGTCGCTGACAGCCTCAAGTCGGCCGGCCAGAGCGCCGATCACATCCCGCTGGTCGGTGGTGCCGTCAGCGAGCCGCTTACCGCGGCCAGCAAAGCTGCCCTCGACATCGCCGGCGCCGGCCACAACCTGGACAACACCGCGAGCTGGCTGGCTGTGGTGCTGGCTCTGGCGGTCGCGGCACCACCGGCTCTTGCCGTGGTGGTGCCCTGGTTGGTGCTGCGCATCCGCTTCTTCCGGCGCAAATGGACCGTGAGCGCGCTGGCGGCCACGCCTGCCGGTGAACAGCTGCTGGCGCTGCGGGCGTTGGCCAACCGGCCACTGCGTCGGCTCACCGCGGTCAGCCACGACCCGGTCGGCGCGTGGCGCGTTGCAGATCCCGGCGCCATCCATAGGCTCGCCGCTCTGGAGCTGCGCTCGGCGGGGGTAGCCGTCAGAGTCCGCTAGGGCCCGGCCAATCGCGCGGACCGGCGAGCGCGCGCCGCAAACGCAACAGCCCGGCGATCGCCACGATCAGCCACACCGCGAAGGCATCCCAGAAGAAGACCAACGAAATCGTCTGCATCGACCGAACACCCGCCTCAGCCGCCATCGCGTCGGTGGCCCCCGAGTACATGCCCAGCGGGAACACAAGTGACCACCACGCACCGGTGAACTGCAGCACATCGGGCCGCTGGGTGATGCGGTGCAATCCGAAGTAAATCAGCGGAGGTATCCACAGCGTGGCCACCACCCAGGTGATGATGGTGATGGTTCGCACCGCTGCCGCCGGCCATCCGGAAAGTTGCTGATGCAGCTGATCGCCGGCCAACGTCGCAATCGCGAGCCCACCCATCATGATCCAGGAGTCGGGCGCGAAGCCGTCTCGGTCGCTTCGCTCAACAATTGCGCGCCACAGGATAAGCCAGGTCATCAGCGTGTAGATACCGATCGCCACCGACCAGATGGGCACGGCCGCGAGCAGCCACCAACGGTGACCGGTGTGATACGAAATCTGGCCCATCACAATCGCGAGCCCGGAGGTGCCGACGCTGGCAAGCTCCCAGGCACCGTGGGCATGGTCGCGCAGCGCTGCCCAGCGGTGCGCCGCCATATTGCGAGCGGTAAGCACAATCAGAACCAGCCACGCCACCAGCGCAACGACGCCGAGTAGGCGCAGCATCGCCAGGTTGAAGGACAACCGGGTGTCCAGCACGGCGCACGCGGCGACGAACGTGAACAGCCGTAGAGTGACGTCAGGATCGGTCAAGTCCCAGAATAGTTTTCGGCTTCTGGCGGCCGCGGCGGCGATGACCCCGGCGACAAGCACCGCAAGACCGAGTGATGCCAGGACGGCCAGCGCGTCGCTGAGCTTCGAGTAGTGGTGATCACGCGCGGCGATCGACACGATCCCGTCGCCATCACCGAAGCGAACACATCCGGCGTCGGCTCGACATCGGCAAGCCGGAGATTCACGAACTTCAGCGTAATTCGATTACCAGGTGTCGGATACCGGTATGGCGGTTGCTGCGAGTCCATTCGACCGGCCGCACAACCTGCGCCGCGCGGAAACGCGAAAACAGCTCCTCGAACAGCACTCGCAGTTCCAGGCGGGCCAGATTGGCGCCCAGGCAATAGTGCACGCCCTGACCGAAACCTAAGTGCGGGTTGGGCTTTCGAGTGATATCGAATTCGTCGGCAGAGTCGAAGACGCTGACGTCACGGTTGGCCGAGCCTTCCCAGATCTGCACCTTCTGTCCCGCCTCGATCAACGCTCCGCCGACCGTGACGGTGCGGGTGGCGGTGCGCCGCTTCGACGGCGACGGCGACGTCCAGCGAACCATCTCCTCCACCGCGGTCAGCAGCGTGTCGAAATCGTCACGTAGCGCGCCCAATTGCTCCGGATGTTCCGCGAGCGCCAGCAGCCCACCCGCGACGGCGTTGCGCGTCGTCTCCGCGCCGGCACTGAACAGCAGACTGAAGAATAGATACAGCTCCAGATCCGACATGGCCGACGCGGCTTCCCCTTCGAAGTCCTCCGGCTTTGCATTGGCGACGACCGACAACATGTCGTCCGTCGGCTGAGTACGCTTCGCCGCGATCAACTCTTGGCCATAGGCGTACATCCGCGATCCGGCCTCCTCGGCCGACATCTGCGCAAGCGATGCCTTGCGCGACCCGCCGAAGTCGAACTGCGGCTCGATGGCCTCGAAGAGCCAATGCCGTTCGGACTCAGGCACTCCCAATAGGATGCAGATCATCTGCATCGGCAGTTCGGCGGCGATGTCGACCAAAAAGTCGAACGGTTCGCCCGGCACCACCACATCGAGCAGCCGACGTGTCCGGGCCCGAAGGTCATCCTCGACACGACGGATCATTCGCGGCGTCAGCCCGGAGCTGACAAGTCGCCGAATCTGCGAATGCCGCGGATCGTCCATCATGTTGAGCACCTGGCCCGCGATGGCCAGGTCCTGTAACAGCGTGCCGCCGAACGGCCGGTCACCGCCGGTCACTGATGAAAAGGTCAGCGGATCCTTCAGCACCGCAAGTACTTCCGCATATGTTGCGACCGACCAGAAGCCCTCTCCATCGGGTGTGTGCTCGGTCGGCTCGTGCCAGTACACCGGCGCTTCACGCCGATGGACAGCGAACAATTCGTGTGGAAATCCGTTGGCAAAGTTGTCCAGATCGGTGAAATCGATACCCGAAAGGGCGCCGGCGAGAGTCACAGGATCGCACCCGGCGTGTACTTGGCTGCGTCCGGGTATCGGGCGACCAGCGCGTCCACTGCCGCAACCACCGCGTCGACCTGGTCTCCGGCGGCCCCGATGAAGGCCTGCTTGTCGGCGAGCGCGGCGTCCAGCGCCGCCCGGTCCAACGGCAATCGCGGATCGGCGGCCAGCCGGTCGAGCAGGTCAGGCTCGGCACCGCGTTCACGCATCGCCAGCGCGGTGGCCACCGCGTGTTCCTTGATCACCTCGTGGGCGGCCTCCCGGCCCATCCCGGCACGCACTGCCGCGATCAGAACCCTGGTGGTTGCCAAGAACGGCAGGTAACGGTCCAACTCCCGCGCGATCACCGCCGGGTAAGCACCGAATTCTTCGAGCACGGTCAACATCGTCTCGATCTGCCCGTCGACCGCAAAAAAGCTGTCCGGCAACGCCACTCGGCGCACCACCGAACAGAACACGTCTCCTTCGTTCCATTGCGCGCCGGCCAATTCAGCAGCCATCGAGGCGTAGCCGCGCAGCACCACCTGGAGCCCGTTGACCCGCTCGCAGCTGCGGGTGTTCATCTTGTGCGGCATCGCCGATGACCCGACTTGGCCCGGCGCGAAACCCTCGGTGACGAGTTCGTGGCCGGCCATCAGCCGGATGGTATGCGCCAGTGACGACGGCCCGGCACCCAGCTGCACCAGAGCCGACACCACTTCGTGGTCCAGCGAGCGCGGATACACCTGTCCGACGCTGGTCAAAACGGTTGTGAATCCCAGGAAGTCGGCAATGCGGCGTTCGAGTTCGGCCAGCTTCGTCACGTCGCCGCCGAGCAGGTCGAGCATGTCCTGGGCGGTGCCCATCGGGCCCTTGATGCCGCGCAGCGGGTAGCGGTCGATCAGTTCCCGCAGTCTGGTCAACGCCAGCAGCGTCTCCTGCGCCGCCGAGGCGAACCGCTTGCCCAACGTGGTGGCCTGCGCTGCGACGTTGTGGCTACGTCCGGCCATCACCAGGTCGCGGTAGGTCGCAGCGCGCTCGGCCAGTCGGGCCACCAGTGCCACCCCATGGCAGAACACCAATTCCAGCGACCGGCGAACCTGCAGTTGCTCGACGTTCTCGGTCAGGTCGCGGCTGGTCATGCCCTTGTGCACCTGTTCGTGGCCGGCCAGCGCGTTGAATTCCTCGATGCGGGCCATGACATCGTGGCGCAGCACCCGCTCGCGGGCCGCGATCGAGGCGAGGTCGACATCGTCGAGCACGCGTTCGTAGTCGGCGACGGCGGCTTCGGGAACAGCGATCCCCAATTCCGCCTGCGCCCGCAGCACCGCCAGCCAGAGCCGCCGCTCGGCGACGACTTTGGCCTCCGGCGACCAGATCGCCACCATCTCGGCGCTGGCATAGCGGTGGGCCAGCACGTTCGGGATCGTCACAAACACACAGCTTAACGGCGCCGCAGGCGCGCAGATGAGGCACAGTAAGCCCCATGCACTTCGTTGGGCTCGATCTCGCCTGGGGCGAGAAAAACAGCACCGGTGTCGCGGCCATCGATTCCGACGGCCGGCTTCTGTACGTCGGCAGCGCGCAAGACGACGAAAGCATCGAAGCCGCGGTGTCGCCTTACGTCAGCAACGACTGCCTGGTGGCCATCGACGCACCGCTGATCGTGAAGAATCTGACCGGACACCGGCCGTGCGAAATGGCGCTCAACCACGACTTTCATCGGTACGAAGCGGGAGCGCGCCCGGCATTTGCGGAAAAACCCGAATTCAACGATCCGCGCGGCGCCCGGATAGCGACGGCACTCACTCTCGACATGGACCCGCTATCGAGTTCGTCACGGCGGGCTATCGAGGTGTATCCACACCCGGCCACCATTGCGTTGTTCGGCCTGGAGAAGACCCTCAAATACAAGCGGGGCCCATTCGAAGTTCGTCAGCATGAGCTGCTCGAGTTGATGACGCTGATCGAGGGGCTGGACAAGGCAACACCGCGGCTGCGGGTGAACCACAACGTGTCTTGGGTGGAATTGCGGCGACGGATCGCCGCCGCCACTCGACCGGGACAGCTCGACAGAGACGAAGATCCCGTCGACGCCGTGCTTTGCGCTTACGTCGCGCTGTATTGGTATCACCGGCCGGAAGACGTGACCGTTTATGGCGACTTCGCCACCGGCTACATCGTCACACCGACCCTTCCGCCGCATTTGGCGCCCGCGCCGCGTCGTAGTCGTGCCGCGCCGCCGGACACGGACGAATTGCGTGACCGGCTCGCGCAAGTCGCCGCGCTGCTCGACGAAGCGCAACGCGGCTTGACCGCGATCCGGCGACAGCTCGACCGTTAGCCCGCCGAAGGGCGTGAGAAGGCGGGCAATCGAGCATTAGCCCGAAAAGGTCAAATCTGCGCGGTGCGTTGGTCGAATGGCGCCAACGAGTCGATGACATCGATCACAGTCGCCCGTGCGACGGTCCGGGGATCCTCCTGGTCGTCGACCAAGGCGGAAACCACCGCGCCATCGACCATGCAAATCAACGCTGAGACCAACTCCAGGCGCACCGAGCGCCCCGACCGCTCGATCACCTCGGCGATGGCGTCGACGCGGTGATGCAGGTTGCGGCGCTGGATGTCGCGCAATGCGGGCTGGCGGGCACAGGCGATGTAGCGCTCATAGCGCGAAATGAGCTGCTCGGTCAGCGGAGAGCCGGATTCACTTCCGACCAGCAGGTCGGCCAGCAGGTCCGCGATTGTCTCCGGCCCGCGGCGGCGGCGGGACAGGGTGGCCACCTGGGCCCGCAGCTGCGCGACCTCCAGCATTCCGATATGGGCGACCGCGCTGGCGATCAGGTCATCGAGGCTTGAGAAGTAGTACGTAGTCGACGCCAGCGGAAGGCCCGCCCGGCGGGCGACGGCACGGTGGCGGACCGCGTCGAATCCGCCTTCGCACAGCAGCTCGGCGGCGGCGCTGACCAGCGCGTACCGCCGCTTTTCTCCCTTGGGCGTGACAGCTGCAGTCACTTACGACATGGTGCCAGTCAGCCTGGTGCCGCATTGCCCTTTCCGACAAACGCCAGGTCCGATGTGACGGACCCCTTAGCCGCGTGGTGGCGAGGGGCGTTAAGCGGCGCTTTATCATGACCCGCATGCCAGATCTGAGTCGTCGCGCTGTGTTGCGCCTTGGCGCTGGTGCGGCGGCAGGAGCACTGGGCACCTACGCGCTGGACAGGTTGCTGCCCGCGCGACCGCCACTCACCACGCCGGTGACGATGGCCGGCACGGGCGTTCCGCTGGCGCCGCACCCGCCGCTGGAACCGGCCCCCGCACCGGTCGCTGCGCCAACGATGGTGACCGGCTCGTTCGTGTCGGCGGCGCGCGGCGGGATAGCTACCAACTGGGCGATCGCCCGCCCGCCGGGCCAAACCAAACCCCTGCGACCGGTGATCGCGCTGCACGGCAAGGGAAGTAGCGCGGCGACCGTCATGGACGGCGGCGTCGAACAGGGTCTGGCCCAAGCCGTCGGTGCCGGCCTGCCGCCGTTCGCGGTGGTTGCCGTCGATGGCGGCGGAAGTTATTGGCACAAAAGGGCTTCCGGCGAGGATTCCGGCGCCATGGTGTTGAACGAGCTCATCCCGATGCTGGAAACCAAGGGCCTCGATACCTCGCGGGTCGCTTTTCTGGGCTGGTCGATGGGCGGCTACGCCGCATTGTTGCTCGGCGGTCGGCTCGGAGCGCCCCGCACCGCCGCGATCTGCGCGGTGAGCCCGGCGCTGTGGCTGTCCTCCGGGGCGGCCGCGCCGGGGGCATTCGACGGCCCCGACGATTTCGCGGCCAACTCGGTATACGGGATGCCCGCGCTGGCGTCCATCCCGATAAGGGTGGACTGCGGCAACAGCGATCCCTTCTATTCCGCGACAAAGCAGTTCGTGGCTCAGCTGCCCAACCCGCCGGCGGGCGGGTTCTCACCCGGCGGGCATGACGCGTCGTTCTGGAGCTCGCAGCTACCCGCCGAATTGACCTGGACGGCACCGCTGCTGACTGCCTAAGCCATTACCAGAAGGCTTACGATATTTGATACGATAGTGCGTTCGAACAGTCGGAGGTCATCAAATTGGCGAGGCAGGCAGTCGCAGACAAGCGGCAGCGGCGTCAACGCGGATCGATCAGCGTCGACGAAATCATCAACGGTGCGTTCGAAGTAGCCAAGGAAGTGTCGGTCGAGAGCTTGAGCATGCCGCTGTTGGCCACGCACCTCGACGTCGGGGTGACGAGCATCTACTGGTACTTCCGGAAGAAGGACGATCTGCTCAACGCGATGACCGATCGCGCGCTGGGCCAATACGACTTCGCGACACCGTTCGTCGAAGGCCAGGATTGGCAGGAATCGTTGCGCAATCATGCTCGAAAGATGCGCCAGACCTTCCGGAGCAATCCAATCCTTTGCGATCTGATCCTGATCTGCGGCACCTTCGGCCGGGAGGCAACGCAAGCCGCCTTCCAGAAGCTCGAGAAGGCGGTCGCCACCCTGGTGGACGCCGGCCTAACGCCCGAGGACGCATTCGACACCTACGCCAGCATCTCGGTTCACACCCAAGGTGCGGCGGTGCTGGAACGGCTGCAGGACAGATCCGGCGGGGCGCAGCCGTATCGGCGCAACGAAACTTCGGTCATCGATCCCCAGACCATGCCGCTGATCGCCGAACTGACCGAGAAAGGTCACCGGATCGGCGTCGCCGACGACATCAACTTCGAGTACGGCCTCAACTGCATTCTCGAGCACGCAAGCCGGCTGATCGAAGCGCGCTAGACCTCGACGACGACGGCGCCGCCCTGGCCGCCGCCCGCACACATCGCTGCCACACCGATCCCGCCGCCGCGGCGGCCCAATTCATGCACCAGCGTGGTCAGCATCCGCGCCCCGGAGGCCGCGATCGGGTGGCCCAGGCTGCAGCCGCTGCCGTAGATGTTGACCCGGTCCTCGTCGAGCCCGTACTCGCGGCATGCGGCGATCGGCACCGAGGCGAACGCCTCGTTGATCTCCCACAGCGTTACGTCCGCGGGGGCCAGGCCGGCGCGGTCGAGCACCTTGCCGATCACCTTCACCGCGCCCAGACCGGTGTCCTTCGGTTCGACGCCGGCCGAGGCCCACGTCTTGACCGACCCCAGCACCTTGAGCCCGGCAGAGCGGGCGAAGTCGTCGTCGGCCAGCGTCAGCGCGGCGGCCGCGTCGTTTGTCCCGCTGCTGTTGCCGGCGGTGATGGAAAACCCGTCGATCTCCGGGTGTAGCACTTTCAGCGACGCCAGCTTCTCCATGCTGGTGTTCCGCCGCGGATGTTCGTCGACGCTGAAGTCCACCAGCGCACCGTCAGGGCCTTGCAGTTTCAGCGGGACGATCTCATCGAGGAAAGCGCCGTTGTCGATGGCAGCGATCGCGCGTTGATGCGACCGCAACGCCCACGCATCCATCTCTTCGCGGCTGATGCCGACCGCCTGGGCGGTGTTCCATCCCACGGTGATCGACATGTCGCGGGTTGGCGCGTCGGGTGCCTCCACATGGGTGGGCGGCATCCACCGGTCTTCGAATTCCAGGGTCGGCCCCGGGATGCGCTGCTGCATCAGCGGGGTCATCGACAGGGACTGCACTCCGCCGCCCACGACCACCTGCTCGACGCCGGAGCCGATCTGCGCGGTCGCGTTGGCAACAGCGGTGAGGCTGCCCGCACAGTGCCGGTTGACGGCCTGACCGGGTACTGACACCATGCCCGACGCCGCGGCTGCGTACCGGGCCAGATCGCCTCCGCCGTAGTGGGATTCGGCGAAGATCACGTCGTCTATGTCGGCCGTCTCGACGCCGGACCGCCGAACCGCTTCCTGCAGGATGGTGGTGGCGAGGATCTCGGGCGGGGTGTTGACCAATGAGCCCTTGAACGACGTCGCGATGGCGGTCCGGACTGCACTGACGATGACAGGCTTGGGCATGTGGTCAACCTTCGGATTCGGGGGGCTTTACAAGTACGCTTCGAGATGTCAATCGTATCAGCTACCGTAGCGGCGACGATAAGGGGTGCTTGCTGGCCAGATCGCGTGTTGAGACACTTGAGACTCGCCCGTCGGTGAGGAGTGCCGATGCTCTTCCGTCAACTGGAGTACTTTGTCGCAGTTGCACAGGAGCGACACTTTGCCCGGGCGGCCGAGAAGTGCTACGTGTCGCAGCCCGCGCTCTCAGCCGCAATCGCCAAACTCGAACGTGAGCTTGACGTCACCCTCATCAACCGCGGACACAGCTTTCAGGGCCTCACCGCCGAGGGCGAGCGTTTGGTGGTGTGGGCCAAGCGAATACTCGCCGAGCATGACGCTTTCAAGGCCGAAGTGCGCGCGGTGCGGTCCGGGATCACCGGCACACTTCGGCTGGGCACAGTACCAACGGCTTCCACAACTGCCTCGTTGGTGCTCTCGGCGTTCTGTTCGGATCACCCACTGGTGAAGGTGCAAATCCATTCGCGGCTGGCTACCACCGAGCTGTACCGACGGCTGCGGGATTTCGAGCTGGAAGCCGCCATCGTGCACAGCGTTCCCGAAGAGGCCCGCGATGTGGAACTGGTGCCGCTCTACGAGGAACGCTATGTCCTGCTGGCGCCCGCCGACATGCTGCCCGCCGGTACTTCCACGGTGCGGTGGCCGGATGCGGCACAGCTGCCGTTGGCGTTGCTGACCGCCGACATGCGCGACAGGCAGGTGATCGACGCAGCGTTCGCCGAGCACGCCATCACCGTTACCCCCCAGGTTGAGACCGACTCCGTTGCGTCGATGCTGGCGCAAGTCGCCACCGGCGATTGGGCGTGCATCCTGCCGCACACCTGGCTGTGGACCAGCGTGCTGGCCGGCGACATCCGGGTGTTTGAACTCGTCGATCCGGTCTGCACGGCGCAGATCACCGTCGCCACCAACTCTGCGGGGCCGGGATCGCCGGTGGCCCGCGCTCTTTCGGCCTGCGCGCAGAAGTTGTCGCTGAACGAGTTTTTCGACGCCCGGCTGCTCGGAATTACCGGCCGGCGCTGACGATCACCCCTTGGCAGCGGCGCTCTTGGGGTTGAGGCTGGTCAGATGTCCGCTTTCCACCCCCGCGGCAGGGTCGAGTTCGCAGTCCACAATCGCCGGCCCGTTCGATGCCAGCGCGTCGGCCAAAGCAGATTGCAGTTCGCTGGCGGTAGTGACGTGATAGCCCTTGCCGCCGAAGGCTTCTGCGATCAACTCGTGCCGCGCGTGGGGGCTCAGCACGGTAGGCGCCGGCTCGGTGCCCGAGGCCTCGTCACCGCGGTAGACCCCGCCGTTGTTCAGGATGACGACGATGACCGGTAGCCGATAGCGGCATATCGTCTCGAATTCCATCCCGCTGAACCCAAACGCGCTGTCGCCCTCGATTGCCACCACCGGTTTGCCGGTTTCGACCGCGGCGGCGATCGCGTATCCCATGCCGATCCCCATCACGCCCCAGGTCCCGCTGTCGAGCCGGTGTCGCGGCAGCTGCATATCGATCACATTGCGGGCGGTGTCCAATGCGTTGGCGCCCTCGTTGACCACATACGTTTCCGGATACTGTTGCAGCACATCGCGAACCGCGCGCAGCGCGTTGTGGAACCGCATCGGGTGCGGATCCTCGGCCAAGCGCCCGCGCATCGCGGCGTCGTTGCGCTCCCGACGCTCAGCGAGTTCATCGGTCCACGCGGTCGGCGTGACGATCGGATCAGCGTCAATGCGGTCGAGCAGCGCTGACATCACCGAACCGATGTCGCCCGCCAGCGGTGCGGCGATCGGGCGGTTGCTGTCGAATTCGGATGCCGCGACATCGATCTGGACGAACTTCGCGTCGGCCGCCCAGGGCGGTGACGCACCGTGACTCAGTAGCCAATTCAACCGGGCCCCGACCAGCATGACGACATCCGCACGGGACAGCGCCAGTGAGCGTGCCGCCGCGACGGACTGCGGGTGGGTGTCGGGCAGCAGCCCCTTGGCCATCGACATCGGCAGATACGGAATGCCGGTGGATTCCACGAACTTTTGAATCACGTTGTCGGCCTGCGCGTATGCCGCCCCCTTTCCGAGGACGATCAACGGCCGTCGCGCCTGGGCCAACAACTGCAAAGCACGATCGACCGCCTCGGGCGCCGGCAGTTGAGCCGGATCGGGGTCGACGACCCGCCAGATGGTGTTGGCCGCCGCCTTCGCATCGATGGCCTCCGCGAGCACCGCACCCGGGATGTCCAGGTAGACGCCGCCGGGTCGTCCGGAGACCGCGGTGCGAATGGCACGCGCGACACCCAGGCCGATGTCCTCCACTCGGCCGATGCGGTACGCAGCCTTGGCGAACGGGCGCGCCGCGGCGAGCTGATCGAGTTCCTCGTAGTCGCCGCGTTGCATGTCCACAATCGGGCGCTCACTCGAGCCTGCGATCTGGATCATCGGAAAACAGTTCGTCGTGGCGTTGGCCAGCGCTACCAGGCCATTGAGGAAGCCGGGCCCGGAGACCGTCAAGCACACGCCCGGCCGGCGGGTGAGGAATCCGGCGGCGGCCGCGGCGTTGCCGGCGGAGGTCTCGTGCCGGAAACCGATGAAGCGAATTCCGGATTTCTGGGCGAGACGCGCGAGGTCGGTGACCGGAATGCCGACGAGCCCGTAGATGGTGTCGATTCCGTTGAGCTTGAGAGCGTCGACGAAGACATGGAAGCCGTCAGTCAGCTCGGGAGGTGCCGATTGCGTGGTCATGGTGACGACTCCTCATGTGCCAGCGGGCCGGTTGCCCGTACCCATCACTCTTGTCCGTGCCCTCATCCGGCGTCCAACTCCAAGCTGCTATGCATCGATAGACAACGTCGATCGATCGGAAATCACCCTGAAATCGGCTCTCCTGCAGGGGTTTTAGCTTGATAGGCTTCGTCTATCAAGCGTTCGCTCATCGGTATTGGACGGCTGTACCGCGTCCGGGGCATCGTGCAGGTTAGGTCCCGTTTTGCTGGAAAGGAGGCGGACGATGAAGGCCCACGACACGGATTCGAGCCCGCGTATCGCCGATCTGGTCGCCGCGACGGCACGTCGTCATCCCGAGGCGCATGCACTTGTCGTCACCGCCGACCGAATCCCGATCACTTACCGCGACTTGGTCCGGCTGGTCGAAGACCTGGCCGGACAGCTGACTCAAGCCGGCTTGCTGGACGGCGACCGGGTGGGCTTGCGGGCACAGAGCAGCGCCGAGTTCGTCGTCGGGCTCCTGGCAGCTTCGCGCGCGGGGCTCGTTGTCGTCCCGTTGGATCCCGGACTGCCGGTCGCCGACCAGCGGGCCCGGATCACGGCCGCGGGCGGGCGTATCGTCTTGGTCGACGGTGACGCGCCCGGCGAAACCGCAGAGACGGCTCTGCCGCACTGGCCGATCTCGGTCACGGTCAACGGGGCCGTCAGCACCGCTCACGTCGACACCGCCGTGGCGGCGTCCCCGGCAACCGCCGGACCCGACGGATTGCGCCCAGACGACGCGCTGATCATGTTCACCGGCGGTACCACAGGTGCTCCGAAGATGGTGCCCTGGACCCACGACAACGTCGCAACCTCGGTCGGCAACGTCATCGCCAGCTACCAGCTCGGCCCCGACGATGCGACCGTCGCGGTGATGCCGCTGTTCCACGGGCATGGGCTGATTGCCGCGCTGCTGTCGACTCTGGCATCGGGAGGAACTGTGCTGATTCCCGCCCGAGGGCGGTTTTCCGCGCACACTTTCGACGACGATCTGCATGCGGCTCACGCGACCTGGTTCACGGCGGTGCCGACGATTCATCAAATCCTGCTGGGACGCAAAGAAACTGATGCTCAGCCCGAGCGAGCCCGGCTGCGCTTCATTCGCAGCTGCAGCGCGGCACTGAACCCAGAGACCGCCCAAGCGTTGCAGAAGACGTTCGCGGCGCCGGTGCTGTCTGCCTACGGCATGACCGAGGCCACCCACCAGATGGCAAGCACAAACGAGGACGAGACCATGACGGCCGGCCTCGTCGGCCGTTCGACGGGCGTGCAGGTGCAGATCGTCGGGAATGACGGTCGCGCCTGCCCACCGGACGCCGTCGGGGAAATCTGGATCAGCGGCCGCACGGTGGTGCGCGGATACTTGGCCAACCCAAGCGCCACCGAACAGACATTCACGGATGGCTGGCTACACACCGGCGACCTGGGGTCACTGTCGGAGGCGGGCGAGCTGACGCTGCGTGGCCGCATCAAAGAACTCATCAACCGGGGCGGCGAGAAGATATCGCCGGAGCGCGTCGAGGGCGTGCTGGCCAGTCACCCGAACGTCTTGGAGGCAGCCGTCTTCGGCGTCCCCGACCGTCTTTACGGAGAGACAGTCGGCGCGGCGGTGGTGCCTGATCGGTCTGCCCCACCGACGGTCGCCGAACTCACCGAGTTCTGCGGGGAGCGGCTCGCCGCCTACGAGGTGCCCGGCAGCATTGCTCTGACCGAGGAGCTGCCGCACACCGCGAAAGGTTCGGTCGACCGCAGAGCGGTGGCCGTAAAGTTTGGGAAAGGCGATTGACCGGTGCAGCCATTCGATTGGGACCTGCCGTACGCCTGGCCGCGAAAGCCCGTCCTGGCACGCAACGTCGTGTGCACGACGCAACCGCTTGCCGCGCAGGCGGGTCTTCGGATGCTCGCCGACGGCGGCAGCGCGGCCGATGCGGCCATCGCCACCGCGATCGCCCTCACGGTGGTGGAACCGGTCTCCAACGGCATCGGCTCGGACGCCTTCGCCATCGTCTGGGATGGCCGAGAACTGCACGGACTGAACGCGTCAGGGCGCTCGCCCGCAGCGTGGACGCCAGAGTACTTCAACGGCAACGGTGTTCCCGCGCTGGGCTGGAACTCGGTGACCGTCCCGGGTGCCGTGTCGGCGTGGGTTGAGCTGCACGCCAAGTTCGGCAAGCTTCCGTTCGAGCGACTCTTCGAGCCCGCGATCTCGTACGGCCGCAACGGCTTTCTGGTCTCCCCGACGATCGCGGAGCAATGGGCCGCGATGGTCCCGATATTCGAGTCCCAGCCCGGGTTCGCCGAAGCATTCATGCCCGCCGGTCGAGCGCCGACGCCAGGCGAACTGGTCACCCTTCCCGACCATGCGGCCACTCTTGAGCTGATCGCGGCAACTAACGGCGAGGCGTTCTATCGCGGACAACTAGCGGCGAAGCTCGAGGCCCACTCGACGGCCAATGGCGGCGTCATGCGTGCCAATGACCTCGCCGCGCATCGTGCCGACTGGGTCGGCACCATCAACGGCGCCTACCGCGGCTATACGATCCACGAGATACCGCCCAACGGCCAGGGCATCGTCGCCTTGATCGCCCTCGGGATACTCGAACAGTTCGATATAGCTGCTCTCCCAGCGGATTCCGCCGACAGCGTGCATCTGCAAATCGAAGCGGTGAAGCTCGCTTTCGCCGACGCGCAGGCCTACGTCGCCGATATCGAGCACATGCCGGTTCGTCCCGAGCACCTGCTCGACAAAAACTACCTGCAACAGCGAGCGACGCTGATCGATCGGGACACGGCGAAACCGGCGTTTGCGGGAACACCGAATGGCGGCACCGCGTACCTCACCGCCGCCGATGCATCCGGGGCGATGGTGTCGATGGTCCAGTCGAACTACATGGGTTTCGGCTCCGGCATAGTAGTACCCGGCACCGGGATCTCCCTGCAAAACCGTGGCGCGGATTTCGCTGTGGCACCGGGTCATCCGAACCAGGTGGGC
>JAFAID010000554.1 GCA_019236925.1 Mycobacterium sp. | reverse complement strand
CGGCGACGGGCTGCGTGACGCGCTCGACCCGGGCAGCCGGACACTTCGACGGGGACGCAAAACGTGACGCCGCTGCTCGAGGTGACCGACCTTACGGTCACGTTCCCTACCGACACGGACACCGTTGCCGCGGTGCGCGGGCTGAGCTATCAGGTCGCGGCCGGCGAAGTCGTGGCGATCGTCGGCGAATCCGGTTCCGGGAAATCCGCGGCTGCCTTGGCCGTGATCGGCCTGTTGCCGGAATACGCGGAAGTGTCCGGATCAGTGCGGCTGCATGGCGACGAACTGCTCGACCTCTCCGACAAGAGAATGTCCCAGATTCGCGGCAAGGCGATCGGCACCGTGTTTCAGGACCCGATGTCGGCGTTGACGCCGGTCTACACCATCGGCGATCAGATAGCCGAAGCCATCAAGGTCCACAATCGCGACATCAGTCGGGCCGGTGCCCGCAAGCGTGCCGTCGAGCTGCTCGAGCTGGTCGGGATCGTGCAGCCGGAAACCCGGGCAAGGGCATTTCCGCACGAGCTGTCCGGCGGCGAGCGTCAGCGGGTGGTCATCGCGATGGCGATCGCCAACGATCCCGACCTATTGATCTGTGACGAGCCGACCACTGCGCTGGATGTCACCGTGCAGGCGCAAATCCTCGACGTACTGCGAACTGCGCGCGACGTCACCGGCGCCGGCGTGCTGATCATCACCCACGACCTGGGTGTGGTGTCGGAGTTCGCCGACCGGGCGCTGGTCATGTATGCGGGACGTCCGGTCGAGATCGCCACTGTCGACGAGCTTTACCGTGACCGCCGGATGCCCTACACGGTCGGCTTGCTGGGTTCGGTGCCGCGCCTGGACTCCCCGCAGGGCACTCGATTGGTTCCGATCCCCGGCGCGCCGCCGACGATGACGTCGCTGCCCGATGCCTGTCAATTCGCGCCACGCTGCCCACTGGCGATCAGTGAATGTCGTTCGACAGAGCCCGATCTCGTTGCCATCCGGGACGGACACTGGGCGGCGTGCATCCGCACCGACGATGTCGCGGGGCGCAGCGCGGCCGAGATCTATCACGTCTCAACGCGGCCGATTCCGATCGATGAGGCGGCCGCGGATCCTTCCGTGGTATTGCAAGTCACCGACCTTGCCAAGACCTACCCACTGACCAAGGGTGTGGTTTTGCGCAGGCGGGTGGGTGAGGTCCGTGCGGTCGACGGAGTCAGCTTTACCTTGCAGCAAGGTCGCACTCTGGGCATCGTCGGCGAATCGGGTTCGGGGAAATCGACGACGTTGAGCCAGATTCTCGAGCTCGCCACACCCCAGGCCGGTGCCATCGAGATTCTCGGCGCCGACGTCGCAGCCCTCGATCAAGCCGCACGTCGAAAACTGCGAACCGAATTGCAGGTGGTGTTTCAGGATCCGGTGGCATCCCTGGACCCCCGGCTCCCGGTGTTCGACGTCATCGCTGAACCGTTGGCCACTAACGGATTTGACAGGCGCCGATGCGAGGCACGGGTTGCCGAGCTACTGGGAATCGTCGGGCTGAATCACGCCGATGCCAGCCGCTATCCCGCTGAGTTCTCCGGCGGGCAGAAACAGCGGATTGGTATCGCGCGGGCGCTGGCGCTGCAGCCGAAAATTCTCGCGCTCGACGAGCCGGTGTCGGCGCTCGACGTATCGATCCAGGCCGGCATCATCAACTTGCTGCTGGACCTGCAGAAGCGATTTGGACTGTCCTATCTCTTTGTGTCGCATGACCTTTCGGTGGTAAAACACCTGGCCCACCGGGTCGCGGTGATGTACCGGGGAAAGATTGTGGAGCAGGGCGATGGTGAGCAGGTGTTCACCAACCCGCAGCACGAATACACCCGGCGCCTACTTGCCGCAGTCCCGCGGGCGCACGCGGACGTTGGCGGTGGTTAGCATCGTCGCGATGATTCGCAGGCTTGCGCTGCTGGCGACTGTGATGATTTGTGTGATCGTCACGGGCTGCTCGGAAGGCTACAACGACGTCGTCGGGCGGCGTGCCGTGCGGGTGGGCACCACCAGCGACATCAACCCCCGGGACCCGGCGACGCTGCGCGACGGCGGCAACCTGCGGCTCGCGATCAGCTCGTTTCCGCCGAACTTCAATGTCTTGAACATCGACGGCAACACCGCCGACGTCGGCTCGGTTGTCACGCCGACGCTGCCGGGGGCGTTCATCACCCAGGCCGACGGGTCGCTGAAGCTCAACACCGATTACTTCACCGCTGCCGCGCTGACCAGTGCCAGCCCGCAGGTTGTCACTCTCACCATCAACCCGAAAGCGGTATGGAGCGACGGCACCCCGATGACCTGGGAAGACATCAAAGCCGAGGTCAACGCGTGCAGCGGCCACGACAAGCGTTACCTGATCGCCAGCCGGGCCGGGTTTGAACGAGTGAAGTCGGTGACCAGGGGCGTTGACGATCGCCAGGCGGTGATCACCTTCGCCCAGCCGTACGCGGAGTGGCGCGGGATGTTCGCCGGTGGCATGCAACCCCGCAGCATGACCGAGAACCCGGATGCCTTCAACAAGGGCCAACTCGATGCTCCCGGACCGTCGGCCGGACCGTTCATCGTGTCCAGGATCAATCGCAGCGCACAGCGGATTGTGCTGACCCGTAATCCCCGCTGGTGGGGCCGCAAGCCGCGGCTGAATTCGATCACTTTCCTGGTGCTCGACTCCTCCGCCGTCATCCCCGCCCTGCAAAACAACGCGATCGACGCCGCGGGTGTGGGCACGCTCGACGATATGGTCACCGCCGAGCGCACCCCGGGCGTTGTTATCCGAAGCGCGCCGGCACCGACGTGGTATCACTTCACCTTCAACGGCGCAGCCGGATCAATCCTGTCCGACGACAAGCTGCGGCTGGCGATTTGCCGGGGCATCGACCGCCAGGCGATTGTCAATGTCGTTCAGCACGGCCTGACCGATCATCCGACGCCGCTAGACAATCACGTTTACGTCGTCGGCCAGCTGGGCTACCAAAACAACAGTGCGCCTGCCGCTTACAACCCCGACCAGGCCCGCAGAGACTTGGATGCGCTGGGCTGGAAGCTCAACGGGGCGGTGCGGGAAAAGGACGGTAGACAGCTCGTCGTGCGCGACGTGCTTTTCGACTCACCGGCCGCCCGGCAGATCGCGCTGGTTGCGCAGCAAAACCTGGCGCAGATCGGTGTGAAGCTGGTGCTCGACGTCAAGGCGGGTAACGGATTCTTCAATCAGTACGTGAGCGTCGGCGACTTCGACATCGTCCAATTCGGTTGGGTGGGAAACGCTTTCCCGCTGTCGGCGCTGCCGCAGATCTACACCTCGGACGGCGAGGGCAACTTCGGCAAGATCGGCAATGCCAGCATCGATGCCAAGATCGATCAGACGTTGTCGGAATTGGACGAGAACGCGGCGCGCGCGCTCGCGAACCAGGTCGACCAGATGATCTGGCGGGAAGGCTTCAACCTGCCACTGTTCCAGTCACCCGGCGACATCGCGGTACGCACGGACCTCGCCAACTTCGGCGCGCCCGGGCTGGCCGACGTGGACTACACCGCGATCGGATTCATGCGCTGAGCGCCCGGATCGCTAAGCGCACAATTCGATACGTCGTGCACCCTTGACGCCGTCGTATCGAGCGGGCGTGCAAGTCAATACGATTACCTGTCCGCGCTCGCCCAATGTGTCGAAGACCTCGGCCATCTTGGCCAGCCGTTGCGGGTCGGTGAAGCCCAGCGCGTCATCGATCAGAATCGGCACGGCATCCTCGTTAGCGACCAGCGCTGCGCCGGCCAGCCGCGCGAGGATGCCGAGTTGCTCTTTCGCCCCGCCCGACAGTGATTCATAGGGTACGGTGCAACCTTCGAGCGTCCGGTTGAGGATGCACAGGTCGGTATCGATATCCACTTCGAAACTTGGGCCGAAAACCGGACGCCCGAGCCGCTGCAACTCGGCGCGGAACGGCTCGACGTAACGCAGCCGTGTGGTGTCGCGGTGGCGAACCATCACCGACCGCAGCAACTCGACCGCGCGGGCTCGGCTACCAACCCGGTCGTGCTCGCTTCGAGCGTGCTCGCACTTGGTCTGCGCAGCGTCGAGCTTGCCCTTACGGCCCTCGGCCCGGAAGAGCGTTAGCTCGACGCTGATCTCGTGCAGGGTGCGGGCGATCTCGTCGTGGCGGATTTTCAATGCCTCAGCCGCTGCGGTGGCATCGGCCAGTTCGGCGGCCACGGTGTCAGGTGCCGCGGCGGCCAGTTGTCCTTTCAGCTCGGCAACCCGGCCGTCAGCCTTTTGTGCCGCCTGCAGGTCTGTGGCGGCACCGGTCTCGAGTGTTTCGTCGGTGGCGGTTGCGCGGTGCTGGGCCAGCCGGTCAGCAACCGCAGCCAGTTCCGCCCGCTGGGTAGCTAGTTTGCCGCTGGAAAGAGTTGCCTGCGTAGACAGTTCGGTGAGCTTGGCCACCGCCGCCGCCGCGACTTTGCGGTGTGTCTCGAGGTCGGCGGCCGCCTTAACGCGAGCCCCATCAGCTTCGTCGAGCTCGGCGCGGGCGGCAGTGGCGTCCATCGCGACGTCGTCGGCGTGCGTCTTGGCACGCAGCGCTGCCAAGCTTGAACGCAGCTGCTCAACGTCGTCGTCACCGCACAATGCGGCCAAGGTTGCGGTCAGCTGGTCGCGGCTGTTCAGCAGTTCACGGCGCCGCTGATCGGTGAGCCGCGCGGCTGCCACGTCAGCGACCTGTGCCGTTGCCAGCGCGGCGGCCAAGTCCTGTTGGGCGGCAGCGTGTTCGGCCTGAATGTCGAGTGCCGTCGCGCCGGGCGTGAAGCGCGCGGTCAGCACACCGGGAACCTCGACCTCGGTGGCGCCACCCGTGGTGGTCGACCAAGTATGGCCCGCGGGCAGCGACACTCGCTGGTCACCAATGACAAGTTCAATGTCAGCGGCCGCAACGAATTCCACCGTCGCCGAGACCAACGCGAGTTGGCTCTCGGCCTGTTCGACGGCTGCGGCGGCACGCTCAATCTGCTTAAAAAGATCGTCGGTCAGCGCAATTGCCGACAACTCGTCGCAGATCAGGTCACGGTCCCGCTGAGCGGCATCGATCTTGGCAAGCCGGGCTGCCAGCCGGTCGGCCTC
>JAFAID010000509.1 GCA_019236925.1 Mycobacterium sp. | reverse complement strand
TGCGCAGTAGTGGCCTACCTGCTGCGGACTGTTGATGATGTGGCCCGACATCGATGCTGTGGTGATGATGGTTCCGGCGCGTTGCTGGGCGACCATGCCCTTCGCCGCGGCCTGTGCGGTGAGGAAGACGCCGTTGACGTTGGTGTTCTGGATGCTCTGGAAATCCTCCAGCGGCATATCCAGCAGGCTGTTGAGGGTGATGATCCCGGCGTTGCACACCGCGATGTCGATCCCGCCCAACTCGTCGGTGACGCGGTTGAGCATGGTGGCCACCAGCTCGGGCTGGGCTACATCGCAGGTGATGGGTACCGCGGTCCCGCCGCCGGCAGCGATCTCCGCGGCCACTTCCTGCAGCGGCTCACGATGCCGGGCCGCGAGCGCCACCGCGGCCCCGGCTTGCGCAAACGCCAGTGCCACTTCCTTGCCGATACCGCTGGAGGCGCCAGTCACGAGAGCGTTCTTGCCGTCCAGCTGAAACAGACTCATCACGTTCACTCTTGCTCCCGACCCTTCCCCGGCGGCCCACGGGAACTGTATCGCTGGATCGAGAAGCCTTTGGGCGTCTTGACCTTAACGTGACAGGCCAAGCGGCCCGGCGAGTTCCGACAGCGTCGGCAACAGCTTCTCGGGTCGTCCGTGCACAAAGATCGCGACATGGTTGGCGCCGGCGCTCAGATACTGGCCCAACCGGTTGGCGATCTCGTCAGGCGTCCCGTGCGCAACTACCGCATCGATGAATTCGTCGCTGCCGGGCCGGGTGACGTCGGCGTCGGTGAAACCCAGCCGCTTCCAGTTGCTCACGTAGTTCGTCAGGCTGAAGTAAGGGTCCAGCGCCGTGCGGCCGATAGCGCGCGCCTCCTCGGCGTCGGCGGTCAGCACCACGTTGTGCACGGGCGCCAGCAGAGCGTTCGGCCCGATGACCGCGCGCGCCTGTGCGGCGTGCTCGGGCGTCGCGTTGGCCGGATGGGCCCCGGCGCTGCGCTCGGCCGACAGCCTCAGCACGCGTGGCCCGAGTGCCGCGAGCACTCGTTGTCCGGCCGGTACGCCGTATTCGTCGAGCTCGTCGAGGTATGCCACCAGCGCCTCGTAGGGCTTGCGGTATTGCGCCTGGGCCTCGGGATGGCCGACCCCGACACCGAGGACGAACCGGCCAGGGTAGGCGGTGTTGATGCGGTGGAACGACTCGGCGACGGGCTTGGCGGCGGCCGTCCAGATGTTGACGATGCCGGTGGCCACCTTCAGGTCGGTGGTCGACTCCAAAAGTGGCTCAACGAAGGATAATTCGGCCGGTGGCGAACCGCCGACCCAAATCGTGCCGTAGCCCAGCCGTTCGATTTCCTGGGCCTGCTCCGGCGTGGCGCCGAGTCCGAAGACGCCGAATCGGCCGAGGCTGCGGGTGGCGGTGTCTGATGCGGTCATTGTCATTGCAACCCGTGCATCGCGCGCGGCTATTCCGCCTCGCGACGGATCCAGCAACGCCCCGCCCCCAGGGACGGGGCGGGGCGTTGTCTGCTGAGGAACTAGGCGGTGCGGCGGATCGTGCGCGTCCTACCGATCTCACGCTTGAGCAGCAGTTCGCGTTCGGTCTCCGAGAGGCCGCCCCAGATGCCGTAGGGCTCGCCGACTTCGAGGGCATGTGCGCGGCACTGCGCCATGACCGGGCACTGGCGGCACATCTCCTTGGCGCGCCGCTCACGCTGCAAGCGGGCGCGGCCGCGCTCGCCGTCCGGATGGAAGAACACCGACGAATCGACCCCACGGCAAAGGCCTTGTAATTGCCATTCCCAAATATCGGCGTTAGGGCCTGGTAGCTGCTCCGGTTGTGGCATTGAAGTCCCTCTCTACACGGCCAGTTTGCGAACAGGTACGTCGTCAACTGAATCGAGCGGGTCGTCGGTGACTAACTCGTCGGCCTTAAAGGTAGGGGGCCTACGGAAATTTCGTCAACAGTCGGTGATCTGCCGAATGCTCAACGGCGGCTTGACAATTTACCCTGAGTTCATCGACGTGCGGAGTGTGCTCACCCACGCGTGCGTGGACACATGGTGTGACGAGGAACGTCCCAGCTCGCGACTGGTCGCGGGGTAGGCACACTAAATATAATCTGCGTCAGATTTAATACCGGTGTAACTCAGAAACCATGAAATTTTAACTGGTGACCCGGGTGATCGATATCTCTCACGGTCCGACAATCGAGTCCGACCTTACTGCTGCGGCCTTTGGAAGTGAGCCCGGGCGCTGGCCGCTGCCGTCGGCGGGCACACCTCGGCAGCTATGGCTACGCGCGGTTGGCGCCGGGGGGCAGGGCCGCTACGGGAGCGCTCGCAACGACCTCGCGACGCTACTGCGCTGTGCACCGGCCGACCGGCTTGCCTCGCTGGCGCACAGCACCCAGGCCTCGTTCCTGCGCCAGCTGGGCTGGCATCGGTTGGCCCGCGGCTGGGACGGTCGCGCGTTGGCGCTGGCCGGCGCCGACCCCGAGGCCGCCGCCGACGCGTTGATCGGGCTGGCGGCCGACGCGCTCGGCGTCGGCCGCTTGGCCGCCGCCGCGACGTTGCTGAGCCGGGCACAGCCGTTCGTCGCGGAAGCGCCGGAGCACCGGCTGTCGGTGCGCCGAGCGTGGGTTGCCGCCGAGTTGGCAATGGCGGCCGGCGACGGCGCCGCCGCGGTGCGCAATGCGGAGCTCGGCGTCGAGTTGGCTGCGACCAAGGTCGACGGGTCGGTCTCCGCCCGGCACGGCGCCAAAAGCGACGTGGTGTTGGCGGCCGCGCTATGCAGCGCCGGCGCCGTCGACCGGGCCCGGACCGTCGGTGCGGCGGCGCTGGACCTGACCGGCCGGTTGGGCCTGGTGCCGCTGCGCTGGGCGGTCGCCTGCGTTCTGGTCGACCTGGTCGACTCGGGAAGCTCGACCCGCCCGATCGCAGAGCTGTGCGATATTCGCGACGAGTGCGCCCGCCAGGTGCAGCATTGGGGCGGAGCCTGGAGCCAGCGCTAACCCCGCATTTGCTGCAGCGGATCGTTATTGTTTTACTACGTGCCACCGTGCCGGGCGATGTCCGGTTCGTAACGCTGGAGATGTTGCCACCGATGACAACGCAGGAGGAACGTCTCGACGCTGTTGTAGCTGATGCCGTAGCAGGCGATCGGGACGCGCTTCGAGAAGTGCTGGAGACGATCCGCCCGATCGTGTTCCGATACTGCCGCGCACGAATCGGCACAGTCGAGCGGAGCGGCCTTTCAGCTGATGACGTGGCACAGGAGGTGTGCTTGGCCGCCGTGATGGCGTTGCCGCGCTACCGTGATCGCGGGCGTCCGTTCCTGGCCTTTGTGTACGGTATCGCCGCGCACAAGGTGGCCGATGCGTATCGTGCAGCCGGCCGCGACCTGGCGTATCCCACCGACTCCATTCCCGACCGCAGGTCGGCCGAGGCCGGTCCCGAGCAGGTGGCCATCGAAGCCGATTCCGTTAGCAGGATGACCGAGTTGCTGAACGTGCTGCCCGATAAACAACGCGAAATCCTGATACTGCGAGTCGTGGTCGGTTTGAGCGCCGAGGAGACGGCCAGCGCCGTCGGCGGCACCGCCGGAGCTGTACGCGTAGCCCAACACCGCGCCTTGGCGCGGCTGAAATCCGAGATTGTTGCAGCGGGGCAAGATCATGTTTGAACCGACTCCTAAACCGTTTGATCAGCCCGATCTGGCCGCGGTGGCCCGTACCGAGCGGTTCATCGACGCGCTGGCCAGACGTGAGCCGGTGGAGTTCAGCGACGTCGCAGACCAGCGGGATAGCGGAGAGCGAGCGGTGGCCAGGCTGCTGGAGGACTGGCGCGACGAGTTGAGGGCCCCGGTGCCACGCGGGCTGTGCCCTGAGTGGGAGGCCGTCCGCGCGTTGAATCGAGGGCTGGCCCAGCGTCGTCATCTGCGGCGCCGCATGGCGGTGGTAGCGACGTTGGCCGCGACCCTGCTCGGCGTCGGCGGATTCGTCGCGATGATGGGTGACGCCCAGCCCGGCGATACGCTCTACGGTTTTCACACGAAGGTGTTCGGCGAGCCGGCTTCGGTGCATGATGAGCGGATCGCATCGTCGGCCCAGACCGATTTGGACCGCGTTGAGCAAATGATCACGCTGGGTCAGTGGGACGAGGCGCAGGACAAGCTTGCCGCGGTGAGCGATCAGGTGCAGGACGTCAGAGACAACGACCGTAAACAGGACCTGGTCGAGCGGATGAACCGGTTGACCGCGAAGGTCGCCAACCGTGACCCCAACGCGACGCTGCTGCCCAGCCGGCTACCGAACACTGACCCGGCGGTCAGCATGACGGATCTGCCCCCCAACCCGGTGGGTGGTTGAGGCGAAAACGCCTGGTCAGCGGCGCCCGTGAAATCCTTCGGTGTCCGAGGTGGCCTCGTTGAGTGA
>JAFAID010000309.1 GCA_019236925.1 Mycobacterium sp. | reverse complement strand
CGCTGCTGCGGTTTGTTCGCGACCGTCAGATGCTGGTGGTGCTGGACAACTGCGAACACCTGCTCGACGCGTGCGCCGAGCTGGTCGCCGCTGTTCTGGGTGCCGCGCCGGGGCTCACCGTGCTGGCCACGAGTCGTGAGCCGATCGGCGTTGCGGGTGAAGTGAGCTGGCGGGTGCCGTCGCTGTCGTTGGCCGACGAGGCGATCGAGTTGTTTATCGACCGGGCCCGCCGTGCTCGACCCGATTTCCGCATCACCAACGACAACACCACGACGGTGACTGAGATCTGTCGCCGCCTCGACGGCATGCCGTTGGCGATCGAGCTGGCGGCCGCGAGGGTACGCGCGTTGTCGCTAGCCGAGATCCTCGATGGCCTGCATGACCGGTTCCGGCTGTTGACCGGTGGTGCGCGCACCGCGGTGCAACGCCAGCAGACGCTGCGCGCCTCGGTGGACTGGTCGCACGCGCTGCTGACCGAACCCGAACGGGTATTGTTCCGCCGGCTGGCGGTGTTTCTGGGCGGCTTCGACCTCGACGCCGCCCAAGCGGTGGCCGGCGGCGCCGACATGCAGCGCTTCCGGGTGCTTGATCAACTCACGCTCCTGGTGGACAAGTCACTGGTGGTCGCCGACAACAGCGGAGGCCGAACCCGCTACCGGCTGCCGGAGACGGTGCGCCAATACGCCCTGGAAAAGCTCGGCGAATCCGGCGAGGCCGACATCGTACGGGCGCGCCACCGCGACCACTACACGTCGATGGCCGCCGTGCTCGACGCCCCGGCAGGCAGCGAGTATGAGCAGCGTATCGAGCAGGCCGAAACCGAGATCGACAACCTGCGCGCCGCGTTCGGGTGGAGCCGCGAACACTCCGACATCGCGCCCGCGCTAACGCTGGCGTCCTCGCTGCAGCCGCTGTGGCAAGCGCGGGGCCGCCTCCGGGAAGGGCTGGCCTGGTTCGACGCCGCCCTCAGCGACATCGATGCGCAGCATCCCGGGGTGGCGCCCGCGGTGCGTGCGCGGGCGCTCGCCGACCGCGCGACGCTCGCCGTCTTCATGGGGGCCGCCGACGGCGTAGATCAGGCTCAGCAAGCCCTGGCGGTCGCGCGCGACGTCGATGACCCGGCCCTGCTGGTCCGGACATTGACCGCCTGCGGCGTTAACGCCAGCCAGACCCATAACGCCGAGATGGCCCGGGCATGCTTCGCCGAGGCGATCGGCCTGGCTCGGGCCTTGGACGATCGGTGGCGGCTGTGCCAGATCCTCCACTTGCAGGCGAACGCGGCGATTGTCGCCGGTGACCCGATCGCGGCGCGCGCGCCCGCCGAGGAAGGACGCGACCTCGCCGAGGCGATCGGTGACCGGTTCGTCTCGCGTGGGTGCCGCCACTGGCGAGGGTCGGCGCTGATGTTCGCCGGCGACCTGGCCGACGCCGCCGCACAATTCGGCGAGGTGGCCGCCGAGGCCGAGGCAGCTCACGACGAGCTCGGTAGGGTGATGAGCCTCGGGGCGCAGAGCCTCACACTGGCACACCAGGGTGAGGTGGCCGCGGCCTGCGCGGCGGCTGAGGGGATCCTGGAGGGCGGCGCGCAGCTTGGCGGGAGGTTCGCGTTATGGGGGCACGTGGTGTTGGGAATGGTGGCTCTGGCCGCCGGGGATGGTGGGGCGGCGCACGATGCACGCGAGGCCGCAGGGCAGCACCTGAGTGTCATCACGGGTGTGATTGCGCTAGCACAGCGCATCTTGAACTCCGAGGCCGCGCTGGCAGACGGGGATCTCGCCGCCGCACGCCGCTGGGCCGACGAGGCCGTCTCGACACAAACGGGCTGGAACGCGGCGTGGGCCTTGACGACGCGCGCCCGCGTGGCGATCGCGGCAGGTGAACCAGACCAAGCCGAGCGCGACGCCCATGACGCGCTAGCACGTGCCGCCGAAGTTCAGGCTTACCTGGGGCTTTCCGACACCATCGAGTGCCTGGCCGTTCTGGCCGGCGGTGCCGGTAGGCACCGCGAAGCCGCCCGCCTTTTCGGGGCGGCACACGCCATTCGGCAACGTATGGGCGCGGTCCGGTTCAAGGTCTGGGACCCCGGCTGCGAGAACTCGGTGGCGGCGCTGCGAGATGCATTGGGTGAGCAGGACTTTGACACCGCGTACGTCGAGGGCGCCGCGATGTCGGTCGAGGAGGCGATCGCCTACGCGCAGCGTGGCCGCGGCGAACGCAAACGACCCACCAGCGGCTGGGCATCGCTGACCCCCACCGAGCGCGACGTCGTCCGCCTCGCCGCGGAAGGCCTCGGCAATAAGGACATCGCCACAAGGCTTTTCGTCTCACCCCGCACCGTGCAAACCCACCTCACCCACGTCTACACCAAGCTCGGCCTCACCTCGCGCGTGCAGCTCGTCCAGGAGGCTGCCCGACACGGTTGACCGACACAAAACGGTCCTGCCCTTTTGTGACGCCATATGCTGGCGTAGCGGGTGGTCCGAACCCATGGATCGGCGGTATCGGATGACGGCGGCAATGTTGTGCCCGACGTGTGGCACCGAGGCGCTGGCGGAGAGCGCTCGATTCTGTCACGCGTGCGGGTCGCCGCTGTTGGGGTCGGAGACGCCGGCGGAGTACAAGCAGGTGACGGTGTTGTTCGCCGACGTGGTGCACTCGATGGACGTTGCTGCGGCGGTGGGTGCGGAGCGGCTGCGCGAGATCATGACCGACCTGGTTGACCGCGCTTCGGCGGTAGTGCAGCGTTACGGGGGCACGGTGGACAAGTTCACCGGTGACGGGATCATGGCGGTGTTCGGCGCGCCAGTCGCGTTGGAGGACCACGCCGTTCGTGCCTGTCTGGCGGCGTTGGGCGTTCAGGAGGAGGCCAAGCGGCTGGCCGTCGATGTCCGAGAGCACGATGGTGTGGATCTGCAGTTGCGGGTGGGACTTAACTCCGGTCAGGTGATTGCCGGTGAAATCGGTTCGGGGCCATTCGGTTACACCGCCGTCGGTGAGCAAGTCGGCATGGCGCAACGGATGGAATCGGTGGCACCGCCGGGCGGGGTGATGCTCAGCGAATCCACGGCGCGGCTGGTCGAGGGCGCAGCGGCTCTCGGTAAAGTTGAGCGTGTCCGCATCAAAGGCACCGATCAACCGGTCTGCGCCCAGCGGCTGCTGGGCGTGCCGGAGGGGCATCGCGCCGCCAGGCGTGCTGAGTCCAGTCTGGTCGGTCGGCAATGGGAGATGGCCGCCGTCGAGGGGCTGCTGGAGCGTGCCATCGACGGACACGGCGGTGTGGTTGGCGTGGTCGGCTCACCTGGCATTGGCAAGAGCTGCGCCTGGCCGTGGGCCGGCCACTGG
>JAFAID010000154.1 GCA_019236925.1 Mycobacterium sp. | reverse complement strand
CTCTCCGGCGCCCTCGGCGGCACTGAACGTCAGCAGGGTTTTCGGGCAGTGCAGGGCCTCGTAGAGCATGCGCGGCTGCCCGGAGAAGAAGTGGTCGTTCTCGGCCTCGCAGACCAGCGTCGGACAGCTGATCTGATGGGCAACCTCGGTGAGGTCTAACTTGCTGAACTCGTCGAGCAACTCCTGGGCGGTGGTGATTGCGAACACCCACAGTCCATTGGATAGCGCCCAGCGGAGCGAACTCGGCAACTGCGTACGGTTGGCGACCAAACGGTCCATCGCCGCGACCCATTGCTCCGACAGTGCGCGGGTACCCGGGAGATCGGGCAGCGCCGCCGCCATGTTGAATACGCCGTCGTAGGCGATGCACGCCGCGATCCGGTGCTCGAATGCGGCCGCGCGGGGTGCGAGGTAGCCCCCCATGCTCATCCCGAGCAGCGCGATGCGGTCGGGGTCGACCCCACGAAGGTTGGTGGCGAAGTCCACCACGGGGGTGACCACGGCCTCCCAGTCGTGGCGGAATGGCAGTTTGTTGACCCGTAACGCCGACCCCTGCCCGGGGCCCTCGAAAATCAGGCAGTTCCACCCGCGCCGCCGCGCGGCCTCCCCGACGGTGAAAAACAACTCTTCGACCGTGGAGTCATACCCGCCGTGTGCGAGCAGGGTACGTCCGGGTTCGTCGCCGCTGGAATTGAGGTAATAACCCTCGAGTTCGATTCCCTCGTAGGGGATGCGGACCCGCGTCCACTGTGCCTGGATCTCCGGCGCGGCCCGGAACGCCTCGATGGCGCGGGCGGAGGTGTCCGCCACCCGCGGATCGTTGGCTGGATCGTCGCGAAGAAAGAACTCGGCGCTCCGGTAGTAATTGGAGGCGCGCAGGTAGGCACTGCTGGCACTGGCAGTGTGCCCGTCAGCGGCGCATTTCTCGGCGATGGTGGCGGTGCGGTCGGCCAGGGCCCGCCATTCCCGATACCACGACTCCGGGTCACCAGGCGTGATCCGTGCCGCGGTTGCCATCACCTCGCCGATATCGGCCCCACCGTAGACGGTGTATGCCACCGCACGCAGCGTCTCGTACGAGAACGCCTCATCGGTGTCGAACATGAATCGCATGGTCACTCCTTACTAGTTAACGCAACTTAGTGTTGCTATAGTCTCAAAGTGGCACAAAGTGGCCAATAACGCAACTATTTGAGGCGATAAATGGAGAACCAGCAGCTAGTCAGGGGTATTCGTACTGGTGGTCGGAGCGCACGGGTTCGCGAGGCAGTCCTCGCTGCCACCCTGGATGAACTGACCGTCAACGGGTACGCGGCACTCAGTGTGGAGGCGGTGGCCACCCGCGCGGGCGTCAACAAGACCACCGTCTATCGGCGGTGGCCCACGCTCGACGACCTCCTGGTAGATGCGCTCGAGACGTGGTCGCACGACGCCATCCCAGACCTGGAGACCGGCAGCATCGAAACAGACCTGCTCGCGCTCGGCAGGCAATTGGCCGACCAACTGAACGGTGGCGTCGGGCGCCAGATTGTTGCAGTCGTCCTTACCGCCGGCCTGCGATCAGCTCAGCTAGCCGAAGCAACCCGACGCTACTTCGAGCACCAGGCCGAGCGCGCAACAGCGCTCGTCACCCAAGCGATCGATCGCGGTGAGCTTCCGGCAAACACCGATGCCAACGCCTTGCTTACCACGTTCCGAGCGCCACTTTTCTACCGCATGGTCACCACCGGCGACCCCATCGACGAGGATCTCATCGCACAGGCCACACGCGTCGCCCTGGCGGCAGCGCGCGCCGGATTGCTATCGATGTGATTGCCTGGCACCGCTCGTCGGTGCGCCCGCGACTCAGGTCAGAACATGTTGGTCAAATACAGTTCCAGAGACTGGAAGACACTCTCGAGCAGTCCGCTGCCGGCGGCGCCGTGCTCGAATACTGCACTAATCCACGCGTCAGCGTTATTGATGTCGTTGTCGGAGATGTCGACAAGGGTGAGGTCGCCGTTGGTCGTCATGGTCGCGTCGGCGATTTCGGTCGGTGTCAACCCCAGGTACTCCACGTGCGGGCCGAATACGTCTAGCAGTGCGCCCGACAGGCCCTGGGTTTCGAAGACCTGTTGGAAGTTGGGGACCGGATCGGTGGCCAGGCTGTAGATGGTCGCCGGGTACAGATCATCCGGTGTCAAGTTGCCCAGGACGGCGTCAAAGTTGAAATCCGTGAGAAGGGTGTTCGTCAGGGTCGGGCCGAATAGCGCGTCCATGTCTGGTTCCAGATTGGGCCATATGCCGCCCGGGAGGGAGGGGTCGCCGATGAACACGAAGTGCAGATCGGCGCTGGGGATGCCGTCTGCTTCGAGTTGGGTCATGGCGATCGACTCGGCGGTGGCGCTCTGTGAGTATCCGAAGATCGTCAGCGGGTGCTCGGCGTCGAAAGCGCCTGGATTCGCGTTGAATTCGTTCTCTACGGCGAGGGTGACGTCGTCCGCGGCGGTGAGACTGCTCGGGCCCTGCTGGATGAGTTCAGGCGTCGTCAGCACCTGCAGCGGCGCGGCGCAGGGGTCGGTCCCGATCATGTCGCAGACCGTCGAGCCGGTCGCGCCATCGTCGAAACCCAGTGGGTGCAGATACAGATCCTCGGCGGTCTGCGCGAAAGCGGTCGACGGCGTCGGCTCGGTGGTTCCGCCGAGGATGATCGCCGTGTCGCTCCCAGCTAGCGAGTCGTCAGCGTGGGCGACTGAGTTGCTCAGCGCGTTAGCCACGCCAACGATCACGCCAACAGCGGTGATGTACCCGAACACCTTGTATCCGTTCACCGCCGCACTCCTCGCTCTGACCGGCGCGCCCGCACTGTGATCTGCGTCATCGGATCTTCTTACCGGAGTTTAAGCTTGGACTCAAGGCGATCTCAGCTCACTTTTACGGCGATAGGGAGGAGAGCTCAACCCTGATCGCCCAGCTGGACCGAGCCGGTTTCGGTCCCTCCGTCACGTCGAGTTTGCGCCTCAGTGCGCGGTCGCCTCTAGGTGCAAAAATATTGCCCGTTGAGCAGACAATTCGACGGTGGCGAATAGGAACCGGTCAGCACGCCTCTTAGACCACCTGTGGCTGAACCACCGGGTGCAATGATGCGATTCCAATTCGCGGGGGTGAGAACATAGTGCGTGCCAGATTGTGCAAGGGTGCTATTCCACGTGTGCGAGACGGATTCTCCCACCGGCAAGTCGAATTCAAGCTTCCAATCGGTTAACGGCACCATGCTCGAGTTGGTGATGGTGAAGTGGGCGATGAAACCGGTCTGCCACGCATGTGACACCGACAACGTCGCCGTGGCCGCAGCCGCATGAGCTACGGGGGTGATGACGAGTCCGAGGATGGCAACTATCAATGCCGACACGGTTACGTGAAGCGCTGTGCGCCAGCGCTTCACGTAATTGTCCAGTCCGGCCATAGCAGCCAACACTAAAGCCAAACAGGCGATATCGGCCGTCGCATCGCGGGTAAGCTGCAGTACCTTTGCTCAACTGAAACCGTCATGAAATTTTAGCCTCGATCCACTCTGAACCATGCATCGGGCCGTTCGCTGGGGCCGATGCGGGTCGCGGCGAATCGTCGATCGCGCTCTGAACCAACTGTTAACCTGCCGAGTCGCCGGTCGGTCGATACGGTTAGCGGTGATGAGTTTGTGTATGGGCCGGCGCGCCAAGCGCCGCGGAAAACTGTTCGCACTGGCCGTGACACTGCTGCTAGTGTGCGGCTTGGCTTTCGGTGGACTGGTCCCGCCCGCGCGTGCCGACTGGAACCAGTGCGCACCAAGCGGCTTGAGCAGCTCCATGGTCTTGCCGGAAGATCTGACCGAGCTCCCTCATCCGCACCGGGAGGACCCGGGCACCACAATCTCCGTCGAGTCGCTCAGCTCAGTGAACGTCGGCGCATTGGGCCTCGGTACGCCAGGCGTCCTGACGGTGGGCACGCTGTCGGATGCCCCGCCAAACGTCTGCATCAATCCGACCAGAGAGTTCACCGGCTTCGACAACCTGTTATTGCGCGCCATTGCCGACAAGCTGGGCCTGCGGCTCCGCTTCTTCGCCACCGACTTCTCCGGGCTGCTCGCCCAGGTAGCGTCCCGGCGCTTCGATGTCGGCTCGGCGTCGATCAAAGCGACCGATGCGCGGCGGGAAACCGTCGGCTTCACCAACGGCTACGATTTCGGCTTCTACTCGCTCGTGGTCCAGCCCGGCTCACCGATCCACAAATTCGGTGACCTCGCGGCCGGCCAGCGCATCGGCGTGGTCCAAGGCACCGTCGAGGAGTCGTTCGTCGTCAAAACTTTGAACCTGCAACCGGTGAAGTATCCCGGCTTCGCGACCCTATACGCCAGCCTCAAGGCGGGCCAGCTCGATGCGTGGGTAGCGCCCGGAACCCTGGCATCGACCGTGATACGACCGGGCGACCCGGCGGTGGTTGTCGCGAGCATCTTCGGCCAAGACAGTTCTATTGCCTACGCGGTCGCCAAAGAGAACAAGCCGCTGATCGATGCGCTGAATTCCGGGCTGGACGCCGTCATTGCCGACGGCACCTGGGCGAACCTGTACTGCCAGTGGGTGCCGCGGACACTGCCGCCTGGCTGGAAACCCGGGTCCAAATTCCTCCCCGCCCCAAAACTGCCGGACTTCGCCGCGATCGCCGCGCGCCAGCATCGCGAGCCGGTGGGGCCGGCGCCGCCGAAGTCCGCCTTGGCCCAGTTGCGTGATTCCTTCTTCGACTGGGACATGTACCGACAGGCCATCCCCATTTTGTTGACGACGGGGCTGCCCAATACGTTGATCCTGACCAATAGCGCCATCGTTATCGGCTTGGTGCTTGGCATGGTCCTGGCAATGGCCGGGTTGTCGCATTCACGCTGGCTGCGCTGGCCGGCACGCGCCTACACCGACGTCTTCCGCGGCCTTCCCGAGGTGGTGATCATCCTGATCATCGGGCTGGGCATCGGGCCGTTGGTGCGCGGGCTGACCCACAGCAACCCCTACCCGTTGGGCATTGCCGCATTAGGGTTGACGGCCGCCGCCTACATGGGCGAGATTCTGCGCTCGGGTATTCAAAGTGTCGACCCCGGCCAGCTGGAAGCCTCCCGTGCGCTCGGGTTCAGCTATCGGACTGCGATGCGGCTGGTGATAGTGCCGCAGGGAATACGGCGGGTACTGCCGGCACTGGTCAATCAGTTCATCGCGCTGTTGAAGGGCTCCGCACTGGTGTACTTCCTGGGCTTGGTCGCGCAACAGCGAGAGCTGTTTCAGGTGGGCCGCGACCTCAATGCGCAGACCGGCAACTTGTCGCCGTTAGTGGCCGCTGGTCTCTTCTACTTGATGTTGACCATTCCGTTGACGCATTTGGTGAACTACATCGACAACCGGCTTCGCCGTGGCCGTGCCGCCACTAAGCGAGAAAAGGATACCGAAGTGGTCGCGTCCACATTCGGCCAGGGGATCATGTGACCGCCGATACCGCAGTGCGAGCCTCAGTATCGTTGGAAGCCAAGGATATTCACCAAACTATCGGCGGGACGGAGGTGCTGTGCGGCGTCGATATCCAGGCCCCCGCCGGCAGCACAGTGGCCGTGATCGGACCGTCTGGCTCGGGTAAGTCGACGCTACTGCGCAGCCTGAACCGACTGTATGAGATCGATAGCGGCGACATCCTGCTGGACGGCCGGTCGGTGTTGCGCGACGATCCCGCCGCGCTCCGCCAGCGCATCGGCATGGTGTTCCAGAATTACAATCTTTTCCCGCATCTCAGCATCCTGAAGAATGTTGCGCTGGCGCCGCGCAAGTTGCGGGGACTGTCTAGCGACGAGGCCCGGGAGCTCGCGCTGACTCAGCTGGACCGAGTTGGTCTGAAGCACAAGGCGGGTGCCCGCCCCGGCATGCTGTCCGGTGGCCAACAACAACGCGTTGCGATTGCCCGCGCGCTGGCCATGGCTCCGCAGGTGATGTTCTTTGACGAGGCGACCGCGGCGCTGGATCCGGAAATGGTCAAGGGAGCCCTGAAACTTATCGCCGACCTCGGCGCCGGCGGCATGACGATGCTTGTCGTCACCCATGAAATGGGTTTTGCCCGGTCGGCATCCGATACCGTCGTTTTTATGGATCACGGCAAGGTCGTAGAATCCGGGCCTCCCGACCAAATATTCGAAGCCGCGAAGACCGAGCGGCTACAGCGGTTCCTGTCCCAAGTGCTTTGACGGCCTAAAATTGGTTTGCAATAGCCGCTTGAGGATCGACTTCCGCCAATTTGTTGGCGATGTGGGGCTCTACGTCCCCGGGTGACGCTCCGCGGGTGATGACATCCCAGATCACGTGATCGCATTGACCGCAGCCCTCAACCACAACTTCCACGCTTCCGGAATCGGGATGTATCCGTTGTCCGCCAGACCGTTCTGGCCGCCGCCGATAGCGCTCTGCAGGAACGCCTTCACGGCCGCACCAACCTGTGGATCCGGATACTTCGAGCAGACAATCTCATACGTCGCCAGCACGATCGGGTAGGCGCCGAGCTGCGTCGGCTTGTAGAACGACATCGTGTTGAGCACCAGGTCGTTATCCTTTCCCGAGACCCAGGCCCCGGCGATCGTCTTGCCGACCGAGTCGGTGCTGATCGTCACGGGTTCCGGACCGGCCGAGGTGATGATCTTGGCCATGCTCAGGTTCTTCGCCTGGGCGAACGACCACTCGTTGTAGGTGATCGCCCCTTCGGTGGCCTTCACGGCCGCCGAGGTGCCGTCGTTGCCCTCGGCGCTCTCGCCGACACCGCCGTTGAACGTCTTTCCGGTGCCCTTACCCCACGCGCCGTCCGAGGCCGTATCGAGGTAGTGCTGGAAGTTATCCGTGGTCCCGGACAGATCGCTGCGGAAGATCACGCGAATCGGCTCAGCGGGCGGGTTGACGCCCTTGTTCAGCGCCTGGATCGCGGGATCGTTCCAGGTGGTGATCCCGCCGTTGAAGATCTTGGCCGCCGTCGGAGCGTCCAGAGTCAGCGAACTTAGTCCCTTGACGTTGTAGGAGATCGCGATCGGGCCGAACACCACCGGCAGGTCCCACGCTCCCGAGCCGCAGCGCTGCTGGGCCGCCGCCTGCTCGTTGGGGGCCAGTGGTACGTCTGATCCACCGAAATCGGTTTGGTTGCTGGTGAATTCGCTAATTCCGGCGCCCGAACCATCGGGCGTGTAGTTCAACGTCTGACCGGGGCAAGCTTGTTCGAACGCTTTGACAAAGCGGGTCATCGCGTTGGCCTGCGCTGTCGACCCGCTGGCCTTCAGCGTCGTCGCCCCCCCGCAATTCACCGGCACCGGCAACGGGCTCGGCGTCGAACTTCCCCCAGCTGCTTTATTCGCGTTGTGGTCACCACCACACCCCGATAAGATCAGTACACCGCTAGCCAGGACACTCAGCGTGGCGCCAAATCGGTTGAGCTTCAATTCAGTTCCTAACCAAAGGGATAAATCTGGGTCGCCTCCGTCCAGCTGCTACGCCCCGCGCCGGGTCGAGGACCAGCAACCTGGACCATGCTCCGCGTACCGAGCAAAGTCGAGGCGCCAGGAGGTTCACACAGGGTCCGTCTCATTCAAATGGCCAATTGGCCACTGAGTGGCCAGATCAAATGAGAATTGGCCATTTTGTTTGAGAACCTACACCTAGCGCGCCATGTTCGCGAAGCGCGACAGGTGCAGTTGGTGCGCGACGGTCACCGTCTTGGTCGGACCGTTGCGGTGCTTGGCCAGAATGAGGTCCGCCTCGCCACCGCGCGGGTCGTCACGTTCGAACGCATCGGGCCGGTGCAGCAGGATAACGACGTCGCTATCTTGCTCCAAACTTCCGCTCTCACGGAGATCGGCCAACATTGGCTTCTTGTCGGTGCGCTGCTCAGGACCGCGGTTGAGCTGGCTGATCGCGACCACCGGAACCTCGAGCTCCTTGGCCAAAAGCTTTAAGTGACGGGAAAACTCGGATACCTCGACCTGCCGCGACTCGAACTTCTTGCCGGAGGTCATCAGCTGTAGATAGTCGACAACGATCAGCCGCAGATCGGCCCGCTGCCGCAGCCGGCGTGCCTTGGCGCGGATCTCCATCATCGTCAGGTTCGGTGAATCGTCGATATACAGCGGCGCCTCGCTGATTTCGCTCATCCGCCGCGCCAGCCGGGTCCAGTCGTCGTCGCTCATCCGGCCCGAACGCATATCGGCCAGCTTGATTTTCGCCTCGGCCGACAACAGCCGCATCACGATTTCGGACTTGCTCATCTCCAGCGAGAAGATGACGCTGGCCATCCGGTTCTTAATCGAGCAGGACCGCATGAAATCGAGTCCAAGCGTCGACTTGCCCACGCCGGGCCTGGCCGCGAGGATCACCATCTGACCCGGATGCAGCCCGTTGGTCACCTCGTCGAGCTCGGTGAAACCGGTCGGCACCCCGCGGGCCAGCCCGCCGTTGGACGCGATCGCGTCGATCTCGTCCATGGTCGGCTGCAGCAAGTCCTCCAACGGGACGAAGTCCTCGGACAGCCGCCGATCGGTGACGTCGTAGATCTCGGCCTGCGCCCGGTCCACCACCTCGGCGACGTCGGCGCCCTCGGCGCCCGCGTAGCCGTACTGCACCACCCGGGTGCCGACCTCCACCAACCGACGCAGTAGCGCCTTCTCGGCGACGATTTCGGCGTAGTAGCCGGCGTTGGCCGCCGTCGGCACCATCGAGATCAACGTGTGCAGGTACGGCGCGCCGCCGACCCGGCGCAGCAGCCCGCGGCGATCCAGCTCGGCGGCAACCGTCACCGCGTCGGCCGGCTCCCCCCGCCCGTAGAGGTCCAGGACGGCGTCGTAGACGTTCTGGTGCGCCGGGCGGTAGAAGTCGCCGGGCCGCAGCTTTTCCAGCACGTCGGCGATGGCGTCCTTGCTCAGCAGCATCCCGCCCAGCACCGACTGCTCGGCTGCCAGATCCTGCGGCGGTTGACGACCGAAGTCCTCGCTGGGGGCATCCATGCCGGGGTGACCTAGGTCGTCAACGACTGCCACGGCCTCCCCACCTCCTCCGGCACAACACTCGAACGCACATTCGATGAAGGTGACTTGACGTTAAGCCATGCCCCCGACACCGCTTACGTCAACACCGCGATCACCCCACGACCGGAACGACGCTAAAGGTTGCTGGCGAGGACTCCAAACGACGTTGTTCATAGACCTGTGCATCGTGTGTGCATATCCGTCGGCGCCTGTGTTGAGGGGGTGTGGAGAACTTGTGGAGCAATTCGCGGCATTGCAACATCACTGCAGATAAGCGGACCACACTGCTACACACTTTGTGTGGATGGGAATCTCTTCGGCGTGTCGGGGCGGGTTGCCACTTCGGGCGTGTTGCGTTTCAACTAATGATTCGCGGCGTTAACGGACGGTTACGTTCGCTAACAGTCGCGTTCGCGTGCAAGTTCGCCAGCCTACGCAGCAACGCCGAGGCCCCGGTGATGGCCCATCGGCCCCCACCGGGTTAGGGTATCGAGCCTTATCCCTCGGCGACGACGTCGAGTGCGATCTCGACGTCTACGTCCGGATGGACATGCAGCGTGACCGGATGGTTACCAACGGCTTTGATGTGTCCCTTGGGCAACCGGACGATGCGCTTATCGAGATTCGGTCCGCCGGCTTTTTTGATCGCGGTGACGATGTCACCGGACGTCACCGACCCGAACAGCTTGCCGGAATCGCCAGCGGTCTTGACTGGCAGCGCAACCGCGCCTAGCGCTTCGATCGCCGTCTTGATTTCGTTGGCGTGCTCAAGGTCTCGCACTTGCTTGGATTCGCGGGCACGACGGATGTCCTCGACCTGCTTCTCCGCGCCGCGTGAGGCGACGATCGCCAGACCACGGGGGAGCAAGAAGTTGCGGCCGTATCCGTCTTTCACCTCAACGCTGTCGCCGGCCGAACCGAGGTGGTCGACATCGGCGGTCAAAATGAGCTTCATCTTTTCGTCAATTCCGTTCTGCGTAAGCCGTTTACCGCGACGCGGACGTGAAGGGCAGCAGCGCCACCTCGCGGGCATTCTTGACCGCGATCGCAATATCACGCTGGTGCTGCACGCAGTTTCCGGTGACGCGACGCGCGCGGATCTTGCCGCGCTCGCTGATGTACGTGCGCAGCAGTTGCGTGTCCTTGTAGTCGATCGCTTGGTTTTTCTTGCCGCAGAACACGCATTTGCGCGTCTTGACCGGCTTCTCCGGTGCCGGTCGCCGCTTGCTGGACTTGGCCATGTCTGTCTCTTTCGTTCTATAGGTCTGAGAGTTAGGAAGTTGGTTGAGAAATTAGAAGGGTGGTTCGTCGTCGCCGCCGCCGAACGAACCGGAGGCCGGGGCGCTGCCCCAGGGGTCGTCGCCAGCGCCGGCGCCGGTCTGAGCGGGCTGACGGGAGCCCCCACCGCCCCCACCACCGAAGCCACCACCGCCACCGCCGCTGCGGCTGGCCTTGTTCACCTTGGCGGTGGCGTAGCGAAGCGACGGGCCGATCTCGTCGACCTCGAGCTCGACCACGGTGCGCTTCTCGCCCTCGCGGGTTTCGAACGAGCGCTGCTTGAGCCGGCCCTGCACGATCACCCGGGACCCCCGAGTCAGGCTTTCGGCCACGTTCTCGGCGGCTTCACGCCAGATGTTGCACCGCAAGAACAGCGCCTCGCCGTCCTTCCACTCCCCGCTCTGGCGGTCGTAGATCCGCGGAGTCGAGGCCACCGTGAAATTCGCCACGGCGGCACCGGACGGGGTGAACCGCAGTTCGGGGTCAGCGGTCAAGTTTCCGACGACGGTGATGATGGTGTCACCAGCCACAGTGACCTCCTAGTCCTCGTGGCATGCCTGGAATCGGCGGTTGGGTGGTCATGAGCATGCTGTCGCAGAGCCTACGCAACGGCTACGACGCCACGCGGTCATTCGCCAACAGGCTGTTGTCTGATCGCACGTCAGTGTTTGTCGGCGCGCATCACTTTGGTGCGTAACACCGACTCGTTCAGGCTGAGCTGACGGTCGAGCTCGGACACCGTCGCGGGCGCGGCCTTGAGGTCGATCACCGCGTAGATGCCCTCGGCATGCTTCGCGATTTCGTAAGCCAGCCGGCGCCGACCCCAGATGTCGACTTTCTCCACGGTTCCGCCGTCTTTACGGACGACGTTGAGAAAGGTCTCCAACGACGGGGCTACGGTGCGCTCGTCGAGGGTGGGGTCGAGGATGACCATGATTTCGTATGGACGCATGGGAACCTCATCACCTCCTATGGTCGTTTGCGGCCACGGTCTTTTCCGTGGCAGGAGGGTCGCCTGCGTCGGCAACCGACCCAGGCTACCGGACGGGGGCTGAGCCTGCGAAATCGGCGTCAGCCGCGGCGCTCGCCTGCGGCGATCGTCGTAGCCGAGCCGGGCGCAGCCACGGAGCCAGCCAGCTGGGCGGCGCATCGCCGGCCCGGTCGAACACCCCGCCGGCCGGATCGTCCACCCGTCCACCCCAGCGCACCAGGTCCTCTTCGGGCCGGTAGATCTGCCGGACCACCAGCGCGCACAGGGCCAGCACCGCGATGTCGCGCAACAGCACCGTCGCGGTGAACCACTGCTCGGGCAACCCGCGGTCGGGCACGGGGTACAGGTAATACATCCGCGGCACCCAGACCAGCGCGTCGATCGTCATCCACGCCAACAGGATTCGGCGGTGCGGCAACGCCAGCACCGCCAACGGCACCAGCCACAGCGAGAATTGCGGACTCCACACCTTGTTGGTCAACAGAAACGCCGCGATCACCAGAAAAGCCAGCTGGGCCACTCGTGGCCGCTGCGGGGCGGTCAGCGCGACGTAACCGATTGCCCCACAGGCTAATACAAACAGCGCCAGGACAACCTCGTTCAGCCTCTCGGGCGGCTGCCAGAAGCCGAGGTTCGGATCGAAACCCTGCCAGCCGGTGAACGATTTGACGACGTTGAACAGCGAGTCCATATCATCGCCGCGGCGAGCGTTCAGCCTGAAGAACTCCGACCAGCCCCGCGGGAAGAGCACCATGACCGGCAGGTTCACCGCCAGCCAGGTCGCCACCGTCGCAACCGCGGTGCGGGCTAGCTCACCGAGGCGCCCGGTCCGGATGCCCAGCACCAGCAGCGGACCCAGCAACAACGCCGGATACAGCTTGGCCGCCACACCCAGCCCGAGCAGCACGCCGGCCAGCACCGGTCGCCGCCGCGCCCACGCCAGCAGCCCGCCAATCGCCAAAGCCGTTGCCAGCGCGTCGAAATTCGTGAACATCTGAAAGATCACCAGCGGGGACGCGCCGACCAACGCCGCATCCCACACCCGGCGGCCCGCCAGCCCCGCGGTGGCCCACAACGTGGTCAGCCACGCCAACGCCAGCCCGAGGGCGGCGACGTCGAAAAACACCACCACCTCGGCGACCACCGGCAGCCCGACCAATTTGCTCAACGCGGTGTAGGTCTTAGCCAACGCCATCGACACGTACTGATACACCCCGGTGAGCACCGGGTACTCCATGTAGCGCACGGCGGGCCGGCCGTCATAGCGGGTTTGCGGCTTGCCGCCGGCATCCTTCTCCACCCAGCTGGACTTGTACGGAAACTTGCCCTGGCTCAACAACTCCGCGCCGTACAGCGGCACGGTGTCGGAGTAGCACAGCTCGTAGTAGGCGCGCTGGTTCTGCCAGTTGGCGACCCGCTGGTCACCCGGCCCGGTCCCGGTGCTCTGCAAGCACGCCGCTTTCGTCGACCAGCCCAGCGCCAGAAATACCAGCGCGATCAAAAACATCACCCGCAACGGGGTCAGGAAAGCCGTGCGCCCGATCACCGCGTGCCGGCCCACCGGGCCGCCAACAACGTCCGACAGCGCCGCTCCCAGAAAATCCGTGCGGCTGGGGCAGTCGCGGTCATCGGCGGAGCGCAAGTCGGCGGCCAACGGCCGCGGCGAGATGGTGGGGCGACCCGTCTCGGCGCCGATCACGGCGGCGGCGGAACAGGCTCGGGCGCTCCCGGTGGCGGTGGCGGAGGTGCCGGCCCTACGGGGACCGTGGTGGGCGGCCCGACCGGGATCGTGATGCCCGGTGCCACTTCAATCGTGGGCTGGATGACCTGCATCTGCGGCGGCTGCGGTGGCGGTGGCGGCGCTGCCGGCACCCCGGCCGAGCCACCGATCTCCCCCGGCTTGGGGAAGGACTCCACGGTGGTGCCCTTGAGCGCACTGTCCATGGTTGCCTTCCAGATGTCCGACGGCAGACCCGAACCGTAGATCGGCGAACCCCACTTGTTGACCAGTGGCTTGTCGCCGGTGACGGTGCCCACCCATACCGCTGTCGACAGTGACGGGGTGTAGCCGACCATCCAGGCGTCCTTGTCGGCGTCGGTATCACCCAGCTGCGTGGTGCCGGTCTTGGCCGCGGACGGCCGTCCGCCGGCCAACACGTGGCCGCGCGAATACGCGGCGATCGGCTGCATCGCCGAGGTGACGTTGTCGGCGACGTCCTTGGGGACCCGCTGTTCGCCGGCGTTATCGGAGTTGGTGGAGTCGAACAGCACCCGGCCCTCGGCGTTGACCACCTTTTGCACGAAATGCGGTCGATGATAAACACCCGATGCGGCCAGCGTGGCATATGCCGAAGCCATGTCGAACACCCGAGTCTGGTATTGGCCCAACACGATTCCGTTGTTGGGCGGGCCACCCTTGCCGTCTTCGGACAGCGTGTGCGCCACACCGGGGAAGCTGGTGGCGATACCCGCTTGGTGGGCGGCGTCGGCGACGTCATCCGGCCCGTTCTTCAGCTTGAGCATCAGCCGGTAGTAGGAGGTGTTCAGCGACCGCTTGAGCGCCTCGGCGATACTGCAGGTTCCGCAGCCCTCGCCCTCGACGTTGGTGATCTTGATGCCGTTGACCGTCAGCGGTGAGCTGTCCACCTGATAGCCCAGACCGATGCCTTGTTCCAGCGCGGCGATCAGCGCGAACACCTTGAACGACGACCCGGTCTGCAGCCCGGCTTGGGCGAAGTCGAAGCCGTGCGCATCGTTGCCGCCGTAGTAGGCCTTCACCGCGCCGTTGTGCGGGTCGATGGAGACGACCGCGGTGCGCATGTCGGGAGCTTGCCCTTCCATGTACTTGGACACCGCGTCCTCCGCGGCCTTCTGCGCTGACGGATCGATCGTGATGGTGACCTGCAGCCCCTGGGTGTTCAATGTCTGCTCGTCGATATTGAACAGCTCCATCAGCTCTCTGGTCACCTGCCGCTCGATCAACCCGTTGGGCCCGGTGATCTGGTATTGCGCGCGGGCCTGCTCGGGTGGCACTGTCGGCGGAAACGCTTGCGCCGCGCGGTCTCTCGCCGACAGTGCGCCGTCCTCCACCATGCCGTCGAGCACCCAGTTCCACCGTTCCTTGGCGCCGGGGAGGTCCACCGCGGGGTCAAGCGTCGACGGGCGCTGGATCAGCGCGGCCAGCAGCGCTCCGTCGGCCACCGTGAGCTGCTCGACGGGTTTGCCGAAGTAAGCCTTGGACGCCGCCGATATCCCGTACGCGCCGCGACCGAAGTAAATGATGTTGAGGTATGCCTGCAGCACATCGTCTTTGGACCACTCGCCCGACATCTTGGTGGCGATGACGAGTTCCTTGGCCTTGCGGACCAGGCCGCCGAGCCCGGCGCGCTGGGATCCCACCAGCGCGTTCTTGACGTACTGCTGGGTGATCGTCGAACCACCCTGCGTGTCGCCGCCGAAGATGTTGTTCTTGAATGCCCGCGCGAAGCCGGTGAACGAGAAGCCGGGGTTGGAGTAGAAGTTGCGGTCCTCGGCCGCGATCACCGCCTGTCGCACGTGCACCGGCACCTGGTTAATGCTGACGTCCTCGCGATTGCCCTCCGGCGGAACGATTTTGGCCAGCTCTGAGCCGTCGCTGGCCAGGATCGTCGAGACCTGGTTGGTGCGGATGTCACCGGGCTTGGGAATGTCGACGATGAAGTAGGCCATCGCGAAGGTGACGATCGGCAACAGCAGCAGCACCACGGCGGCGACGTACAGCCCGCGACGGACCCACCTCCAGTCGATGTGCTGCAGCCACGTCGAGTCGAGTCGCCGCAACCACCCCCAGTCGGGCAGCGACGGCTTGCGCGGCGGTGGACTGGGCGGTCGCCCGCCGCCGCCCCCGCCGGCCGGCTGCCGGTGATGCTGCGGCGTCCTGCGTCCCAATGCGGCCGTTGCCAACTGGACCGGATCGCGCCAGTCCGGCGTCTTCGACGCCGGCCGCCCGTCCAGTGCAGCCTTGACCGCCTCGATCGGATCCCGCAGCGGGCGCGTCGCGTCGTCTTTGACCGGAGGCAGGATCGTGGTCAACCGGTCGTCGGGTGGAACCGGGGAACCCGAAGGACGCGGCCGTCGCGGCGAGTCGGACGTCGACCCCTGATCGCTGCCGTCGTCAGCGGAGGAGCGCTTGGGCCCACCATCGGCCCCTGCCCCATTCGGGGTTTCAGTGGCCGAGTGGTCTTGCTGCCCTTCGTTATTCACTAGCCGTGCGCGCGCCGTTGCGCGCTGTCCGCGTGCCCTTCGGAGGACGGGCCGGGCGGGCCGCGCCGAGCACATACGACTTGACCAAGTGATTCCAGCTGCAGGTGCGGCATACCTCCACCACGTGCACGGAGAACTCTTCGAAGCGCGACGCCAGCATGACCAACTCTTCGGTGGTGCGCGCCGAACCGGAGACCGCGCCCAAGTGGTCCCCGAACACCCACGAGACCAAGGTGAGCTGCTCCTTGCGGCAGATCGGGCACATCACTTGGCTGAGCTTCCCGTGGAACTTCGCAGCACGCAGCAAGTACGGGTTGGCGTCACACACCTCGGAGACGCCGGTCCGACCCGAATAGACCTCGGCCAGCAGTGAGCGCCGCCGAAGGGCGTAGTCGACTACCTGTCGCTGCAATCGCACGATGACCAGAGTACGTCCGCGGGACCAATGCCGAGAGCTTGCCCGGCCACTCCGTGTGCCTCAGTTACCGCACCCGCTCGGGCCGCATCTGGCGTCATCGAGCTTTGAGCAGGACCGTCGCCCCGACGCTGAGCACAGCTGTCGCAACCAGATATCCACACGCGTACCACGGTGTGCCGTGGCCCGCCACTCGACGGTCGTGCCGACCAGGCTCGCCACCAGCACCGTGCGCCGCGCAGCCCGGTGCTGTGCTGCGGTTTCGTCAACCTCGGATAGCGCGGATTCGGTTACCGGGCTAAGAAGCACTGACGTCTCCGACGTGTGATAGGAACGCCGACCGGATCGGTTCCTTCGGTCTGGCCGGTTCGGCGCCGTCACCCAGCAGACCCCGCCGGGCAAGGATCGGGCGTACTCCCTCACCGAAGATGTACGCCTCCTCCAGGTGCGGATAGCCGGAAAGAATGAAGTGCTCCAGGCCCAGCTCGGCGTACTCGGTGATCCGGTCGGCGACTTCCTGATGCGAGCCGACCAGAGCGGTGCCTGCGCCGCCGCGAACCAGCCCCACGCCTGACCACAGATTCGGGTAGATCTCCAGCCGTCGGGCATCCGCGCCGACACCGAAATCGCCACCGCCGCCGTGCAATTCGCGCATCCGACGTTGTCCCTCGGATTCCGAGCGCGCAAGTGACTGCTGGGCGGCGGCCACGGTCTGCGGACTGAGCGCGCTCAGCAGCCGCTGTGCCTCCGACCAGGCCTGCTCGCTGGTGTCACGGGAGATGACGTGTAACCGGATGCCGTAGCTCAGTTCCCGGCCCTGCGTCTTGGCCAGGCCACGGATCCAGTCCAGCTTCTCGCCGACCTGAGCGGGCGGCTCGCCCCAGGTCAGGTAGGTGTCGGCGAACCTGGCTGCGACCTGGCCGGCCTCGGGTGATGACCCTCCGAAGAAGACAGCCGGCAGCGGATCGGGACGCCGCGCCAGCGAAGCCTGCTCGACCCGCAGGTGTTCGCCGGCCACGATGACCGGATCGTCGGATGTCCACAGCCGGTGGACGATGTCGAGGAACTCGCTACACCGCGCGTAGCGGGCCTGCTTCGGCAGAAAGTCGCCGAACGCCCGCTGCTCGATGCTCTCGCCGCCGGTGACCACGTTCAGCAACAGCCGTCCCTGCGACTGCCACTGAAAGGTGGCCGCCATCTGCGCGGCCAGCGTCGGGCTGATCAGCCCTGGACGCAAGGCCACCAGGTATTTCAGCGACTCGGTGCTGCCGATCAGCATCGCGGTGGTCAGCCAGGCGTCTTCGCACCATTGACCGGTGGGCGTGAGCACAGCCTCGAAGCCGTTGATCTCTGCGGCCTGCACGAGCTGGATGAGGTACTTCAAATCCGCCGGCCGGTCGCCGTGCATGTTGCTTCCGTGACCGCCGGCGATCAGGTTGCGCGAGTCCCCGTAGGTGGGCAGGAACCAATGAAGATGAAGAGGACGTATTGACACGCTAGTTGTTTATGCCTGCTACCGACCGCCACCAACAGGCTTGCAACCACGGTGATTACAACCGGGCGGACCGCCCTAACTGCGCGGCAAAAGTGCCTGAACAAAGTGCGAACGTCAGCTGGACGCCAACTGGAGTGGCGGCGAATATATCGGGCCGATAGTATGGCGCGAGACGTCGAAACGTCGTAACGGCCAGAGCAAAGCGGAGCAAAGGAGGTGACTCGATGCTGGAGCTCGCCATCCTGGGACTCTTGCTCGAGTCGCCGATGCATGGCTACGAATTGCGCAAACGGCTGACTGGTCTGCTCGGGGCGTTCCGGGCGTTTTCCTACGGTTCGCTTTACCCCGCGCTGCGGCGGATGCAGGCGGACGGGCTGATCGCCGAGAATGCCGCCCCGGCGGGCACGCCGGTGCGGCGTGCCCGGCGCGTCTACGAGTTGACCGATGACGGCCGGAAGCGCTTCAGCGAGCTGGTGGCCGACACCGGCCCGCACAATTACACCGACGACGGCTTCGGCGTGCACCTGGCATTTTTCAACCGCACTCCGGCCGAGGCGCGTATGCGCATCTTGGAAGGGCGTCGACGCCAGGTAGAAGAACGTCGGGAGGGCCTGCGTGAAGCAGTGGCGCGGGCCAGCAACTCCCTAGACCGCTATACCCGCCAGCTACATCAACTCGGGTTGGAGTCGAGCGAACGGGAAGTCAATTGGCTCAACGAGCTGATCGCGGCCGAACGCATAGCGCAACGGGGCGCTGAGCAGGCCTAGACCTGGGCAATCCACAACATCAACGACATACATAAGAGTTAAGGAGAACGCCGCATGAGTGAGCACAAGCCGTCACAGGCGCCGGGGGCGCAGCCCGAAGTCCGGGTGGCTATCGTCGGCGTCGGCAACTGTGCGTCCTCGCTGGTACAGGGCGTCGAGTACTACCAGAACGCCGACGAGTCCTCGACCGTCCCCGGCTTGATGCATGTGCGTTTCGGGCCTTACCACGTTCGTGACGTGAGGTTCGTCGCCGCGTTCGACGTGGACGCCAAGAAGGTCGGCTTCGACCTGTCCGAGGCGATTTTCGCGTCGGAGAACAACACCATCAAGATCGCCGACGTGCCGCCCACCAACGTGACGGTGCAACGCGGCCCGACTCTCGACGGCATCGGCAAGTACTACGCCGACACCATCGAGGTGTCGGACACCGAGGCGGTCGACGTGGTCAAGGTGCTGCGCGAGGCCGAGGTCGACGTGCTGGTTTCCTACCTGCCGGTGGGCTCCGAAGAGGCCGACAAGTTCTACGCCCAGTGCGCCATCGACGCCGACGTTGCGTTCGTCAACGCGCTGCCGGTGTTCATCGCGTCCGACCCGGTGTGGGCCAAGAAGTTCACCGACGCCGGGGTGCCGATCGTCGGTGACGACATCAAGAGCCAGGTCGGTGCGACGATCACCCACCGCGTGATGGCCAAGCTGTTCGAGGACCGCGGCGTGCAACTCGACCGCACCATGCAGCTCAACGTCGGCGGCAACATGGACTTCCTGAACATG